>JAAYCI010000024.1 GCA_012729855.1 Oscillospiraceae bacterium
CGCTCCGAAACAGCGCTGCGGCGCTAGTCAATCGCAAGGCACAAAGCCTTGCTCAATCGTCCGCCTTGATAGACAAAAAATCCCCGGCGGATATATCGCGTGTTTTAAGCGACGCAAGCTACTAGGCGCCCATATTGCCCAGGCGGGTTTGGATGTCGCGGATGGCGATGGGGCTGGAGATGGTGTGTTTGTCCTGCACATAGCAGACGAAGGACAGCGCGCCCCGCACAGCGCCGGCCACCCGCAGCGGGAAGCTGATGGTGTAGGTGCCGGCGATGTATTCTTCGTCGTTGATTGCGTAGCCGCGGGCGCGCGTTTGTTCCAGCTCGGCGCGTATTTCCGGCTCGGTGGCCAGTGTTTTGGGCTGGTACTTGATGAGCACGGCGGTTTGGAAGTAGGCGTCCAGTGCTTCGGGCGGCAGGCCGGCCAGCAGCAGGCGGCCGGGCGCCGAGCAGTAGAGGTAGCGCTTGGGGTCGAAAAAAGCCTGGTTCAACGTGATGTTGTAGAGGCGGGTGTCCTTGTGCAGGGTGACCATGTTCTGGCCGAAGAAGGAGGAGATGTGGGTGGTCATATTAAACTGGTGGGCGTAGGTGTACATGATGTTGAGGTAATGCTCGGTGAGGGGGTGGCGGACCAGCAGGCGGTCGGACAGCAGGAACAGTTGGTCTGTCAGGCCATAGCGGCCGGTGGCCGGGTCTTTTTCCACATAGCCCATGGTTTGCAGGGTGCGCAAAAAGCGGGTGACGCCCGAGACGTGGGCGTCCAGCTTTTCGGCAATTTGAGAAACGGTGAGCTGCCCGCTGCCGCCGGCCAAAAGCTCCAGAATGTGCAGGGTTTTTTCGGCCGATTGTATATTGTATTTATAGTCTGCTTCCGGCATAGGGGCGCTCCTCCGACAGTGGTTTCTTGCCCTTATGCTACCACAGGCTTTGCGCACTCGTCAAACATCTTTGAGTAAAGTGCAGGCACGACTGCGCTATTGTATTGCAAAATAGATAATTTTTATATTGCTTTACACACAGTTTTTGTTCAAGTATAATACAGACAATGCCAGGCCGGCAGGTTTACGCAGTGGATGGGACGCCGCGCAAAATGCGCATAAAGATGGAGGAGAGCATGATGGTTATTGATTGTCACGCACATTGGTTCAGCCGGGATTTTTCCATGGCGGAGGGCAGCTGGATGCCGTTTATCTCCGAGCAGGTGAACGGCCAGTTTTACAAAAGCGTGGGGCTGGAGATGACGGACGAAGCCGTGGCCGACGCGCTGCTGGTGCAGGAGGGCAGCGACTTTGTGCGCCAGATAGCCGACGGCGGCCTGGACAAGCTGGTACTGCTGCCGCTGGACTACTACGACTTTTTTGGCGTGCCCAACTGCGACACCATTGAGATGAACCGCCGCCACGCCGAGCTGGCCAAGGCGTACCCCGGGCAGATTTACAGCTTTTTTGGCATTGACCCGCGCCGCCCGGATGCCGCCAAACACTTTTACACCGCGGTGACCGAGTGGGGCATGAAGGGCCTGAAGCTGTACCCGCCCAGCGGCTTTTTGCCCGATGACGCCGCCTGCCACGACCTGTATAAAATGGCCATTGAGCTGGACGTGCCGGTGCTGAGCCACGGCATGGAGCAGATGATGAGCACCAAGGACGAGTGCCACCCCGATAACTTTTTGCCGGTGGTGCAAAAGTTCCCCGATTTGAAGCTGGTATACGCCCACGCGGGCGGGGTGAACTGGTTCGACCAGGCGGTGGACATGCTGAAAAACTACGAGAATTTCTATGTGGACCTCTCGGGCTGGCAGATCATGCCGGACGCGTTCATTACCGGGCGGATGGATACGATTATTGAAAAGGTGGGCAGCCTGGACAAGGTGATGTTTGGCAGCGACAACCCGGTGTTCAATCCCGCCATTCCCACCAAGCAGTGGGTGGACCGGGTGAAGGCCTACCCCTACAGCGACGCTGAGAAAGACGCCTTCCTGGGCGGCGTTGCCGCAAAATTGTATAAAATCTAGCCGCCAATACATAATGTAGAGAAAATAAGGAGGCGTTGTTATGGTTATCGACATGCACACACACTGGTTCAGCGGCGACATGCCCTTTAGCCCGGCCAAGTGGAAGGAGACCATTAAAGGCACGATGGACATGTACCTGGGCCTGGTGCCGGGCAGCAACTTTACCGAGGAGACCGTGGAGGCCACCTGGGCCGACCCCGACGGCAGCCGCCTGATTGCCACCATGGACGCCGACGGCGTGGACGCGGCCGTGGTGCTGCCCATCGACTACGGCATTTTACACGGCGAGGAGGCGAACATCGACTGGCGGGCGGCCAACAAGAAGCACATTGAGCTGGCCAAGAAGTACCCCGGGCGCATTATTCCCTTTTACGGCATAGACCCCCGCCGCGAAAACGCCGGCCAAATGTTTGCCGAGGACATGGCCGCCGATGGCTACAAGGGCCTGAAGCTGTACCCGCCCTGCGGGTTCTTCCCCAGCGACGAAGCCTGCTGGCCGCTGTATGAGGTGTGCTTGGAGTATGACATCCCGGTGCTGTACCACGGGGCGGACTCCGGCTTTTTCAGCGAAAACGACGGCAGCCACCCGGCGCACGTGCGCCGCACGATGGACAAATTCCCCGATTTGAAGGTGGTGTATGCCCACGGCGGGGGGTTCCATTGGTCGGAGGACATGACCCAGATGCTGAAGGAATATCCCAATTTTACCACCGATATCTCGGCCTGGGTGCTGCTGCCGGAAGAGGAGTTCCAGCGGCGGATGGACCGTATCAAGGAGGTGGTGGGCGACTACAAGAAGGTATTTTACGGCACCGACCACCCGGTGTACAACCCCGTGGCCCCCGCGCCGGTGTTTATAGCGCGCATTAAGGGGCTGGGGCTGCCCAAGGATGTGGAGGCCGGCATTATGGGCGACTACGCCAAGGCGTTTTTGGGGCTTTGATTCCTCACTGTATATTGTTTTCAGCCCTCCGGCAGCATTTTGCCGGGGGGCTTTGCCCTGGCGGGGCGGTATCCGGCATTCCCTGCGCTGTGCTTCAATGAAAGAAACACCACCCTGCGGTGTTTCTTTCCCATTCCGCTGCGCTCCGGGGAACACCGGATACCGCCCCGCCAAGGCAAAGCCCGTACACACAGACGTTGGTATAGCCTGGCCGTGTTTTATTGTGGCGGTTCTTTTTTACTTTTTATAAGGCTTATGCTATACTGGTTCAAGCTTAAAAACAGCCTGGGGGCTGTTTTTAAGCTTGCGGCGTTCGCCGCGCAGTTCGCCCAAAGGGCGAACTTGAACGCCGTTCGTGCGAATTACCGCGTGATACGCGGCGGGCGGATCGGATTCGCCCGGTTTAAAACCGGACTGGTTTTAAGCTTTATGCGCATGTAATGATTGGTCTAACGGAAAGGGTGTGGACGCCATGGCAAAAATGCGGGTGGCGGTTTTGTTCGGGGGCACGTCGGGCGAGCATGAGATCTCCTGCATCAGCGCGGCGGCGGTGGTGGATAACATGGACCCCGCGCAATATGAGGTATTCAAGCTGGGCATTACCAAAAAGGGGCGCTGGCTGCTGTACCCCGGCGGTACTGACCTGATGCGCGGCGGCGGCTGGGATACTTTTGCCGACTGCGTGCCGGCTTTTATATCGCCCGACAGCACCACCCACGGCATTGTGGTGAACCAGGATGCCGCCTTTGACGTGATAAAGCTGGACATGGTGTTCCCCGTGCTGCATGGCAGCGGCGGCGAGGATGGCACCGTGCAGGGGCTTTTGGAGCTGGCCGGTATTCCCTATGTGGGCTGCGGGGTGTTTGCCAGCGCCGCCTGCATGGATAAAACCGCCGCCAACCGCCTGTTTGAGGCCGCCGGCCTGCCCCATACGCCCTGGCTGGCCGCAAGCCGGGCCCACCTGGCCGACTTTGATGCCCTGCTGGCCAATGTTGAAAAGAACCTGGCTTGGCCAGTATTTGTAAAGCCCGCCAACGGCGGCAGCAGCCTGGGGGTAACCAAGGTGGCCGGCCCCGAGGGCCTGCAAGACGCCGTGATGCTGGCGCTGGCCCACGGCGATACCGTGGTGCTGGAGCAGGGGGTGGACGGCCACGAGGTGGAGTGCGCCGTGCTGGGCAACGCCGACGCGTTTTCTACGCTGCCGGGGGAGATTATCTCCTGCAACGAGATATACGACTACGAGGCCAAGTACCAGAGCGGCGACGCCAGCCGGCTGTACCTGCCGGCGCAGCTGCCCGGGGAGAAGCTGGAAGAGGTGCGCGACCTGGCCCTGCGCGCCTACCAGGCGCTGGGCTGCGCCGGGCTTTCCCGCGTGGACTTTTTTGTGGAGCACGGCACCGGCCGGGTGCTGCTGAACGAGATAAACACCCTGCCGGGGTTTACGCCCATCAGCATGTACCCCAAGCTGATGGAGGCCATGGCGGGCCTGAGCTTTGGCCGGCTGGTGGACAAGCTGATAGAGCTGGCGCTGGAGAGGGCCGGGCGATGAGCCGCGCGGGCGATGCCAGCCGGCCCATTGGCGTGTTTGACTCCGGCCTTGGGGGGCTTACCGCCGTGAAGGAGCTGCGGGCCATCCTGCCGGGGGAGGACATTGTTTACTTTGGCGACACCGGGCGGGTGCCCTACGGCAGCCGCGGGCGGGACATCATCATCAGCTATGCCAGGCAGGACATTGCGTTTTTGCTTGCCAAGGGTGTGAAGATTGTGCTGGCGGCCTGCGGCACGGTGAGCAGCACCCTGCTGCCGGAGGAGGCCACCGGGCTGCCGGTGGAGTACCTGGGCGTGGTGGCCCCGGCTAGCGCCGCCGCCGCCCGCGCCACCCGCAGTGGGCGGGTGGGGGTGATTGGCACCGAGGCCACGGTGGCCAGCGGCAGCTACCAACGGGCGCTGGCGGGCATAGACGCGGGCATTGTGTGCACCACCGCGGCCTGCCCGCTGTTTGTGCCACTGGTGGAGAACGGCCATTTTGCCCCCGGCGACCGGATGGCCGAGTGGGCCGCCGAGGAGTACCTGGCGCCGGTGAAGGCCGCCGGGGTGGACACCCTGATACTGGGCTGCACCCACTACCCCCTGCTGGCCGGCACCATTGCCGCGCAGATGGGCCCGGGCGTGACGCTGATAGACAGCGGCCGCGAGGCCGCGCTGGCCCTGAAAGACCGGCTGGAGGCCGCCGGCCTGCTGGCCCGCACCCGACAATTGGGCAAGGCGGACTACTATGTGAGCGACGAGCCCACGCGGTTCCACCAACTGGCGCAGATATTTATGGGTGGGGCGGACGACGTGCCGGCCAGGCGCATTGAGATAGAGGACTACCACCTGTGAGGGCCGGGCACTTTGGTGCTGCTTTTGGCTTCGCCGCAGACGAAGCCAAAACACACCGCCGCATTGCGAGGGGCCTCAAGGCGCCCGGGCAATGGAGGCCGAAGGCCGACGCGGCGGGAAGGGCGCCCACCGTATCAAAAATTGTTGTTTGGAAAGAGGGATGAACAGGTGAACGAGAATTACCTGATCAACATAGAGGGCACCATGGAGCAGGAGGGCGACATGGACACCGTGCGCCTGATGACCCGGGGCAGCTTTGTGCAGCACGAGGGCCGGTTTTTCATCAGCTACAGGGAAACCGAGGCCACCGGCTATGAGGGCAACACCACCACGGTGACGGTGGAGGACGCCCACAAGGTGAGCATGACCCGCACCGGCAACGCCCCCAGCGAGCTGGTGATAGAGCGCGGCAAGCGGCACGTGTGCCACTACGACCACGGCTATGGCGTGCTGAGCCTGGGCGTGGCCGCCGACGAGATAGAGAACGGGCTGGGGGCGCACGGCGGGAATTTGAGCTTCAGCTACACGCTGGATTCCGGCAACGCGCATCTTTCGCACAACCAGGTGAAAATTACCGTACAGGAGGCAACCTGATGGCGCTGTATCCCTTTGAAATGACGCATGACCCCGCCGGGATGGCGGCCTTTCTGGACGAAGCGCGGGCGGTTTATGCCAACCGGGACATGATGGATACCATCAAGCAGGAGGCCCGCGGCGCGCTGGACAGTGCGCTGATGGCCGCGATAGACACCGGCGCCCTGCCGGCCGGCAAAGACCTGCCGGCCTATGGGGTGGAGACCCCCGCAGACACAAAAAATGGCGATTTGGCGGCAAACCTGTCCCTGGTGAGCGCCAAGGCCTTTGGCATGCCGCCCCGCAAAATTGCCGAGGCCGTGGCCGCGCACTTCCCCACGGATGGGGCGTTTGCCAAAATAGAGGTGGCCGGGCCGGGCTTTTTGAACCTGTTTGTGAGCGAGACATGGTTCAGCGGTGTGGTGATGGCCGTGGTGCTGTGCGGGGATAACTACGGCCGTACCAACACCGGGGGCGGCGAACGGGTGAACGTGGAGTTTGTTTCCGCCAACCCCACCGGGCCCATGCACCTGGGCAACGCCCGGGGCGGCGCGCTGGGCGACTGCCTGGCCGCCGCGCTGGACTGGGCCGGCTACAGTGTAAGCCGGGAGTTCTATATAAACGACGCGGGCAACCAGATTGCCAAGTTTGCCAAAAGCCTGGCCGTGCGCTACCTGCAGCTGATACGCGGCGAGGAGGCCATCCCCTTCCCCGAGGACGGCTACCAGGGCGAGGATATCAGGGAGCGGGCGGCGGCGTTTCGCGCCGAAAACGGCGACGGCCCGGCCGGGCTGCCCGAGGCCGAGCTGGAAGCAATGCTGGTGGCCTACGCGCTGCCGCGCAATATCCAGGGCCTGAAGGACGATTTGGAGAAGTATCGCATCCACTACGACACCTGGTTCTCGGAGCAGAGCCTGCACGACAGCGGCGCGGTGGACGCCGCGGTGAAAAAGCTGGGCGAGCGCGGGGCCACCTACGAAAAGGACGGCGCCATATGGTACCGCGCCACCGAATTTGACGGCGGCGAAAAGGACGAGGTGCTGGTGCGAGCCAATGGCGTGCCCACCTACTTTGCGGCCGACATTGCCTACCACGCCGACAAGTTTGCCCGGGGGTTCACCACCCTCATCGACATTTGGGGCGCCGACCACCACGGCCACGTGGCCCGCATGAAGGGCGCCATGGACGCCATTGGCCTGGACGGCAGCAAACTGGATATTGTGCTGATGCAGTTTGTGAAGCTGATGCGCGGGGGCGAGCCCGTACGGATGAGCAAGCGTACCGGCAAGGCCATCACGCTGACCGACCTTTTGGACGAGGTGCCGATAGACAGCGCGCGGTTTTTCTTCAACCTGCGGGAGCCGGGCAGCACCATCGACTTTGACCTGGACCTGGCCGTGGCCGAGGACAGCGCCAACCCGGTGTACTACGTGCAGTACGCCCACGCGCGCATTTGCAGCATTTTGCGCACCTTGGCCGAAGAAGGCGAAAGCCTGGACGAGATGACGGCCTTTGGCAACCTGCACCTGCTGACGACCGACGAAGAGCGGGCGCTGATACGGCAGCTGGCGGCCTTTCCCGGCATGATAGCCGCCGCCGCGCAGGCGCGCGACCCCGCCCGCATTACCCGCTGGCTGGTGGAGCTGGCCACGGTGTTCCACAAGTTTTACACCGCCTGCCGCATAAAGGGCGAGGCGCGGGAACTGCTGCAGGCCCGCCTGGCGCTGGCCGTGGCCGCGCGCACAGCGCTGGCCAACGGCCTGGGCATGCTGAAGGTTAGCGCGCCTGAACGTATGTAAATAAGCAACCGATTTCGCTGTTATTGAGTTTGTGCTGATGAGCAGATTACGGGCGAGACCTTACTTTCTTATGGCTAAGAAAGTAACAAAGAAGTCCCGGGGTACCCATTACATCGCTTCCCGGCGCCTGGCGGCACCGCTTACCGTGTATGGGCTCGGCAGTTTGGCTGCGCCAAGCCTGCCTCGGCCCTTCGGGCCCGGCATTGCGAGACCCCCAGACCCCCTGTCGCCAGAGGTCGGCTACGCCTACACGCGCGAAACAGTACTTGGCAACATTCTCGAGTGCTTAACGGCTCCGCGATTCAAATAAGGATCAAGGTCAAGACCGGACAAAATAATAAGCTGCTGCCCTTGGCCGACGGGGGTGGCTGTTCGGTGGCGGTACTGCAATAGCCGGCACATGCTACTACCCTTGGCGGGCAACGTAAGTGTGCCGTGCTATTTACCCGAACGTGGCGACTATTGCAGTGCCGGTGCCGAGCGGCCGCACTCACCGGCCAACGCAGCAGGCTTTGTGGTTATGGCTCATCGACCAATATTAGGCACCCAGCGCCTGCTTTTGTATTCGCACCGAGTATGGGTTATACGCCTCAAACAAGATGTATTCACTGGGCGAATACATCTTGTTGCGCTTTTGATAAAACCCGACTGCTTTTTTGGTGGTTCTATACATGAAATGGGGGCGTTTTGGGGCGTCATCGGTGCTATTCTGGAATTGGACTTTGGGCTTTTTCGCTGGTATACTGGCTATAAGACACGTCACCCACCAGAGCCCCGGGCGGCGGCAAAAAGGCAGGGACGTTCCGCCGGCGCAATGGCCGGCCAGGCGCACCGCCCCCGCCCGGAACCAAGGTACGCCCCACAACCTACCCCACACAGAAAGGAAGGGTTTTATGGCGCAGATTAGCGGAGGCGAGCTGTTTGCTCGCGCACTGAAAAAAGAGGGCATCGACTGTGTGTTCACGCTGAGCGGCGGGCACATCATGAGCATTTTGTATGGCTGCCGCGACATTGGCATGCGGGTGGTGGACACCCGGCACGAGTGTGCCGCCGGCTATGCGGCCAACGCCTACGCCGTAACGTCGGGCCGGCCCGGCGTGCTGATAACCACCGCGGGCCCCGGCGTGACCAACGCCACCACCGCCATGGCCGAAGCGTTTGACACCGGCGTGCCGCTGGTGCACATTGGCGGCGCCTCGCCCCGTGTGGAAAATGAGACCGCCCCGCTGCAGAACGTGAAGAGCTTCCAGGCGATGGAGGTGTTCAGCAAATGGGCGCGTGTTATTCATGACGCGCACCGTATTCCCGAGTATGTGGCCATGGCGTTCCGCTACGCGCTGGACGACACCCCGGGGCCGGTGTACCTGGAGATTTCCACCGATGTGCTGCGCCAGAAGCTGGATGAGGACACCATTTACTGGCCGGAGGCCTACCGCACCGAAGCCCAGCCCTGGGGCGACCCCGAGCTGATTGACAAGGCGGCCCAATGGCTGGTGGAAGCCGAGCGCCCCGCCATTCTGGTGGGCGACCACGCCCGTTTTTCCACCAAGCACGCCGCCGCCATAGGCGAGCTGGCCCGCTACCTGGACATGCCCGTGCAGGCCACCACGCTGGCCCGCGGGGTGTTTGGCAGCGAATATGACGACGCGAACTTTACCGAGAGCGCGGGCGCCACGGGCGCAGCCGACGTGCTGCTGGAGCTGGGCGTGAACCACACCCACCAGGTGGGCAAGGGCCGCAAGCCCCGCTACAACAGCGACAAGCGCATTATGGTGCACCCCGACGTGACCAAGGTTGGCTACAACGCCCCGGCGCATATTGGCATAGTGGCCGGCGCCAGCGAGGCGGCCACCCAGCTGTTGGCCGCCGTGAAAGCCAAAACCGCCGCCCGCAGCGGCACCGCCTGGATGCAGGAGGCCAAAAAGCTGAACGACGCCTTCCAGCAGGATTACCTGGACGCCCGCACCGATACCATGCAGCCCCCGCACCCCGGCCGCTGTGCCTGGGAGGTGGCCAAGTTTGTGGCCGAGGAAGAGCGTGACTGGCACGTGGTGTGCGATGGCGGCGACTCCTCCACCTGGATTTTCAACGAGGCCAAGGCCGGCTACCCCGGCCAAGTGCTGCGCTATGGCCCCTTGGGCACCATTGGCGTGGGCGCCGGCATGACGCTGGGCGGCCACATGGCCGACGGCAAGCCGGTGCTGTACTACACCGGCGACGGCAGCTTCGGCTTCTACTCCATGGAGTTTGACACCTTTGCCCGCTTTAAGGTGCCGGTGGTTTGCGTTATTTCCAACGACTCCGCTTGGGGTATGATCAAGCTTTCGCAGGCCATTGCCAACGCCGACTATGTGAAGGAGCACGGCCACCTGGCCACCACACTGGAGCATATGCGCGCCTACCATGAACTGCCCAAAGCCTGGGGCGGCATTGGCGTGCTGGTAACCAAGTGGGAGGACATTGCCCCCGCCATTCGCAAGGTGCGCGACAGCGGCATGCCCGGCATTGTGAACGTGCAGGTGGACGAAGAGGAGATGGGCCCCAGCACCAAGGCTTTTGCCGGGGTGCCGCCCACCAAGAAATAGTAGACACCAGTCCCTGCCCATAGACCCATAGTTGGCAGATTCCTCCCGGACTGCCAACAGAAAAACGGGCCCGCGCAAGCGGCGCCCGTTTTTCTGTTGCGCGGAAATGCGCTATTTTATACTAGAACCACTTCAAAACCGAGACGGTTTTGAAGCCGCGCATAACAATGCGCGGAAATCGCCCAGAGGGCGATTGGTTCGCCGTTTCATAGTCAAACGCACACCTTATAGGTGTGCGTTTGACTATATTGCCCATTAAAAAAGCGGGTTGGCCAGCCTGCTTTTGGCGGGCGGGCAACCCGCTGGAAAATAGCGGATAAATGCTTTGAAAATACGCTTTAAATGGGGCATGTAGTTGGCAATTGCCTATGGCCGTGCGCGGCGCTCGCCCATAAAAACGATGGCGATGGCGTCTGGCCCGGTGTTGGACGCCACGGCCGAGCCCAGCTTGAAGATGCTGAGGGGCGGCACCCCAAAGCGCTTTTCGCACCGGGCGGCAAGGTCGTCCATGATGGCCTGATCGGTGCCGCCCACCATGTATTCGGGCGGGTGGACCATGCGCTGGGCAGCGTGGTCCAGCAGGGCGGGCAGCACGTCTTTGTCGCCACGTACCTTGCGCTGCACCACGCTCACGCCGTCATTCAGGCTGACGATGGGGCGCAGGCCCAGCAGCTCGCCCGCGAAGGCCGCCGCCGCGCTGATGCGCCCGCTTTTTTTCATAAACTTGAGGCTGAACGCCCCCAGCACGATCTCCACCCGGCGGAAGACATCCTCCAGCCAGGCGACCACGGTGTCCATGCTGGCGCCCTTTTCCAGCTTGCGGGCAGCCTCTACCACATACCAGCCGTAGGCCATGGAGTAGGCGTGGCTGTCCACCACGTGAATGCGCATTTTGCTTTCGGGGTGCAGCTGGTGGAAGCGCTTGGCGGCCAGCACGGCGGCGTCGTGGGTGTTGGAGCCGCCGGCGTTGATGGAGACGTAGAGCACCTCTTCGATGCCGGCGGCGTCGTAATCCTCGAACTGCAGCAGATAGCGCGGCAGCGGGATGTGGGACGTGCTGGGCAGCCCCTGGCTGTTGCGCAAAAGGTCATAGTATTGGTCAAAATTGAAGTCTACCCGCTCGCTGTAAGCCTTGCCGTCCAGCGAGATACCGAAGCTGAGAATATCGACAGGGCTTTGCTCGGCAAGGTCGTAGGGCAGGTCGCAGGCGGAATCTGTGAGCACGGCAAAGGGTTTATCGGGCATGGTTTGTCACACTCCTCAAGTGGTGCGGGCCGCAACCCCGCTACAGGCGTATTGTTGGGCGGCACCGGCGGCGCGTTCCTCCCCGAATGCGCCGCCGAACCTATCCACCGCCCTGCCACGCGGCTGCTTTCTCAGGCTGGAAACAGCCATGTGGGCGGTGGGCTACAGGGGCATGCCCCTGGGAATCCGCATTTTTGAAACTTTTCAGGCCAGCGACGGCCAGCCCCATTGGCGCAGGGCCTCGTAGGCGCCCACGGCCACGGTGTTGGACAGGTTGAGGCTGCGCAGGTGCCCCCGCATGGGCAGGCGCACGCAGGTGCCGGCGTGGGCGGCCAGCAGGCTTTCCGGCAGGCCGGCGTCCTCGCGGCCAAATACCAGGCAGCAGCCGGGCGGGTAGGTGGCTTCGGTGTAAAAGCGGGTGGCCTTGGTGGTGAAGCAGTAAAGGGGGCCCGGCGGGGCGGCCAGAAAATCGGCCAGGGTGGCGTGGTGCTGTACGTTCAGCTTGTCCCAGTAGTCCAGCCCGGCGCGCTTGAGCTTGGCATCGGTGATGGTGAAGCCCAGCGGGCCCACCAAGTGCAGCGCCGCGCCCGTGCAGGCACAGGTGCGGGCAATGTTGCCGGTGTTTTGGGGGATTTGCGGCTCCACCAACACGATGTGCAGCTGCTGTGCCAGACCACCGCCCCCTCACTTCCGGGGCATGCCCGGATCATCTTGCCTTTAATACCATATTATATAGTCAGCTGGATAACATGGGCAGGAAGGGTTCCAGCCACAGGCCGTGGCGGGGCTCGCCGCCGCCCGCGTACGTAGCGGCGGCCGCGGCCGCAATGAAGCGGACGGCTGTTTCGATGGCGGCGGGCAGGGCATCGCCGCGCAAGAGGCGGCCCAGCAGGGCCGCGGTGAAGGCGTCGCCGGCGCCGGGGTAGCTTTGCGGCACGGCCTGCACGGGTGTGGGGAAGGTGCCGTCGGCCTTGCTGCGGGCCAGCACCGCCATGCCGCCGTTTGGCGCGGGAATGCCGGTGACCACCACCGTTTGCCCCTGGGCGGAAAGCGCCTCCAGCCGGGCGGCACGGGCGGCGGCATCCGGCGGGGGCACGGCGGGGTCGGCGCCTGCCAGCAGGGCGGCCTCGGTGTGGTTGGGGGTGATGATATCCGCCATGCGGCAGAGCCGCCGCCAGCGGGCCACGGCGTTCTTTGGCAGGCCGCCGTAAAGCTTGCCGCCGTCGGCCATGGCGGGGTCGGCCAGTTTGAGGGCGGCGGGGTATTGGGCGAAGGCCGCCTCGGCCAGGCTGAACTGGGCGGCGCTGCACAGGTAGCCCAGGAGAACGGCGTCGAAGGTGATGCCCTCCCGCTGCCACTGCCGCAGGGCGGCGGCGGCAAAGGGGGCTAAATCCTGTTTTTCCACCGGGCCAAAGCCGCCGGTGTGGGTGGAAAAAAGCGCCGTGGGCAGGCAGCAGGCCTGCACGCCGCAGGCGGCCAGCACCGGCAGGGCACTGGAGGCCGCGGCCCGGCCAACGACCGACAGGTCCATGATACACAGCACCCGTTTGGGCTGTTCCATCGGCGTTTCCTCCCCATGGCAGGCGGCCTTGCGCGAAAGCCGCTGTATTTGGCTATGCGGGAAATATTATACCCAAAACCCGGCGCGAATGCAATTTGAACTTTGCGCTGCACCCTGCGCCCGGGGATGCCGAATGCAGACTGTACAATAACGCCGGGCCGCCAAAGCACAAAACTGTTGCAAAAGCCAAGCTGATTGTGTAAAATGAATATGATTCGCTTTTTAGATTTGTGAAACCTTACAAGTTTTGGGGCACGTTTGCGGCAAGCAGCGGGAAAGGACGGAGGCGACTATGGCAAACCGGGTTTTTCAAAGCGTGATATTCCAGATGAAGGAATCCCTTGCCCACACGGTAGGTGTGGTGGATATGGGCGGCGTGGTGGTGGCATGCTCTGACATTGCGCGCGTGGGCGAAACGCGGCCTGCCGCCGCCGAGGGCCTGAGCGCCGCGCTGGAGGGCTTTGTGCTGGACGGCGTGACCTACCACCCCTTTGTGCCGGGGCAGCGCAGCGAATATGCCGCTTTTGTGGAGGGCGCCGACGTGGAGGCCGGCCAGCTGGCCGCCATGCTGGCGGTGAGCTTGCAGAACATTCTTTTGTACCACGACGAAAAGCACGACAAGGCCAACTTTATTAAAAACGTGGTGCTGGAAAATATTTTGCCGGGCGACATTTACGCCAAGGCCCGGGAGCTGCACTTTGCCACCGACGTGGAGCGGGTGGTGCTGCTGATACGCGTGACCAGCGGGACGGATATCAGCGCTTACGACATAGTGAGCGGGCTGTTCCCCGACAAGCAGAAGGACTTTGTGTTCAACGTGAACGAGAACGACACCGTGCTGGCCAAGGAGATATGGCGCGGCATTGATGAGAACGACATACAAAAGCTGGCCACCTCCATTGTGGACACGCTGAACGGCGAGCATTACATTCGCGCGGTGGTGGGCATTGGCACCCCCATTGGCAACATACGCGATTTGGCCGCCAGCTTTAAAGAGGCCCAAATTGCGCTGGAAGTGGGCAAGGTTTTTGACGCCGAGCAGAGCATTGTAAGCTACAACCACCTGGGCATTGCCCGGCTGATATACCAATTGCCCACCACTTTATGTGAAATGTTCTTGAAAGAAGTGTTCAACCAGGGCAGCATTGACAGCCTGGACGACGAGACGCTCTTCACCATCCAGCGCTTTTTTGAGAACAACCTGAACGTGAGCGAGACCAGCCGCGGGCTGTTTGTGCACCGTAATACGTTGGTTTACCGCCTGGAGAAGATAAAGAAGCTGACGGGGCTGGACCTGCGGGAATTTGACGATGCGATTGTGTTCAAGGTGGCGCTGATGGTGAAGAAGTACCTGAACGCCAGCCCGGCGAAATATTGATAAAATACCCGGAACATGGTACTATGGGACTGTTGCAAGCGCAGCAGTCCCATTTATTGTAAGCTGTTTGGCCGGGGGTACGCCGGCCGGCGGCCGCTATAGGGCAGCAGCCGTTGCCCGCACTTTGCAAGGAGATCATAACACTCATGGCTAAAAAACCCATCATTGCGGACAGCTCGGTGATGATAAGCCTCACCAAGGTGAAAAAGGTATACCCGGGCGGGCACACGGCGCTGGATAATGTGAACCTGGAGATACGGCGCGGGGAATTTGTGTTTGTGCTGGGGCATTCGGGCGCCGGCAAAAGCACCTTCCTCAAGCTGATTTTGCGCGAGGAGGTGGCCACCAGCGGGCGTGTGGTGGTGGGCGGGCGCGATTTATCGCGCATTCGCCAGCGGGATATCCCCTACCTGCGGCGGGGCCTGGGCGTGGTGTTCCAGGACTTCCGGCTCATACCGTCGATGACGGCGTTTGAGAACGTGGCCTTTGCCATGCGGGTAACCAACATTGCCGAGCGGGAGATAAAAAAGCGGGTGCCCTACGTGCTGAACCTGGTGGGGCTGGCCGGCAAGGCCCGCAACTACCCGGCCGAGCTTTCGGGCGGCGAACAGCAGCGGGTGGCGCTGGCGCGCGCGCTGGTGCACTCGCCCCCCATCATCATTGCGGACGAGCCCACCGGCAACATTGACCCCGAGCTGAGCGTGGAGATTATGGAACTGCTGAAGGCCATCAACATGGTGGGTACCACCGTGGTGGTGGTGACACACGAGCACGACCTGGCCCAGCGTTTCTCTGAGCGCATTATTACCATAGACCACGGGGCTGTGGTGGCCGACGACCAGACGAAGGGAGGCGGCGCGTTTTGAGGCTGGGAGGCTTACGGTACCTGATAAAACAAGGCTGGCGCAACATGGGCGCCAACCGCCTGATGACCTTTGCCGGCGTGGGCGTGCTGACGGCCTGCTTTTTGATAACCGGCATAGCGGCGCTATTAAGCATGAACGTGGGGCGGGTGGTGGACCACCTGGCCAGCCTGAATGAGATCATCATTACCGTGAAGATGGACGTGGACGACGCCGAGGCCGAGGGCTACGGCGTGCAGCTGCGGGCGCTGCCCAACGTGCAGGACGCGGAGTTTATCTCCAAGGCCGCCGCCTTTGACGAGGTGAAGGATCTTTTAAGCGACTACGGCGAGGGGCTGATGGACGGCATTGATCATATCTTCCCCGCCAAGTACAATGTGACGGTGCAGGATATCAACTACATTGACGAGACCGACGCCCAGATACGGGCCCTGGACTGGGTGGAGCGCACCTATGTGAGCAACGACATCACCAGCATCATGCTGACCATACGCAACGCCGTGACCTATGGCGGCTGGGGGCTGGTGATCGTGCTGGCGGTGGTGTCGGTGATTGTGATAAGCAACACCATACGCCTGACGGTGTTCGCCCGCCGGCGGGAGATCTCCATCATGAAATACGTGGGCGCCACCAATACCTTCATCCGCCTGCCCTTTTTTGTGGAGGGCATGACGGTGGGCATTATTGCCGGGGTGCTGGCCACGGGCATTATTTGCGGGGTGTACTACCTGGTGTACGAGTATATCCGCAGCATGTATAACGTGTGGATTATGAGCCTGATGGACAGCCTGATACCGCTGGGCGAGATATGGTACCTGGTGGCGGTAGGCACCATTCTGCTGGGCATGCTGCTGGGCGGCGTGGGCACAGCGTTCAGCGTGCGGAAGCATTTGAAGGTTTAGGGCCCGAAGGGCAAAATTTGGCTCGCATAGCAGAATCTAATCTTCACCACAAGACTACGGCGAACAAATTTTCCCGCGCCCGGCGAAGAGTGCCCCGCAGGGGTGCTTTGAGCCGCAAGAGCGCCAAAGGCGCGAGGCGTGGGATGGACCCCGAAGGAGCTCATCGGTTGTGAGGAACCAACGAAGGATTTGAGGATTTAAATGAGCAGAAAATTACCCGTGAGTGTGGCGCTGGCCATTACCATTATTGCCATGACGGTGACATTTGCCATCACGTGGATCGTGTCTATGAACACCTTTGACAACACGGTGCGCAGTGTGACGCAGCTGCAGGCGCAGTACTCCAAGCTGGCCGAGATAGACACCTATGTGCGGGCCAACTACTATGGCGAGATTGACGACAACGCCCTGTTTGACCGTGTGGCCAGCGGCTACGTGACCGGCCTGGGCGACCGCTACGGCGTGTACTACACCGAGCGGGAATACACCGAGCTGCAGAACATTGAGAATGGCACCCTGGTGGGCATAGGGCTGGAGATACTGCGCGAGACCGACGGCACCTACCGCATTGTGCGGGTGTACGACGGCAGCGCCGCCGCCCGCGCCGGGGTGACGGCCGGCGGCGCCATTGTGCGGGTGGATGGCGTGGAGACGCGCGAGCTGGCCGGCCTGAGCGCCCTGAAGAGCCTGCTGCGGGGCGAAGAGGGCACCGAGCTGGCGCTGCATTGTGTGTACGACGTGGTGGAGGAGAAGGACTTCACCATCCGGCGCATCGCCTTTACCACGCCCACCGTGGAGAGCCAGATTTTGGGCGACTATGCGTATATCCGCATCAGTGCCTTTGGGCCGAACACCTACACCGACTTTGACTATGCCGTGCGCCTGGCGCAGGCGGCCGAGGTGAAGGGCCTGGTGTTTGACGTGCGAAACAACAACACCGGCGCTGCCCGCTACACCCGCGACATTATAGACATGCTGTGCCCGCAGGCCACGGTGGCCCGGCGCGAAAACCGCAACGGCACCACCACCGTGCTGATTACCAGCGACGAAAACGCCGTGGAACTGCCCATGGTGGTGCTGGTGAACGGCGGCACCGGCGGCATGGCCGAGCTGTTTGCCGTGAGCGTGCGGGATTTATGCGGCGGGCAGATAGTGGGCACCCGTACCATGGGGCACGGCACCCTGCAGTCGTCCCCACAGCGGCTGAGCGACGGCTCGGCCATTTCGGTGACCTATGCCAAGCTGCTGACCAGCACCGGCGAAAGCTTTGACCTGGTTGGCGTAACGCCGGGCATTGAGGTGGACGGCACCAACATTACCGAGACGATGCTGCTGAACCCGAATCCCGCCAGCGATACCCAGATATACCGCGCGCTGGAGGTGGCCCGCAGCATGGTGCTGGCCACCGGGGCCGACGCGGGCACCATCGACGTGGGGCAGGGCAGCGGCGTGGATGCCTCTGACACCAGCGACGCCAGCGGCACGGGCGACGGCAGTGAGACCAGCGACGGCAGCGACGCCTCCGACACCGGGGACGAGAGCGGCGGGGATGCCTCGGCCAGTGACGACAGTGGCGCCGAGAGCGACGACAGCGGCGATGACAGCGACAGCAGCACCGCCGACAGCAGCACCAGCGGATGAGCGGCGCGCCCGAGGCCGCGGCGGGGCTGAGCGCCTCGGTGGTGATGTACGGCGGCGCCGACGAGGTGCACCAGTGCCTGGAGAGCCTGGCGGCGCATACCGCCGGCGGAAACCCCGCCGGAAGCCTGGCGCTTTACCTGGTGGACAATGCCTCGCCCGGCGGGGCGCTGGACGCGCTGAAAGCGCAAGGGGTGCCAGAGGGCACCACCGTGCTGGAGTTGCCCCAGAACCGGGGCTATGGCGCGGGGCACAACGCGGTGCTGCCCCTGCTGAAAAGCCGCTACCACGTGGTGTCCAACCCGGATATCCTGCTGCGGGACGACGCTATTGGGGCCATGGCCGCCTGGATGGACGACCACCCCGACGTGGTGATGGCCTGCCCACGGCTGCTTTTCCCCGACGGGCGGGAACAACATATTGCCAAGCGGCGGCCAGCGCTGTTGCCGCTTTTGGCCCGGCAGCTGAGGCTGGGGTTTTTGAAGAAGTATGAAGACCACTACCTGATGCGGGATGAGGACCTTTCCCGGCCGGTGGATGTAGCATTTTGCAGCGGTTCGTTTTTTATGGTGCGCACCGAGGTTTTTCGCCGGATGGGCGGTTTTGACGAGGGGTACTTCATGTATGTGGAGGACGCCGACATTACCCAGAAGGCGCTGCACTATGGCCGGGCGGTTTTTTTGCCCCAGGTGGCGGTAACCCACGCCTGGCACCGCGACGCCCACCGGCGGCCCAGGCAGTTTTGGTGGCAGGTACGCAGCATGCTGCGGTACTTTGGAAAATGGGGCTTCAGGCTCCGATAAGCACTTTGGTCTGAGAGGTTTTGGGATGAAAGGAATTGTTCTGGCCGGGGGCGCCGGCACGCGGCTTTACCCCTCCACCATTGCGGTGAGCAAGCAGATATTGACGGTGTACGACAAGCCGATGATCTACTACCCGGTGTCTACGCTGATGCTGGCGGGCATCCAGGATATTTTGATTATCTCCACGCCCGACGACCTGCCGTGCTTTGAGCGGCTGTTTGGCAGCGGCGAGGCGCTGGGGGTGCGCTTTACCTACGCGGTGCAGGACGCCCCGCGCGGCCTGGCCGACGCCTTTATTGTGGGCGAAAGCTTTATTGGTGACGACAATGTGTGCCTGGTGCTGGGGGATAATATCTTCCACGGCTACGGCTTTACCGAACGGCTGCACAACGCCGCCGCCCGCAAAACCGGTGCCACTATTTTTGGCTACCACGTGGCCAACCCCGACGAATTTGGCGTGGTGGAGTTTGACGACGACGGGAAGGTGTTGTCGCTGGAGGAAAAGCCGGCGGCGCCCAAAAGCAACTACGCGGTGCCGGGGCTGTATTTTTACGACAACCGGGTGGCCGGCATTGCCAAGGCGGTGAAGCCCAGCGCCCGGGGCGAAATAGAGATTACCAGCGTGAACAACGCTTACCTTGAAATGGGTGAGCTGAACGTGGAGCTGTTTGGCCGTGGCATGGCCTGGCTGGACACCGGCAACCACCGCGCCATGCTGGCCGCGGCCAATTTTGTGGAGGCGGTGCAGACCCGGCAGGGGCTGTACATTGCGTGCCTGGAAGAAATTGCCTACCGGCAGGGGTTTATTAGCCGGGACAAGCTGCTGGAAACAGCTGCCCGGCTGGACAAGACCGAATATGGGCAATATCTGCACCACATAGCCGAGACGGTGGTGCGGCACTGAACAGCCCAACGAAAGGGTGAGAGCCTTGCGGATACTGATAACCGGTGCGGCCGGGCAGCTGGGTACCGAGCTGTGCCACCAGCTGGAGATGGGCCGCTGTGCGCTGGGGCCGCTGCCCGCGCAGCTGCGGGGGGCCGAGGTGACACCCGTGGACTTGCCGGATGCGGACCTGACAAAGCATGCCGGGGCCGACATGCTGCTGCGGCGCTATACGCCCGACGTGGTGATAAACTGCGCGGCCTTTACCCAGGTGGACCTGGCCGAGAGCGAGCCGGACGCCGCCTTTGCCGCCAACGCCCTGGCCGCGCGCAACCTGGCCATGGCGTGCGAGGTGGCCGGCGCCAAGCTGGTGCATATTTCCACCGATTATGTTTTCAGTGGGGACAGCGCGCGCGCCTACGCCGAGACCGACCTGCCGTGCCCGGCGTCGGTGTACGGCGAGACCAAGCTGCTGGGCGAGCAGTATGTGCGCGACTTCTGCTGCCGGTGGTTTATTGTGCGCACGGCCTGGCTGTATGGCCGCACGGGCGGTAACTTTGTGAAAACTATGCTGAAGCTGACCGCTGAAAACGACAGCGTGAAGGTGGTGAACGACCAGCGGGGCAACCCCACCAACGCCGAGGACCTGGCCTACCACCTGCTGCTGCTGGCCGCCACCGAGGAGTATGGCCTGTACCACTGCACCGGCAACGGCGTTTGCAGCTGGTATGAGTTTGCCAGCGAGATTGCGCGCCTGGCCGGCCACAGCGCCGAAATGATACCCTGCACCACCGCCGACTTCCCGCGCCCGGCCAAGCGCCCCGCCAACAGCGCGCTGGAGCACCGGATGCTGCGGCTGACGGTGGGCGACCACATGCGGCACTGGCAGGACGCTTTGGCCGACTATATAAGCGAGATGGGGCATGACACGGCATGAAGAATATACTGGTTACCGGCGGCGCCGGGTTTATTGGCTCCAATTTTATTTTGTACATGCTGAAAAACCACCGGGATATCCGCCTGGTGAATTTGGATTTGCTGACCTACGCCGGCAACCTGGAGAACCTGCGCAGTGTGGAGGGCGATGGGCGGCATATCTTTGTGCAGGGCGACATTGGCGCGCAGGCGCTGGTGGCCGAGCTGTTTGAAAAATACGACATTGACTCGGTGGTGCACTTTGCGGCCGAGAGCCATGTGGACCGCAGCATAGAAGACCCCGGCGTGTTTGCCCAAACCAACGTGCTGGGCACACTGAACCTGCTGGGCTGCGCCCGGGCCGCCTGGGAAAACGCCGACGGCAGCTGGCGGGAAGGCGTTAAGTTCATCCAGGTGGGCACCGACGAGGTGTACGGCAGCCTGGGCGCCACCGGCTTTTTTACCGAGGAGACGCCTCTGGACCCGCACTCGCCTTACTCTGCCAGCAAGGCGGCGGCCGACCTGTTTGTGGCCGCCTGGCATGACACCTACGGCCTGCCGGCTTGCATCACACGGTGCAGCAATAATTATGGGCCTTACCAGTTCCCTGAAAAGCTGATACCGCTGATGATTCACAACGCCTGCAACAGGCAGGCGCTGCCGGTGTACGGCGACGGCCTGAACGTGCGCGACTGGCTGTATGTGGAGGACCACTGCCGCGCCATTGACCTGGTGCTGCAAAAGGGCACGCCGGGCGAGGTATACAACGTGGGCGGGCACAACGAGCGCACCAATATCACCATTGTGAGGGAGATTATTGCGCTGGTGCACGACAAGGTGGACCCCGCGGTGGACGAGCGCCTGATACGCTACGTGGCCGACCGCAAGGGCCACGACCGCCGCTATGGCATAGACCCCGAGAAGATAGGCCGCGAACTGGGGTGGCGACCACTGGTGCCCTTTGAAAAGGGCATAGAGATGACCGTGGACTGGTACCTGCAAAACGCCGACTGGCTGCGCGATGTGACCAGCGGCGCGTACCTGGATTACTACGATAAAATGTATTCGGGAAGATAGGGCCCTTTAGGGCAAAATTTGGCTCGCATAGCAGCATCCAGTTCATCGCGTGATGCTGGGGCGAACAAATTCTTCCGCGCCCGGTTATGGGGTGCCCCAATGGGGAGCGCACCAGAACCGCAAGAGGCGGCAGTATGCCGCCGAGGCGTGGGATAGACGCTGCCTATCTCCCGCTGTTTGGAGGCATAAAAATGCGGGTTGTGATTAAACTGGGCACCTCTACGGTGACCCACGCCACCGGGCACCTGAACATTCGCCGGGTGGAACTTTTGTGCAAAACACTGGCCGATTTGAAAAACGCCGGGCACGAGGTGATCATGGTGTCCAGCGGGGCCATTGCAATGGGCGTGGGCAAGCTGCGCCTGCCGGGCCGGCCCGAGGATATTCCAGGCCGGCAGGCGGCGGCCGCGGTGGGCCAATGTGAGCTGATGTATACCTACGACCGGCTTTTTGGCAAATACAACCACACGGTGGCGCAGCTGCTGCTTACTGCCGATGATATCCACCAGGAGGACCGCCGCCACAACGTGATGGCCACCCTGACGCGTCTTTTGGACTTTGGGGCCATTCCCGTAATAAACGAGAACGACACCGTGGCCACCGCCGAGCTGGAGGGCGGGGTGATTGGCGACAACGATACCTTAAGCGCCGAGGTGGCGGTGTTTGTAAAAGCAGACCTTTTGGTGCTGCTGACAGACATTCCCGGCCTGTTTACCGCCGACCCCCGCACCGACCCCGCCGCCAAACTGGTACCGCTGGTGACCGAGCTGACGGACGAGCTGGTGGCCTCGGCCGGCGGGGCGGGCAGCGACTTTGGTACCGGCGGCATGAAGACCAAGCTGGACGCGGCGCGCCTTTTGCAGCCGCATGGCATCAACATGGTGATTACCAACGGGCAGAACCCGGAGTCGCTGTACGACGTGGTGGCCGGCATGCCGGTGGGCACCCGGTTTGCTTTTCGGAAACCGACGCAGGTGTAGGGGCGCGGGGCGCCTTCTGCCGCTTCCCTTGCACGCATGCACACCCCCGACAGAGAAAGGCGGAAAGATATGAGCGAACAGATTACCGCATTGCTGCAGCGGGCCCAGGCGGCAA
Organism: Oscillospiraceae bacterium; assembly: GCA_012729855.1. GTDB lineage: Bacteria > Bacillota > Clostridia > Oscillospirales > Ruminococcaceae > JAAYCI01. The sequence goes on from JAAYCI010000024.1 coordinate 22,659, forward strand.
AGCCGCTGCTGGCCGCGCTGGACGAGGGCCAGCGCAACCGCCTGCTGGAGGCGATGGCCGCGGCCCTCCTGCTGCATAAGGACACCATTATCGCGGCCAACGAAAAGGACCTGGTGAACGCCAGGGGGCGTATCAGCGAGGTGATGCTGGACCGGCTGCGGCTGGACGAGAGCCGCATTGCCGGCATGGCGCAGGGCCTGTTGGACGTGGTGGCCCTGAAAAGCCCGCTGGGCATGGTGGAGAGTGAAGTGAAACGCCCCAACGGGCTGGTGATTCGCAAAGTGCGGGTGCCGGTGGGCGTGATTGCCATCATCTACGAAAGCCGGCCCAACGTAACCAGCGACGCGGCGGCCCTGTGCCTGAAAAGCGGCAACGTGTGCGTGCTGCGGGGCGGCAGCGACGCGATATTATCGAACACGGCGATAGCCGAGGCGCTTAGGGCGGGGCTGGTGGCCGCCGACGGCCCGGCCGACGCCGTGCTGCTGGTGGAGGACACCACCCACGCCGGCGCCGGGCAGCTGATGGAAGCCCGCGGGCTGGTGGATTTGCTGATACCCCGCGGCGGCCCCGGGCTGATACGCGCGGTGGTGGACGGCGCCCGCGGCGTGCCGGTGATTGAGACCGGCACCGGCATCTGCCATATTTATGTGGACGCCGAGGCCGACCTTGACATGGCGGCGTCGATTTTGTATAATGCCAAAACCAGCCGGCCCAGCGTGTGCAACGCCGCCGAGGTGTGCCTGGTGCATGCCGGCGTGGCCGAGCGCTTTTTGCCCATGGCCGCCGGTGTGCTGGCCCCCCAGGTGGAACTGCGGCTGGACGAACGGGCTAAGCGTATCATTGACGGGACGCCCGCCGGGCCGGACGATTTTGACACCGAGTACAACGATTTTATCCTGGCGGTGGGCGTGGTGGACAGCACACCGGCGGCCATTGAGCACATCAACACCCACTCCACCGGGCACAGCGACGCGATCATTACCGCGAATGCCGCCACCGCCGCCGCCTTTACCGCCGCGGTGGACAGCGCGGCCGTTTACGTGAACGCCAGCACCCGCTTTACCGACGGCGGGGAGTTTGGCCTGGGGTGCGAGATGGGCATCTCCACCCAAAAGATAGGCGCGCGCGGCCCCATGGGCCTGTACGAGCTGACCAGTTACAAGTACGTGGTGCAGGGTAACGGGCAAGTGCGGTAGGGCGGGCCCGAAGGGCAAAATTTGGCTCGCATAGCAGTGTTTAATCCCCATCATAAAAGTTTGGGCGAACAAATTTTCCCGCGCCCGGCGAACCAAACGGCGAAGCCGCGCAGTGTGAGCCGCAAGAGCGAACGGAGTGAGCGAGGCGTGGGTGAGAGCTACCCAACTACACCAAGCTTGAGGCGAGCGCCCCCGCACAATGGCTGCGCACCAGAACCGCAAGACTGCGCCCCGCAGGGCGCGTTTCGAGCGCAACCAAGCGCAGCGAGGCACTTGGCGCGAGATGCGGCAGTATGCCGCCGAGGCGTGGGTGTAAGCTTCCCAGCTGCACCAAGCTTGGGACGCGCATACCTTGCAAGCCCAATCGCACATTCTGAAAGGATAAAAAATGGCAAACGAGAAGCCAACAAAACCCACGGCCGACAGCGAGGCCGCGCGGCTGAAAAAAGAAGAACAGGCGCGTGCCTCGCGCCGGCGGGTGCGGCAGCTGATTGGCCTGGCCCTGGCGGTGCTGATTGTGGTGGGTGCCGTGAGCATTGTGATGAACGGCGTGAACCTGGTGCAGAACCTGATGCAGGGCGAGGATGAGGCCGAGAAGTATCGCAGCGAGTTTGAATCCATGGTATGGTTCGACCTGCTGCCCTTTGAGTCGGTGACCACGGTGGACGAAAACACCCTGAAGCAGGTGGCCATATGGAGCGTGCTGAACCAGCTGGGCGACAGTGTGACCCGCAGCGACTATGGCGAGCCGATGGTGAGCGCCGCCGACGTGGACCGCTACGGCGCCGAGGTTTTCGGGCCGGATTTCCGCTTCCGCGAGCATGCCTCGTTTGTGGACACCGCCTACGACCTGCGCTACACCTACGACCCCGACACCCAGATGTATACCGCGCCCTCCACCGGGCTGACGCCCAACTACCTGCCCTCGGTGGTAGAGATTACCCGCGAGAGCGGCGGTGTGAAGCGGGTGGTGATGGGCTACGTGAGCACCTGCACCAGCGACGACCAGATTGTGATGACGCCCGACTTTGACCACCCGGCCAAATACATGGACTATATGCTGCGGCGGGACGGTGGCGACTACTACCTGTATGCCGTACAGCCCAACACCACCCACGTGCCCGAGCCGGCCGTGGTGGAGCCGGCCCTGCCCGTAACGCCCGATGACTCGGACAGCTCTTTGCCGGTGGTGACCAGCCGGCCGGACAGTGCGTTGCTGCCTGACAGCAGTGCGGAAGCGGATAGCAGCACCGACACAGATGGCAGTGATGCTTCCGGCAGCGATGATGGTGACGGCAGCGGCAGTGCGGAGGATGACAGTGCCGACAGTGGCAGCGTGGCGGAGCCGTAACCAAGCGAATTGAATACAACAAAAAACCATCCGTTATGGCAGAAGCCCAGCGGATGGTTTTTATACTAGAACCACTTCAAAACTGAAACAGTTTTGAAGCCGCGCATGACAATGCGCGGGAATCGCCCAGAGGGCGATTGGTTCGCCGTTCATAGTCAAACACACACCTTGCAGGTGTGCCGGCAGGCTTTGCCTGCCGCCTTGAAAACCGTCTCGGTTTTCAGGTTTGACTATATTGTTGCCATTTACCCCATCTGCATCTCCGCGATGTACTCCTCCAGCGTGATGCCTTTGCCGGTGATGGCCTCGGCGTGATTGGCGCCCACATAGCGGTAGTGCCAGGGCTCCCAGGCGATGTGGGTGATGTCCTCGGTGTCGGCCTGGTAGCGGTAGATGAAGCCGTATTCGGTGCAGTGTTCCTGCAGCCAGGTGTAGGCGGCGGTTTGGGCGAAGCCGTCGTCCACCCAGTTGATGTCGATGGCGAGGCCGGCCTCGTGCTCGCTGGTGCCGGGAATGGCGTAGTAGCGCTGGGTGCGGGCCAGGGCTTCGGCCTCGCTGTAGCCTTGGTCCCTATACCGCTGGATAGCGGCGTTGTAGTTGTTGGTTTGCTGCTGGTGGGTGCGGTAGCCGGACACCGGCGTCAGCTCCACGCCGTCGGCCGCCGCGGCCTTTTGCATGGCGGTGAAGGCCGCCGCCGCGCGGGTCTCCATCTGCTGGCCGTTGCCAATGTCCACCAGGTTCACGTAGGTGATGTCCGGGTCGGTCTCGGCCTGGCCCCAGCCCACTTTCACGGTATCGGGGATGGGGTTTTGATAGTTGTACAGCGGGGGGGTGGCGGCTTCGTCGTAGGGGGTGCTGGCCCGCTGTGGCACCGGGGGAGGTGCCTGTGAGGCCGGCGCCATGGAGACGGGCGGGGCCACGGCCGGCTGCGAGGCCGGCTGCGCCACCGATGGCGCCTCGGACGGCGCCTGTGCGCCGTTTGCGCCCGTGATGAGCAGCGCGATGACAAAGAGCACCGCCACGGCCACCAGCATCACCACAATGCCGATGACCTGCTTTCTTCTGCGGGCGCGCTTTCTTTGCTTGCGGCTGACGCCGCTGTTATACAGGTGGCGCTGGCTGGGCGCCTGTGGGCGCGGTGCGGCGGGCGGGCGGCGTTGAGGCTGGGCCATAGGCGGGGTTCCTTTCCAGTGGCTGGGGCTTGGTGCGCGCATATGGTGGGCAGGCGGGCACGCGGCATGGCGCGGCAGATTGGGTGCAAGAACGAAGGCAAAACCGCAGCCAATACCCGATGCGTGGGGCCGCAGGGCCAGGCGATGAAAAATACAAGGCGTTTTAGTGCGAAGCCGCGCAGTGGGAACCGCGGATTTTTTCGCAGGAGCGAAGCCGCGCTTATGCATGGGCGGCTTCATCCCATGGTTACTTAAATTCGGTGATTTTATGGGCGGTGTAGTCCTCGTCGGAGACAAAGTCGATGCGGTTTACCTTCCATTCGCCATCCTGGTATACCAGCTGCACGCTCTGCTTGTTGGAGGCGGCGGTAAACTCGGCGGCGGCATCGTCGCGGGGCTTGTAGCGGTAGCTGAAGGTGCCGTTCACGTTCACCGCCGGCATGCCGTCCACCTCGGTAACGGTGATGCTCTCGCCGTCGCAGGTGGCGCCGGCGTACTCGAACAGGTTGGAGGCGTTGCCCGTTTGGGTGATGCGGGTGGCCAGGTAGGTGTTGTTGTTGGCGGTGGACTGGCGGATGCCGTCCAGGCTTTGGGCGTTGATGCAAGAAAGATAGGAATTATAGAAGTTCACCAGCACGGCGTCGATGTCGTTTTTGGTGAGGCTTTCGGCCAGGCCGTCGCCGGGGGTGCTGCTGCTCTCGCTGCTGTCGTCGGGGGTGCTGCTGTCGATGGGGTCGCCCACCTTGTGGTAGTCGCCAAAGCGCAGGGCGGTGGCGTTGATGTCGCTGAACACCACGCTGGACTCATACACGTCGCCCTCGTCCACCGCCTCGATGCGTATGGTGCTGCCCAGCGCCACGTCGGGCAGGGTGACGGTGCCGTCCACCGGAACCTCGGGCACCAGCGCGCCGTTCACAAAAATTTCCACCAGGCCCTCGCGGCAGTTCTCCACCGTGATGGTGGCGCGCACAGCCTCGGCGCCCTCCAGGCGGTTGGGCTGGGCGGTGTCGAACAGCTCCACCACGGTGGGCTCTGCGCTGGCGGCGTCGCCGCCGGGGGGCACCAGTACGCAGTTGTACAGGCCGGGCATCAGGCCGGTATACAGCATGCCCTGGTCGGTGTAGGTGCCGGTGTAGGATACATCGTCCAGCAGCAGGGTGGTGCCGTCCTGCGCGCCGGGGGCCAGCAGCTGCACCCCCTGTATGGTGATGTAGTATTTTTTAATGAACAGGAAGAAATCGTCGCCCTCAATACCGACGGCGGGGTAGTTTTCGCCGGTGGCGGTGGGGTCGCTGGCTTGCTTGAGCAGCTGGCTGCGCAAGCGGTTCATGCCGGCGCTGTCGCTGAAGGCGGCGCAAAAGGCGTCCCAGCCGGCCTCGGTGGGGGTGGCGCCGCGCACGGCGGTCATCTCGTCCAGCTTGGTATAGTCGGCGGCGGTAATGGCCTCGGCGAAGTCATCGATGGTTTTGGCCGGGCGGTTGCTGAAATAGAGCATGATAAGCGTGGTGGCGCAGACGGCGATGACAAAGATGAGCACCACGATGATGACGGTGACGGCGATTCTGGCCGGGCTGCGCCGGGGGCGGGTTTCCTCGGGCAGGGGCAGGGGCGGCGGCGCGGGGGTGCGCCGGGCCGGGGGGGCCTCGCCGGCGAAGAGGTTTTGCGCCTCACGCGTGGCGGGCTGGGCCGCGGCCTGCCGGGGCTGCTGGGCAAACAGGTTTTGCTGGGTTTGCTGCATGGCGGCGGGCTGCACCGGCTGCTGGGCCGGAACGGGCTGGCCTATGGGCAGGGTTTGCTGCGGGGCAACCCGCTGGGCCGGGGCGGCAGGCTGCGGGGGCAGGGGCACCGGCGGGGGTGCGGCCTGCTGGGGGGCGGCGGGCTGCACCGGGGGTTGCTGCTGCGGCTTTTGCGGGGCAGCGGGCGGCTGCTTGGCTGGCGCAGCCTGGGGCTTTTCCGCGGCCTGCTTTTGCTGTGGAGCAACCTGTTGCCGGGTTGGCGCGGCGGCAGGTTGCTCTGCCGCCGGGGCCGGCTGCTGGGCCTGCCGCTGCTGCTGCTGGGCCGGGGCGGGCTGCTGCCGGGGGGCGGGCTGTGTTTCGCCAAACAGGCCGGGGGCCGGGGCGGGGGGGTCTTCGTCAAACAAGCCTGCCGGCTGTGGGGCCGGGGGCTGGGTGGTTTCGTCAAACAGGTTGGCCGGCGGCGGCTGGGCGGGGCCGGCCTGCACCTCGTCGATGAGATGCAACAGGTCGTCCGGTCTCTCTGCCGGGGCGGGCGTGGCGGGTGGCTGCTCGAACAGTGACGGCTGCGGGGGGGCAACAGCCCCGGGCTGCAGCGGGCGAAACGCCTGCGACACACCGAACTCGGCGGTTTTGTCCATGCCCGGGGTGGCCGGCGGTGTGGGCGCGGCCGGAGATTGGGGCGCGGCGGGCTGGCCCATGGCCGGGGGCGCCGGCTGGGCGGGGGGCGGGGCCGCCGGGGCGTTTGCCTCCTGCGGGGCCTGGGCCGCGGCGGATGGCGCCGGGGCGGGCGGCTCCTGCGCGGGCGCTTGCTCCGGGGCGGCCTGCTCGGGGGTGGGGGAATCCTGGTGCAGCTTGTAGCCGCAATTCATGCAGAACAAATCGTCCGGGTTGGGGACGGGGGTGCCGCAATTTGGGCAGAAGTTCATAAAGGTGCCTCCTTGGCCGGAACCGGGGCGGTGGCGGTGTGTGCACCGCACATACCCTTCCCATGGCATGTGCCCACCTGTATGCCCCGGTTGAAAGATGGAGAAGCGTGTGGTGTTCCCGTGCGGTTTTGAGGGCTGTGGCCCCCCGCCATGCTGTGGCACGCGTTCCCGGGAATTCCGTGCTTCCTGGCTGGCCTTGCGTGGCGCTGCAGCGCCCGCATATCGGATAACATTATAGCACTTCCCGCAAACTATTTCCAGTATGGGGGCCGCGCGGTGGTTTGACGCTGTGATTTGCACTGTGCTATTATATAATAATAGCGGTATTTTTCGGCCGGGGCAAGCGGCTTTTGCCTTGGCGGTGTGTGGAGGAAACAGCATGCTGAAAAAAGTGTTTTTGCGCGCCTTTGCGCCCATGGTGGCGCTGCTGGTGCTGCTGGCCGCGGCGCCGGCCGGCGTGCAGGCCGCCACCGTACAGCCTGCCGCGGCAGCGGCGCTGGCCGCCACCGGCGGCGGTGCCGGGGCAGAAAACAGCGCCGACCCCGAGCCCGGCGGCGAGGCCCACGAGGCGCCCGCCGACCCCGGCCTGACATTGAACGTTGCGGCAGCCACCGTGCTGCCGGGCAAAAAACTGCAACTGGAGGCCACCAGCCAGCCGGCCGGCACCGTGAACAAGGGCATTGCGTGGAAGTCGTCCAACAAAAAGGTGGCCACCGTGAATAGAAAGGGGGTTGTGCGCGGCTTTGCCGAGGGCAAGACCACCATAACCGCCGTGGATGCCGCCACCGGTAAAAGGCCAAGTGTACGGTGTACGTGGGCGTGCCGGTGAAAAAGATAAAGCTGAACCTGAAAAAAGCGACGCTGGCCAAAGGGCAGACCCAGAAGCTGGTTGCCACCGTTACCCCCGCCGACGCCGCCAACAAAAAAGTGGATTGGACCAGCAGCGACGCGGCTGTGGCCAGCGTGGACAAATATGGCAAGGTGAAGGCCCGGCAGGTGGGCACCGCAACCATTACCGCCACCACCCAGGACGGCGGCAAGGCTGCCACCTTCAAGATTACCGTGGGGCCGGCCGTGGAGGGCATTGCGCTGAACATGGACACCGCCAGCCTGCAGCCCGGCAAAAAGGTGCGCCTGAAGGCCACCATTACCCCCGGTGACGCCGTGGACAAGACGGTGAGCTGGAAAAGCAGCAACCCCAGCGTGGCCACCGTGAGTGAAAACGGCACTGTGCGGGGTGTGGCCACCGGCAAGGCCACCATTACGGCCACCACCTCCAACGGGAAAAAGGCAAAAGCCACGGTGCGGGTGTACGACGGCCGCCTCTTCAAGGGGCGCAACCGGGTGAGCAGTACCTTCCAGAGCGCCGAGCGCCCCACCCACAACGGCATTGACGTTGTGGGCATGGACGGCGGCACCATCTATGCCACCGTAACCGGCAGGGTGCGCTGGGCCCGCATGGTGGCGCAGGGCGCGCCCGGCTGGGGCGAAACCTGGCAGTGGGGCTATTTTGTGTGGATAGAGGCCGAGGACGGTACCCACCATATCTACGCCCACATGGCCGAGCAGCCCCGTGTGAAGGAGGGCGCCCGCGTGCAGGCCGGCCAGGCCCTTGGCGTGATGGGCAACACCGGCTACAGCTTTGGCACCCACGTGCACTACGAGGTGCGCAAGCGCGACGGCCGCACCCCCATTGACCCGACGCCCTACGCCGGGCTGGAAAACAGGGTGGGCATCTATTGAGCGCGGTTTTTCGCCAAAAAATGAAAATGTTTGCTAAAAAAGCAATTAAGGTGTATATTATTAAGAAGTGATGATATTTGCCGCGCCCCTGTGGGGCGATTTACAGAGATTGATGAGGTGTACCGGTGGACGCTTTGTTACGGGAACAATTTATGACGGCCATGTTTCGCTTCCGCAAGGTGGGCATTACTTTTTCGGCCGACTGCGCTTTCCAGTTTGTGGAGTTGTCGGTGATGAAGCGCATTACCGCCAGCTGCCCGGCGGAGGGTAAAAACCTGAACGTCTCTGAAATACAGGACACCCTGCATATCTCGAAGTCGGCGGTGTCGCAGACGCTGAGCTCGCTGGAGAAGAAGGGCTATATTACCCGCGAGATAGACAAGAACGACCGCCGCAAGATAGCCGTGGCCGCCACGCCCGAGGGCAAAAGGGTGCTGCGCGAGGCGCTGTGCAGCTACGACCGCCTGCTGTCCGCCATGGTGGAGCGCTACGGCGCCGAGAACCTGGACCAGCTGATTGAAAAGGTGAATGAATTGTCGGACGTATATGAAGCGGTGAAGATGGAACTGCGCAGTGAAACCGCCTGACGCCCAAGTGACAAATATCCCGGATGCCGCGGCATCCGGGATATTTTATTGGTATTTTTGGGGGTATTTTTTACACACTGTTTATGCCGCCGGAATAATGCCCGGAAAATAGGTTTAAAATACGTGATAAATTGGGGCATTCAGAGGTCTTGCGGCTGAACCAGGCGGGTTTTGTCCAGCTTGAAGAAGTGGGGCAGGCCGTCCTCGAAGAACATGTGGGTCTCGCCGCGGAAAAGCGGGCGCAGGTACTGCACCATCTCCTCGGTGACGTTGGTGCCGTCGTCGCAGATCCAGCTGAGCGGCACGGTGCGCTCGTGGTTAGCCACGGCGCTGAGGGGTACCAGCTCGGTGCGCACAAGGTAGGGGTTGTTGCTCACCCGCTGGATGCCGACCATCATACCGGTATGGCCGGCCAGCGCGGCGTCTACGGCAACGGCGCCCACCTGGCGGGCCTCGTCAAGGTCGGTGCCGCTGGCCAGATGCATGCCCACCCGCTGCAGCACGCTGGGCTCTACGCTGCGGGTTTTCAGCTTGCCGCCGTGCAGGTTGTCGCACACCATGGCCTCCAGCACCGCGGCCACGCCGCCCAGCGCCCGGTGGCCAAACCCGTCAACCTTGCCGGTGCCGGCCTTGTTCACATAGCTGCCGTCGGCCAGGCGAACACCCTCGGACACCGCCACCAGCACGTTGGTTTCGCAGGCCAGCTTTTCGTCCACCTTTTTCAGGAAAGCCGCGGGGTCGAACGGGACCTCGGGCAGGTAAATGAGGTGCGGCCCGGTGAAGCCGTGCGCCCGCGCCAGCACCGACGATGCCGTGAGCCAGCCGGCGTTGCGGCCCATCACCTCCACAATGGTGACCGAGGGCGTGGCGTAGACGCTGGAGTCGATCATGATCTCGGAGAAGCTGGCCGCCACGAAGCGGGCGGCGCTGCCGAAGCCGGGGGTGTGGTCGGTGTGGACGAGGTCGTTGTCCACCGTTTTGGGAATGCCGATGCATTTGATGTCGGCGCCCTGGGCCTTGAAGAAGGCGGAGAGGCGGTCGGCGGTATCCATGGAGTCGTTGCCGCCGATGTAGAAAAAGTAGCCCACCTGGTAGTCCTTAAAAATCTGCAGCACCTGGTGATAGATGTCGTTGGCCTGGCGCGGCAGCTTGAAGCGGCAGCTGCCCAGCGCCATGGCCGGGGTGTGGGTAAGCAGGTCGAAGTCCTTGACGGTTTCTATCTGGGCGCCAAGGTCGATGATCTGGCGCTTGAGCAGCCCCTCCAGGCCGTTCAGCGCGCCGAACACGCGGTTAATTTCGTCGCTGGCCATGGCCCGGGCCAGCGCCCCCGCCAGCGACGCGTTGATGGCCGGAGACGGCCCGCCGCTTTGGGCAATGAGCATATTGTGCATGGTGGTGTGTTACCCCTCTCGGCCGGGACGTACCCGAAAGCTAGTTTTTGTATTCGGCGGTCATTTCGGCGCTGGCCAGGATATGGCCTTCCATGGCGGCTTCCAGCTCGCTGCGGCTGTAGCCGTTTTCCAGGTCGAGCGTGGTGTCCAGCGCCCAAACGGTGAAGACGTAGACGTGGGCGGTGCCCGCCGGGGGCGCGGGGCCGGTGTAGCCCGCTTGGCTGAGGTAGTTCATGCCCTGCACCATGCTGCCGGCCGCGGCCAGGCTGGCGTCGGCGGCAAGCTCGGCCGTGGTGATGTTAGCGGCCAGCCAATGGTCGCACGCATAGCCCACCACGGGCACCGAGTCGGGGTCCTCCATAAGCAGGGCATAGCTTTTGGTGCCCTCGGGCGCGTTGAGAAACTTGAGCGGCGGTGAGAGGGTTGGGTTGCTCTCTGCGTCGCCCTGGGCGGCGTCTTCGGGGCCGCGCACGCCGTATTCGGGCGCCAGTGCGCCAAACACCACGCCGCCGCTGGTAACCACAAAGGGCTCGCCCGACACATTCTGCCGGCCCGAGACATCGGGCGCCTGCACGCCGGCCAGGTCGTCGTCGTCGCCACAGGCGGCCAGAACGAACAGGGCCAGGAAAACCAGCGGGAATACTACCTTGAGATATCGCATCGGAATCCTCCGTAAACGTCTGTTTTCAAATTGGAGAAGTGCCCAAAGCCGAGCGGATTTGGGCGTTTTGGAGATTTGAAAACAGACTTCAGGCTGCGCCAGATTTTGTACCGGTATCATACCATATTCAAAAAACCAAAACAACCGTGCCACAGTTTCGCAACTTTTGCCCGGGCGGCTTGTGTTATACTGGAAAGGCTGAAAAATTGGGCTTCGCCGGTGCCTTTGCCACCGGGGTTCACATGTCTGATTTTTTCCTGATTTTTTGCTATTTAATCCCGATTTATTGATACCGTGTGCAAAAGGAGGTTTTCCCGTGCCCATTGTTGCCGCAATTGCCGTACCGCACCCACCCCTGATTATTCCGCAGGTGGGGCGGGGCGATGAAAAGACGATACAAAAAACCGTGGACGCATACCGCGCCGCCATGGCCTTTTTGGCCGCCCAGGCGCCGGAGAGCCTGGTGCTGGTGAGCCCGCATGCCGATTTGTACGCCGCCTGGTTCCAGATATCGCCGGGCGGCAGCGCCAAGGGCGACTTTGGCCGCTTTGGCGCGCCCGGCGTGCAGGTGCGGGCGCAGTACGACACCGCGCTGGCCGCCGCCATTACCGCGGAGGCTAAGCGGCAGGGGCTGCCGGCAGGGCCGCAGCGCGAGCACGCCGCCGGGCTGGACCATGGCAGCAGTATTCCGCTTTATTTTTTGCAGCAGGCCGGGGTTGAGGCGCCGGTGGTGCGCGTGGGGCTCTCGGGCCTTTCGCTGGCCGAGCACTACCGGCTGGGGCAGTGCATTACGGCGGCGGCAGGCGACAGGCGGGTAGCTTTTGTTGCCAGCGGCGACCTTTCCCATTATTTAAAGAAAGACGGGCCCTATGGCTACCGGCCCGAGGGGCCGCAGCTGGACGCGGCGATAACCGGCGCGTTTGCCGGCGGCGACTTTGACGCGCTGCTGGGCATAGCCCCGCCGATTGCCGACCAGGGCGGCGAGTGCGGGCTGCGCAGCTTTGTGATGATGGCCGGCGCGCTGGATGGCCGGGCGGTGGAGGCCAAGCTGCTGTCTTACGAGGGCACGTTTGGCGTGGGCTACGCGGTGGCCACCTTCCTGCCGGGCGAGGCGGACGGCAGCCGGCATTTCCTGGCCGCGTATGAGGCCGGCCAGCGCGAAGCCATAGCCGACAAGCAGGCCGGGGCCGACGCCTGGGTGAAGCTGGCCCGCGCCGGGGTGGAAAGCTGGGTGAAAACCGGAAAACGGGCGGCTATTCCCAAAGGTTTGCCTGCCGGGCTGCTGGATGTGCAGGCGGGGGTGTTTGTGTCGCTGCACAAGCACGGCGCGCTGCGGGGGTGCATTGGCACCACCGGCCCCACCACGGGCAGCGTGGCCGAGGAGATTGTGCAGAACGCGGCCAGCGCCGCCACCGAGGACCCCCGCTTTGCGCCCGTGCGGCCCGACGAGCTGGACGCGCTGGAGATAAGCGTGGACGTGCTGGGCGCGCCCGAGGCCATAGCCTCGCAGGACGAACTGGACGTGAAGCGCTACGGTGTGATTGTGAGCAGCGGGGGCCGGCGGGGCCTGCTGCTGCCCGACTTGGACGGCGTGGACACCGTGGCCCAGCAGGTGGACATTGCGCGGCAGAAGGCGGGCATCCCGCCGGGCAGGCCGCTGAAACTGGAACGCTTTGAGGTGATTCGCCATGCGTGAGGGCATACTGCCCTGCCCCGTGTGCCCCCGCCACTGCGCCCCGCCCGAGGGTGAGGCCGGCTTTTGCCGGGCGCGGGTGGCGCGGGACGGCCAGGTGGTGAGCGCCACCTATGGCAAGATCATCTCGATGGCGCTGGACCCCATTGAGAAGAAGCCCTTCATCGCGTTCCGGCCGGGCAGCCAGATACTCTCGGTGGGCACGGTGGGGTGCAACCTGCGCTGCCCCTTTTGCCAAAACCACGAGATTGCCCAATGTGGCCCCGCGCCGGAAACCCCCTTTAACACCATAACGCCCGACGCGCTGGCACAGCAGGCGCTGGCTTTGCAGGACAGCGGTAACATTGGCCTGGCGTTTACCTACAACGAACCGGCCGTGGGCTGGGAGTTTGTGCGGGACGCCAGCCGCGCGGCCAAGGCGCTGGGCATGCAAAACGCCATGGTGACCAACGGCTATTTTTTCGAGGGGATTTTGGCGATTTTACTGGACAGCATCGACGCGTTCAACATTGACCTGAAATGCTTTACCGAGGCCGGCTACCAGAGCATTGGCGGCGGGCTGGAGGCTGTGAAGCACACCATAGCCACGGCGGCCGACGCCGCGCATGTGGAGGTGACCACCCTGGTGGTGCCGGGGTTTTCGGACAGCGAGGCCGAGATGGAGGCCGAAGCCAAATGGCTGGCGAGCATTTCGCCGGACATCCCGCTGCACATCAGCCGGTATTTCCCGCGGTGGCAGGCAAACGCCCCGCCCACGCCGCGCAAGGTGATGGAAAAGCTGGCAGGGATTGCCGGGCGGTATTTGGAGCGGGTGGTTTTGGGGAATGTGTGAGGTTTTATGGATAGTCAGCCGGCGCATCAGCGCCGGTTTTTTTGTTTGCTCGTGCTTTCCACAGCAGGTACTCTCTGGTATTATTAAGGAAAGGGGGATGCGGCATGAAAAAGAAATGGTTGGCTGTATTGTTGGTGATGGCATTATTGCTGGTGGCTTGTTCCGGCCTGCAAAGTGGCAGGGGGCAGGTTTCGGAAAGCGTGCCGGTTGAGGAATCGGTTTCACAAGAGGCGGGAAGCACCTCTGCTTTATCGGAAAGCGCTCCGGCCACATCTTCCCCCCATACCCCCAGCACTTTTGTTCCCTGGGCGTTGGCGCAGAGCCCTGCCTATGGCGAGCCGGACGCAACGCAGATGGCAATGGCCGCCCCGCTCCCTTTTACCACACTTGCCGCCTTTGATGGCCTGAACTACACCGTGGTCAACTATGGTATGCAGGGAGATTCCATCCAATCTGCCCTATACAGCGAGGAGGATTTGTTCTTTGTTTCCGGCAACGCACTCTATTATTGTGATGACAGCAACATTTATCTGATACGGGAGGGCGTTTGCCGCCTGGCCGGCAGTAATGCTGACGGCCTGTATCTTATTTTTAAAGATGACCAGGTTCCCCAGCTGGGCGAACCGCAAGGCATGGAACGGCAAGCCAGCCTTTACTATTATGACCCGGTGACAGGGGCTGTCAACAAAATCATATCAAATGTTCAGAATGCCGTGCTGACCGGCAGTGACCATAATATCCTTTTCTATATAACCGCGGTCGCCTCCGACAATGACCAGGAATTTCAATACATAATAAACAGGCGCGATTTATTGACCGGCACTGATTCCGTTGTTTTTACGGATGACGATTATGTGCCCTTTGGAACGCCATGGTCGGCATACACTATTTTCTTTGAGCTTGCCGGTGATAACTTATTGGTCCAAATGCAATACCCCAAGCCTTCGGAGTATCCCTATGAGCGATATATCGTTTTAGGATTAGATGGTACTTTTCTGCAAAGCAGCATAGAGGATACGGTGGTTGTTGCCACAACGCCGCTATACGAAATGACGCTGGCCCACGACCGATACCGGTATGCTGCTTTCCCGGAACCCACACCTGTGGGCGCCTACTATATGCGCATGGAGAATAACCCCAATGGTAACCCTTGGATTGCCGACTACTATGTGATGCAGAACGGGCAAGAACTGTGCTGGTATAAAGACACGCAGATACACTCTATCGTTCCCTACAAAAATGTTATTTATGGCGGCAGCCAGGTGTATAATGGCCAAACGCGCACCGAGATTGATTTTTGGGAAGACGAACTGCTGGGCACCTTCGCTTGCGGCGGCAATGCCTATTATGTGCTGGAACAAAAAGGTGAGAGCCCTACTGGTTTGCCTGCTGAAAATAGTGATTGGCTGGCTGTATACCAGGCAACGGGCACCGTTGATAACCCAGCTGCCATACAATTTTTATTCGCTTTCGAACGGGAAAATCCGGAGAGCCTTGGGTGGCACCATCGCATCTACGACACCATGTCTCCCTATTATCTGGCGGGGAATTTTGTGATTGCCTGCACCTATGATTTGCCAAACTATGTTGTGCTCAATAGCAAAACCGGCAGCATGTCCTTTGCCGGGCAAGCAGAGATAAATTTGTGGCAAGCAGAAAAATAATCTGTTTTTTGTGCAAACACATTTGTGCAAACACAAAAGAAAGAAGCCGCTGCAACCAGTTGCAGCGGCTTCTTGTGTTGGTATGCTTTAATCATCCAACTTCAGCACCGCCGTGAACGCCTCGCTGGGCACTTCTACGCTGCCGATCTGGCGCATCTTCTTCTTGCCTTCCTTCTGCTTTTCCAGCAGCTTCTTTTTGCGGGTAATGTCGCCGCCGTAGCATTTGGCCAGCACGTCCTTGCGCACGGCCTTCACCGTTTCGCGGGCGATGATTTTGCCGCCGATGGCCGCCTGGATGGGCACCTCGAACAGCTGGCGGGGGATGTTGTCCTTCAGCTTTTCGCACAGGCGGCGGCCGCGGGCGTAGGCTTTGTCGGCGTACACAATAAAGCTGAGCGCGTCCACCACCTCGCCGTTGATGAGGATGTCCAGCTTCACCAGCTTGCTTTCCGCGTAGCCTTTCAGCTCATAGTCGTAGCTGGCGTAGCCCCGGCTGCGGCTTTTTATCGCGTCGAAAAAGTCGTACACAATCTCGCCCAGGGGCAGCTCGTAGTGCAAATCCACGCGGGTCTCGTCCAGGTATTTCATGTCGCGCAGGGTGCCGCGGCGTTCCTGGCACAGTTCCATCAGGCTGCCCACGTACTCGTTGGGCGTGTAGATGTGGCCGTCCACCATGGGCTCGTGCGCTTTGGCAATGCGGGCGGGGTCGGGGTAGTTGGTGGGGTTTTCGATGGCCACTTCGGTGCCGTCGGTGAGGGTGAAGTGGTACTCCACGCTGGGGGCGGTGGTGATGAGGTCGAGGTCAAACTCGCGCTCCAGCCGCTCGATGATGATTTCGAGATGGAGCAGGCCCAGAAAGCCGCAGCGGAAGCCAAAGCCCAGCGCCACGCTGGTTTCGGGCTCAAACGAGAGGGAGGCGTCGTTCAGCTGCAGCTTGTCCAGCGCGTCCTGCAAATCGGGGTACTTGGCGCCGTCGGCCGGGTAGATGCCGCAGAACACCATGGGCACCACCTTGCGGTAGCCGGGCAGGGGCTGGGCGGCGGGGACGGCCGCCAGGGTAACGGTGTCGCCCACGCGGGTGTCGCGCACCGTTTTGATGCTGGCGGTGAGGTAGCCCACCTCGCCCGCGTGCAAGGCGTCGGCCGGGGCGAGGCTTAACGCGCCCATGCGGCCCACCTCCACAATTTGGAACTCGGCGCCGGTGGCCATCATCCTGATGCGGTCGCCAGTGCGGATGGCGCCGTCGAACACGCGGATGTAGACGATGACGCCCTTGTAGGGGTCGTAGGCGGAGTCGAAGATGAGCGCCTTGAGCGGGGCGTTCTCGTCGCCCGAGGGGGGCGGGATGTCGGCGATGACCTGCTCCAGCACGTCGGCAATGCCGAGGCCGGCCTTGGCGCTGATGCGGGGCGCGTCCAGCGCGGGCAGGCCGATGACGTCCTCCACCTCGCGGGCCACGCGGTCAGGCTCGGCGCTGGGCAGGTCCATCTTGTTCAGCACCGGCACAATCTCCAGGTCGTGCTCCAGCGCCAGGTAGGTGTTGGCCAGGGTTTGGGCCTCCACGCCCTGGGTGGCGTCCACCACCAGCACGGCGCCCTCGCAGGCGGCCAGGGACCGGCTCACCTCGTAGTTGAAGTCCACGTGGCCGGGGGTGTCTATCAGGTTCAGCTCGTAGGTCTGGCCGTCGTTGGCGTTATAGTTCAGCGTGACGGCGCGGGCCTTGATGGTGATGCCGCGCTCCTTTTCCAGCTCCATATTGTCCAGCACCTGGGCGCTCATCAGGCGGCTGTCCACGCTTTGGGTCAGCTCCAGGATGCGGTCGGCCAGGGTAGACTTGCCGTGGTCGATATGGGCGATGATGCAAAAGTTGCGGATGTGGCTTTGAGACAAGGTGGTTCCTCCCAGTGGCGGGCTGGCGCCCGCACATAATGAAAATGCTGAATAAGTATACCATAAAATATTGGGGGTTGGATAGTGGTTTTAATAGGTTTTAAATGGCTGAACAGTTGGCCCTATATCTTGTGGGTGGCAGGCGTAAATGGGCGCAATAAATACAACTTGTATATTTGGCGCCGGTAATCAGGCGCGTTCATTTTTTGGTTATTTTTGCGGGTAAATAATTCCCAAAAAATAGAAATTAAATCAGATTTAATATGGGAGAAATACCAAAAGCGCCCCTTTTGGGGCCACTGCCAGCCTTCCCGTATTTTTGCGCTGGTGCGCGCCTTCCAAAATAGAAAGTGAGCATTTGGAAGTATTTTGACGTTATTAGAAGCAAGCGGGAGCTATGCCGCCGGCATGGGTGGGCAGGGCCGGGGAAATAGGGTCAATCCGGGCGCCTTGGGGCCCCGCCGCGTTGACGCAAATTTGAAGCATTTGTTAAAATAACGCAGGATTTCGAAACTGGCTTGCGATGGGACCATGGCTGTTTCTGTGGCAGGGCCGGGACGAAAAACGCGGCGGGATTGAACCTGCCGCCAACGGGAGATTTTATGCAACGACACTTGGAACGCGTGCGCCGCCGCCTGCACTGGATGCCCACGGCCATAAAGGGCCTGGCCGGCGCCACCATACTGGCCGGCTGCCTGTGGGCCGTGGTGCCCTCGGTGGTGGCCGCCACCGCAGACGAACCCCTGATGCCCACCCTGACACGGGCGGCCCCCGCCAATGGCGCCGGGGGCGTGGCGCCCGAGGCCATTGAAGACCCTGAGACCCCCACTGCCTTGCCCGAGGAGGTGGCCGGCCCGCCGATTACCGAAGCGGCCATACAGCAGGCGGCCAGCGTGACCCTAAGCCACAACCTGGCCGCGCGCTTTAGCGTGGCGCTGCTGGACGACGGCCAGCTGCAAATGGCCGATGTGGCCGGCGGCACCGTGGGCGAGCTGCTGGACGAGCTGGGCGTGGTGCTGGAGGGCGAGGACTTTGTGTGGCCGCCCGCCGACACCGAGCTGGAAGCCGGCATGCTGCCGGTGGAGATTTCCCGCGTGCGCTACACGGAGGAGGTGCGCCGCGAGCAGATGGACGCCGCCACCGTGGACGGGCACCTGGCCCAGCTGGGCGCCGAAGCCGCCGAGGGCTTTACCCGCGGCTACAACAATACCTATGATGTGACTTACCGCGACCGGGTGGTGAACGGCGAGGTGACCTACAGCGCCGTGCTGGCCATTGAGCCGCTGCCCGCGCCCGTGGGTAACCAGGCCGACTACCACAACGACTTCAGCGATGTGGCCATTGGCCCCGACGGCGTGCCCACCAGCTATGCCTGGAAGATGGGCGGCGCGGTGACCACCGCCTATTCCTCCTCCGGTGGGCGGGGCGCCAGCGGGCTGGGGCTGTACCACGGCACCGTGGCCGTGAACCCCAACGTGATTCCCTACGGCACCCGCATGTACATCACCTCACCCGACGGCAGCTATGTGTACGGCTACGCCATTGCCACCGACACCGGCATTGCCCTGATGGACGGCCGGGTGGACATTGACCTGTATTTTGGCAGCAACGCCGAGTGCTATGCCTTTGGCAAGCGCGCGATGGATGTGTATATTCTGGGCTGAGCCCGGCCCTTTATAACAACCTGCCCCCGGCAACCCTTGGTGGTTTGCCGGGGGTTATTTGCTTGTGTTTTGCGGCGCGAGCAGTGGTTTTTATAGAGCTATCGGCCCCTTATGTGGTATTATGGGGCTGCCAGTAAAAGTACCGCGCAAGATTGCGTATGTATAGGGGCGGATGGTGTTGAAAGAAATTAACGTACTGTATGCGGAGGCCTTTTCTGCGCGGGCAGGAAAGGGCAACCCGGCAGGCATTGTATTGGATGCCGATGCTTTAAGCGATGATGACATGCAGAAGATTGCCAACCTGGTTGGGTTTAATGAAACCGCCTTTGTCTTAAAATCAAAGGCGGCAGACATCCGGCTGAGATATTTTGCGCCCAACCATGAAATGAGCATGTGTGGGCACGCTACGGTGGCTTCTATTGCCGAGCTGATGTCAAGAGGCCAGATGGCTGGCTCCAAGCAGATTTCTGTAGAAACGGCAGCAGGCATCCTGGATGTGGCCTATGACAAGCGTTTGCGCGAAGTAACAATTAAACACATGCCCGTTGCGTTTCTGAATTTTGAAGGCAACGTGGAGGACTTGGCGGCGGCGCTTGGGATTGGCCTGGATGACATGGATAGGTCATATCCCATTGTTTACGCGCACTGCGGCACATGGACCCTTTTGGTGCCCATTAAGCGTGTGGAACCGTTTGTGAGAATGAAACCCGATAACAAAAGATTCGCCGGCATTTTAAAAGAAATGCCCACCGCCTCTGTCCATCCTTTTTCAACAGAAACCATTGGCTTTGCCAATGATCTGCACGGCAGGCATTTTTCAGCGTCCCACTCAGGAACCATTGAAGACCCTGTTACGGGCACTGCTTCGGGCGGCATGGCTGCCTATTATATCACGTACATCAAAAAGATAAATCATGCGGCATTGGCGATAGAGCAAGGCCAGGAAATGGGAAGGGACGGGCTTGTGAAAGCGGAGGCGTTGCGAATAAACGATGGGGTGGCGGTAAGTATATCCGGGACAGCGGTTTTTATAGAAGAAAGGTGCCTGGCCATTGAGAACTAGGGCGTGTCCCTAAAGTGCCAATGGGACATCTACCCCGTCATATTTTGTGTCCTTCTGCGTTCATCTCGCGCCAAGAGCCGGGCTGCGCCCGGTTGGCCCCCAGGGGCACTTCATCTCGGCCC
>JAAYCI010000025.1 GCA_012729855.1 Oscillospiraceae bacterium
CGATAATCTGTTCAATTGTGTATCTCTTCCTTGCCATTTTCTGCTTCCCTCCAAAGTTAGTTTAACATATCTTTACTAACTTTGCGTCTGGTACAACACGCGGGGGCAAGACCAGGTATAGCTGCGGGTGATGCAGGCCACGATCTCATCGGCTTTCCCGCTCCCCTCTGCCCGTATGCGCCCGCGGCAGTCGGCCGCACTTTTTTTCAGCAGTTTGCGGGCCAGCCGCTGCAGCACAATTTGCAGGTCCAGCATATCCAGAGGCTTTACCAGATACTCAAAGCCCTCCTGCAAAAGGGCGTGCCGGGAATCCCCAAGGTTGGCATAGGCGCTGAGGATGACACATTCACAGTCCACCCCTCGGCTGCGCAGCGTGCGTATCAGTTCTATCCCATCCATCTGCGGCATCTTCAAATCACAAACCACAAGGTTGGGCTGCAGCAGGGCAATGTCTTCGATGGCGGCCAGGGGCGCGGTGTTGTGACCTACCACGGTAAACCCGTTTTCCTGCCAGGGCGCCCGGGTTTTAATGTCCTCGATGATGAGGGGATTATCGTCTATCAGGTATACGCCAAACACCAAGGGCACCTCCTGTACATACCATTTGGAAACGAAAGAGGAAACGGCCTATGAAACGGAAAATCGGCTGCCTTCTGATGGGGGCAGTGCTACTGTTCCTGTCCGCCTGCGCGCCGGCATCCGCTGCGCAGGCCGGTGCAAACGCCCCACCGCTTGCGGTGGTGGTATCCTCCGCCAGCCTGACGGCCCAGGTGGATTGGGACGCGCTGGAAGCATGGCTGCTTGAGCAGACCGGGGTTTCTGTCGATATCACCGTGTCCCACACCGCAACGCTGGGGGCCTATTTGGAGGCCGTGGGCAAGCCGGGCAACCTGGAGTGCGATATGCTGTGGGGTTTTTCGGTGGGAACTACCGCAGCAGACAATAACATCGCCCTGCGCCGATGGGCGGAGAAGGGCTTCATTACGCCCCTGGGGCCCTACATGGAGCAGTATGGTACCTATTTTAAAGCAGCGCGGGCAGATTGGCAACATTACGACCTGCAGGCGGCCATTACCGCCAACGACGGCAAGATATATTATGTGCCCCGGCTGGAGCGCAACCTGTGCCAGCCCTACAGCCAGGCGCTGTGGCTGAATGGGGCGTGGCTGGAGGCCTTAAGCCTTCCCGTCCCGCAAACAACGGCGGATTTGCGGGACGTGCTGGAAGCCTTTGGCGCCAGAGACCCTGGCGGCAACGGGCAAAACGATGAGATTCCCCAGATTGGCTACTGGGAACAGGGCGACAAAAATACCGTCGATTTTATCATCAATGCCTTTGTGCCCTGTGACAGGGACAATACCTTTTTGTATTACAACAATAAGGGCCGGCTGGCTTTTGCACCGGCCAGTGACGCGTGGCGCCAGGCCATGGTGTATCTGGCGTCCCTTTCTGCCAATGGGCTGATGCAAAGCCCCGATATCACCGAGAACGGCCTGTCTCAGCTGGCGCAAGACCCTGCCGATGTGCTGGGGGGCTTTTGTGTGGGGGATATTGACTGCCTGATTCCCCCGGCGTTTTTGGCGGAGCAGGAACGCTATGTGCCGGTGCCGCCCCTTGCGGGGCCCGCCGGCGCCGGATACGCCGTGGCAAAGGCAGCCACGCCGCAGCCCTTCGGGCTGGTTACCACCACCTGCGCCGATGTGGCCAGGGCATACCGGGTGCTGGATTTCCTGCTGTCTCCGGATGCGGCCCGGCGGCAGGGCGAGGCTTATATCCCGGCAATACCGGCCTATCTGCCGGCGCTGGAACGCCAGCTTTCCCAAATGGATGATACGACACTGGCGGCTTATACAGCCGCATTGCCGGAAAAAGCCATGGGCTTTCCGGCGGTTGAACAGGCGGATATGCTGGCATATTATCAGCTTCAGGGCGCCATTTCCAGCCATGTGGACACCGCGCTGAAATCCTTTGCAACCGGGCAGCAGGACCCCACAAACGACACGGTGTGGGCAGATTACCTGGCGGCGCTGGACGGCCTGGGCCTGGACAGCTTTATGCAGATGGCCCGGCGCGCCTATGGGGAAGGGTAAGGTTATAGCATGAGCAAGGTTTGGAAAGCGGCCATATGCGGGATGCTCACGGGGGCCATCCTGCTTTCCCTTGCCGCCTGTGGCAACACGCGCAGCCAGGACGAATGGCTGCGGGGCGCCGGGCTGGACGCCGAGGAAACCCCGCAGCAGCTCTATGAACTGGCCCTGCGTGAGGAGGGGCCGATGATTGTGTACACTGAGTCTTCCCGCATATGGGATGTGAAATCCAGCTTTGAGGTGCAGTACCCGGGGCTAACTGTGGAGATACACCACATACGCGGCATCGAACTGCTGGAGATGCTGAAAAGCAACGCCGAGACCGGCAGCTATCATTGTGACGTGAGTATATGCAGCGACACAAACGGCATCATTGCCAACGAGCTGGTGCCAAGCGGCGTTTTGTACAAGTATGTGCCCTGGGATATGACCGACAAGATTTTGCCGGAGTTCCAGCAGGAGCAGCTGGAGTTTGTGCGGGAGCTGTTTGTATTGTTCTACAATTCAGAAGCCTACACGGCCTGCCCCATTTCAAACTGGTGGCAGCTGACGGAGGAAGCATACTATGGCAAAGTTATGATGCCCAACCCGCAGGATTCCACCTCTACCTATGGGTTTATCTCGGCCGTGCTGCGCAGCGACGACTATTTGCTGAACGCCTATGTTGATTATTACGGCGGGCCGCCCCCGCTGCAGCCTGCGCAAACCGCCAGCGAATATTTTATGCAGAGGCTGGTGGATAATGGGCTGATCCTTACGTCATCGGGCACAGAGCTGATTGAACTGGTGGGCGCGCCAGGCCAGGCGGAGCCACCCTTTGGGCTGACGGTCTCCAGCAAAATCAGAAGCCGGGACGCCGGCATGCAGGTGGCGGTGGCCTGGGATATGGAACCGTTTGTGGGGTCTTACTCGTGCAACAGCGTTATGCTGGCCCGCGGCAGCAGCCATGTGAGCACGGCCAAGCTGTTTATCCGCTGGCTGCTGGGCGAGGCGGACGGAAAAGGCGCAGGGTACAGGCCCTATTTACAGGAAGGGGCATGGTCGGTGCGCGCCGACATACAGTCTGATGCGGCGGCGGAAATTGAAGCGTTTACCGTTTTGCCCCGCGACAAGGCGTACGCCTACCAAAACATGGATGCCATTCACGCCTTTTGGATATCGCTGTATGATTAAAAAGTGGCGGTGTAAAGTGTGGATTATTCCCCCGCAAAGCTCTGGTGTCAGCTGATACAACAAAGGCGCTGTTGCCTCAACAGAAGCAGCGCCTTTGTTATTGGACCTTCTTTTATGTGTTGTTGCAATCGACCAAATATCCGAGACCCTTGGCCATGCTTCCATTGACTTTACCAAAAGCAATATGGGCACTTCCCTGAAGCCCTCCACGAAAAGAGCGGCAAGAACATGGACGCTTATGAAGAACAGCGGGCACAAAAACGGGCCAAGCTGGAAGCCAAAAAGCAAAAAGAAGACCAAGTAACCTGACGGAAACTTGGCCTTTTTTTTGCCAGAAAACACTGCTTCAAAAAGCTTGAACTGGTATAGTAATTGGCATGGGTATATGAAACACCTGCAATTCCATCGTAGAATCGCAGGTGTTCATGGTGGAGATGACGGGAATCGAACCCGTGTCCAGAAAGCAGTCCGCAGGAGTATCTCCGGGTGCAGATTGCCTACAGGGTTCCCCCGGCGGCAGGCCGGCAATCAGGCCGCCACGTCGGTAGCTTCATAAATTCATGACACCCTGCAAAGCTTAGGGGTGTTCACGTTTACCGTTTAAATGACGCCCGGGCCCTGCCCCACGGTAGGGCAGGCCGGACGGCCGGCCTTAGTTAGGCGGCAACAGCAACGCGATTGTTGCTGCGGAAATTAACTGTTTTGTTAATTATTGTTTTGCGGCAGTTAAAGTGGGGCCGCACCACTACCCGCTGCTCCGGCTTCCTTCTCCCTGTCGAAACCTTTACATCCCCATATCTTGATACTATTATAGCACACCCCGTGCTATTCGTCACGCGGGGCTTTCATCTGGCGGTCAATGGTGCGCTTGGCGTCGCGCTCGGCGGCGGTGGCGCGTTTGTCGTACAGCTTCTTGCCTTTACACAGCCCCAGCTCCACCTTCACGTTGGACTTGTTGAAATAGAGCGACAGCGGTATCAGCGTCAGGCCCTTGGTCTTCAAATCGCTGTACAGGCGTCGAATTTCGTTCTTGTGCAGCAGCAATTTACGTTTGCGTTCGGGGTCACGGTTGAAGATGTTGCCCTTTTCGTAAGGTGACACATGCATGCCCACCAAAAACGCCTCGCCGTCCCGGATGTCCACCCAGGAATCCTTCAGGTTTACGTTCCCCATCCGGATGCTTTTTACCTCGGTGCCCACCAGCTCAATGCCGGCCTCCAGGCTTTCCAGTACAAAGTATTCGTGGCGGGCCTTGCGGTTCACCGCCACGGTTTTCGTTGTGGCCACGCAGCCCACCTCCTTGCTTGAAGCTTGTTTTTCCGCGGAGTTCTCACTCTAACGCATTTGCCAGGCGATGTCAATGACAAAAGCTTTACATTTCGCCTCGGCCCGTTAACGCGCGATATAGCGTTACATCGTCCACATACTCCAAGTTGCCGCCCACCGGCAGCCCGTAGGCCAGGCGGGTGGTTTTAACGCCCAGGGGCTTTATCAGCCGCGAAAGATAGAGCGCGGTGGCCTCCCCTTCCACGGTGGGGTTGGTGGCCATGATCACCTCGGTCACGGTGCCGTCGGCCAGGCGGGCCAGCAGCTCCTGCACACTCAATTGCTCGACGCCAATGCCTTCGGTGGGCGAAATAAGCCCGTGCAGCACGTGGTACAGGCCCTTGTATTCCCGCGTATGCTCAAAGGCCGTTACGTCGCGGGGGCTTTCCACCACGCAAATGGTGCTGCGGTCGCGTGTGGCATCCCGGCATATCACGCAGTCCTCCGCCTCGGTAAAGTTCTGGCATACCACGCAGCGGTGTATCTTTTCATGGGCGTCGCGTATCGCGTCGGAGAAAGCCAGGGCCTGCTCATGGTCCATGGCCAGCACCTGATAGGCCAGCCGGGCGGCGCCTTTGCGCCCTATCCCGTTCAGCCGTGCAAACTGTTCTATCAATTTTTCCAGCGGCGCCGCATTCACGCCCATTTTCTCACGCCTTTTTCTCTTTCATGTGTGGCTACATCAGGCCGTTCAGCCCGGGAAACGCCTCCGAGATGGCGCCCATCTCCTTTTCGGCGGTCTCCTTCACGGTGCGCACCGCGTCATTAAAGGCCGCCGCCACCAGGTCTTCCAGCATCTCCACGTCCTCGGGGTCTACCGCGTCCTTTTCCAGCTTCACGGCGGTTATCTGGTAGTCGCCGCGAATCACGATTTCCACCATGCCCCCAGCCGATTTCACCGTGTACTCGGTCTCCTCCAGCTCGGCCTGCTTGGCGGCCATCTGGTCCTGCATCTCCTGGGCCTGCTGCATCAGCTTGTTCATGTTCTGCTTGCCATAGCCGTCGGGTAGTCTTGCTTTCACGGTCATTCCTCCCTGTTGTCGTATTGTACATCCACACCCATGGCGCTCCATTGCTTTAAGGTGTCCTGGGTCGTCACTTGCTTTGCTGCCGCCTGCCCGGCCGGTTTGTAAGGGCCAATGCCGTAGCGCTGGCCGCTTACCTGCTGTATTACGGTCTTGATGCGTTCCCGCGCCGGAGCGTTGTTCTGCATGAAGGTGAGAAACACGTCGCCGCCGCTGATGAGCACCCGCTTGCCGTCGGTGTAGGCCTGGGTGTCCTGCATATAGGAGTAGAGCATCCGGTCAACGGCGGCCATTCGCTCCAGCACCTGGCTCCAGAACTCGAAAGCGGATGGCGTCTCCCCTGCTGCGACCTCCAGCACCGCCTGCGCCGGCCGGGGTGGGTCTCCCGCTATGGCATCCGGCTGGACATCCCCGAGCGAGGTGGCCGGTGGACGGGCTTGCCGCTCGGAGTCCGTTCCAGCTTGCACTGGAATTGATGGGGTATCGGCCACCGGCAGTGCGGTTTCAGTTATTGCCATGTCGGTGTTTTCCACGGGTTCCGGCTTTGGTTGGGCCGTCGCCTGCTGCGCGGCCAGCGGAGAAAGGGCCGGTTCGGTGGCTGCCACATGGGTTGGGAGCGGCACCGGCCTGCTTTTTACACCCATCTCGCGTTTTATCTGCTCGTAATGCCGGCTTTCCGCCTCGGAAACGTGTGCGGCCATGGTGTTGTCTCTGTAACCGCACAGGTCGAACAGCGCCAGCTCCAGTTCTATGCGCGGGTCGGGCGAGCGACCCATTTTGTCCATTGCGGCGGCCAGGCGTTTCATGGTGTCAATGGCAAAGGCCTCGCCAACGCCGGCGGCGCCTGCCAAATAGTGCTGGCGTTCGTCTGTGGGCACGGCCACCAGCAGTTTGCCGCTGGGGTCGGCCAGGGCCAGCAGGTAGTTGCGGTAGTGGGCCACCAGTTCCTCGCACAGGCGGCGTACGTCGATGGACCTCTCGCGCAGCTCGCTCACCTGGGCCATCAGCACCTTTATATCCCCGGCGCGTACGGCGTCGCTAAGGGCATACAGGTAGCTTTTGTCGGCTACGCCGGCCATGCGGCGCACCAGGGTGTCGTCCACATCCTCGCCCAAGCCGGCGCAGGTGTCCAGCAGGGATATGGCGTCCCGCATGGAGCCGTCGGCAATGCGCGCAATCAGGTCGGCGGCGGCCTCGCTCAGCGTGATATCCTCCGCCCTGGCAATGGCGCTCAGCCGCCCGGCAATCTTCTCGGGCGGGATGCGGTAAAAATCAAACCGCTGGCAGCGGCTTAAAATGGTGGCCGGCACCTTGTGTATCTCGGTGGTGGCCAGGATGAAGATCACATGGCCGGGCGGTTCCTCCAGTATCTTCAGCAGCGCGTTGAACGCCTGGGTGGAGAGCATGTGCACCTCGTCGATGATGTACACCCGGAACCGGCAGTGGGCGGGCCGGTAGGCGGTCTCATCGCGCAAATCGCGCACGTCGTCCACACTGTTGTTGGACGCCGCGTCAATCTCCACCACATCCAGAATGCTGCCGTTGTCCAGCCCGGTGCAGGAAACACAGCTGCCGCAGGGCTCGGCGCCGGCGCCGCTTTCGCAGTTCACGGCCTTGGCAAATATCTTGGCGCAGCTGGTTTTGCCGGTGCCGCGTGTGCCGGTGAACAGGTAGGCGTGGCCTATCTTGTCGGCGGTTATCTGGTTGGCCAGTGCCGCTGTAATGGCTTCCTGGCCCACTACGTCGCCAAAGGTTTGCGGCCGCCATTTGCGGTACAGCGCGCGGTACATCGGCAGCCCTCCTTTTTTAGCGCAGTTGGCTTTTTATGTAACATACACTTCAATTAAGTGCAAAACAAAACGGGCGTTATCGCTGCTCTGCATACGAAAGGCAGGTTGGCTGCGGCACACTGGCACATCCGCTTAATGCTGCTCGGTTCCCCGCCTGACATGGTTCACGGCGGCCTGTTGCACAGGACCCGCCTTCCGTATGCAAAGCAGCGCGTTGCCCGCTCTGCCTGTGAACTAATTAATTATACTACTTTTATGGCCTTTTGGCAAGGCAGTTGGGGCCGTTTATTCGGCCGCCGCCGCGGTAATGATGGCCATCTTGTACACTTCCTCGGCGTTGGTGCCGCGGGAAAGGTCGTTGATGGGGGCGTTGATGCCCATCAGGATGGGGCCGATGGCCTCGAAGTTACCCAGCCGCTGGGCAATTTTGTAGCCGATGTTGCCGGCGTTGATATCGGGGAAGATGAACACGTTGGCCTCGCCCGCCACCTTGGAGTTGGGGGCTTTGGTCTTGCCCACCTCGGGCACAAAGGCGGCGTCGAACTGCAGCTCGCCGTCCACCGGGAAGTCCAGCTGCATGGCCTTCAGCTTTTCGGTGGCCTCGCGAATCTTGTCCACCTCGGGGCCCTTGCCGCTGCCCAAGCTGCTGTAGCTCAGCATGGCCACCTTGGGGTCTATGCCAAACAGGCGGGCCATGCCGGCGGTCTCCACGGCAATCTCCACCAGCTCGTCGGCTGTGGGGAACAGGTTGATGGCGCAGTCGGCCATGGCGTAGCGCTCGCCGGGGCGGTCCATGATAAAGCAGCTGGACACAATGCTGTTGCCCGGCTTGGTTTTAATAATTTGCAGCGCGGGGCGCACGGTGTCGGCGGTGGAGTAGGTGGCGCCGCCCAGCAGGCCGTCGGCAATGCCCATCTTCACCAGCATGGTGCCAAAGTAGTTGGTTTTCTGCAGCGCTTCGCGGCACTCCTTCTCGGTCATCTTGCCCTTGCGCAGCTCAAACATCACCATCACCATCTCGTCCAGCTTTTCATAGCTTTTGGGGTTGATGATCTCAATGCCGTCAATATTGATGTTGGCGTCTTTGGCCACGGCGGCCACATCGCTGGGGTTGCCCAGCAAAAGGGGCTCCAGAATGGCCTCCTGCTTCAGGCGGCTGGCGGCGTGCAGTATCCGGGAGTCCTCCCCTTCGGGAAAAACCACCTTCCGGGGGTTGGCTTTCAGCTTTTCAATCATTTTTTCAAACATGAACAGTTCCTCCTGCCGGTTTTTTTGCCTCTGCCGGTGGCAGCGGCTGCTTGACTTATCACGCGGCCCAGCCGCAAAAATTGCCATGAAACGTATACGGCTGCTTGCGGCAGCCATGCTTACGGCGCATCGTTCCCCACCGCAAAATACCTTGATAAGTATATCACAGCCCCTGCGCCATTTCAATGTGATTTATGGTATACTTAGTCGAAAACAAATTCGTGTAAAGGCTGGTGAACTATGATGCCCATGGACTGGGACACCCTGAAAGCGGCCTGCCTGGCCTGCGAAAAATGCGACCTGTGCAAAACGCGCACCCAAGTGGTGTTTGGCACCGGCAGCCCCACCGCCGAGGTGCTGTTTGTTGGCGAAGGGCCGGGCCAGAAGGAGGACGAGCAGGGCCTGCCCTTTGTGGGGCGCAGCGGCCAGCTGCTGGACGTTTACCTCGAAACCATCAAGCTTTCCCGGCAGAAGAACATCTTCATCGCCAACATTGTGAAGTGCCGCCCGCCCGGCAACCGCGACCCCCTGCCCGAAGAGCGCGAAGCCTGCCTGCCCTGGCTGCGGGAGCAGTTCAGCCTCATTCGGCCCAAAATCATCGTGTGTCTGGGGCGCATTGCGGCGCAGGTGATTATCAAGCCGGACTACGCCATTATGAAGGAGCACGGCACCTGGGTGGAAAAGAACGGCGTGTGGATGACCGCCACCCTGCACCCGGCCGCCCTGCTGCGCAACCCCAAGCAAAAACCGCTGGCCTTTGAGGATTATGTGGCCATACGCGAAAAAATTCACGAGGTGTGCGCCCATACCTATTGAGGCCCGGTGGGAGGAAACAACATGAAAAAAAGCGGACTGATAACGAAATTATCTGCAATGCTATTAGCCTTTACACTGATTTTTTGCACCGTGCCAACTGCGGCATTTGCACAGGAAAGCCCGGCGGACGAAAGCCTTGGCATTGCAGAACAGGCAGCAGACAGCAGTGCATCCGATTTTGAACCGGAACTGGATGTTTCCAGCGAGGCTTCTGTGGATACACCAACTGAACCGGGCCAAAATATGGACGCCGGGAGCGATTCGGTCTCGAATGAAGCATCAGATGTTGGCATAGATGATGCGGACAGCAGCATACCTGATAGCGCCGCTTCAGATGCTGTTGACAGCGTGCCCGCTGAAAGTGAAACCACAGACAGCACCCCTGTGGAAAGTGTGCCTTCGGACGGTGAGGCCGACGCTTCCGAGCCGGAGGTGACAGAACCGGACAGCGAGCCGGACGCCCTGCCGATGGCGGACGGGCCGGGCGGCGGCCCATTTCTTGGGCAAGTTGGCGCGGTGGCGTCTGATTCCAAACCCATAAGCAGCCAGGCTGAACTGGCAAAAATAGGGGCCGACCCCGCCTGGCCCCTGAGCGGGAAATACCACCTGACCGCCAACGTTGACCTGGCTGGGGCGGCATGGGTGCCCATTGGCAGCGGCACGGCGTCCAATAATTGGTTCACCGGCACGTTCGACGGGCAGGGGTTTGTGATTCGTCACCTGACCATCACAGGGGATCACCAGTACGCCGGGCTGTTTGGCGGCGCCCGCCAGGCCACCATAAAAAATGTTGGTTTGGAGAACACGAACATAAACACCACGGGCGGCGGCACGGTATTTGCCGGGGGCATTTGCGGCACGCTTGACAAGGGCTCCATTGAAAACTGCTACAGCACGGGCAGTGTCTCCGCCACAAGCTTGGCCGGCGCACTTGCCGTGGGCGGCATTTGCGGCAATGCCTATGGCGCCATTAACAATTGCTATAATACAGGCGCTGTGACTGCTGGCGGCTCAAACGCCAACATCATGGTTTACGCCGGTGGCATTTGCGGCCAGGCCTACGGTTTTGCCATTGCCACATGCTACAACACCGGGGCGGTGTCCGCCCAGGGGCAATCCGCCATAGGGGGCATTTGCGGCAGCGCCGATACCATCAACCGCTGCTACAATACCGGCGCGGTGTCCGCCGTTAATACGGGGGAAATATCCTACGCCGGCGGCATTAGCGGCCAGGCCTCTGCCATAGGTGACTGCTACAACACCGGCGCGGTCTCGGCGGCCACCACCTCGGGGTTTGTTTATTCCGGCGGCATCAGCGGCAGCGGCAACGGCGAGGCGGCGGCCAGCCGGTGCTACAACCTGGGCGAGGTAACGGCCACCGCACCATCCGGCCACACATGGGGCACCACTGTGGGGGGCATTTGCGCATACGCCGGCGCGGGAAGCCTGACCGCGGTTGATTGCTACGCGCCACAGCTTTACGGCAGTGTTTGCGGCACGCGGCTCACCACGGCGCAAATGAAGGACGCGGCCAATTTCGCGGGATTTGATTTTGTAAATGTATGGAACATTGTGCCCACGGCAAACCAGGGCTATCCATTTTTGCGCGGCTTCCCTGCGCCCGCAGCGGACATTGTAGAGCCCGCCCAAATTGTAAAAGTAAAGCTGTCTCAAACCAGCCTGCGCCTTGTGGCCAAGAACAGCGCCACGGTTAGTGCCATAGTGCTGTATGCAGACGGCAGCACCTCGGGCGAGGGCCTGGTGTGGAGCAGCAGCAAAACATCTGTGGCCAAGGTGCAAAACGGCAAGATCACCGCCGGGAAAAAGGCGGGCAGCGCCAAGATAACCGCCACGGCCGAAAATGGTAAAAGCGCTACCGTTACGGTAAAGGTGGTGAAAAAAGCGGTTAAGGCCACCAAGGTGGCCATTTCGGGCGTGTCCCAGGTATTGGGCGCAGGACAAACCGCCACGCTGAAAGCCAAAATCAGCCCCTCCAGCGCCACGGGCGCCGCAGTGAAATGGAAAAGCAGCAACCCCTCGGTAGCCCGCATAGACGCCGTGGGGAACCTGACGGCCATAAACGCCGGCAGTACCAAAATCACACTGAGCGCCGGCAAAAAAACAGCCCGCATCACGGTGCGTGTGCTGGCGGGCGAGCCGGTTTCGGTGTTGACCTGCGGCCTGAGCGAAGCGGGCATGAAAAAAGATATCAAAAAGCGCTGGAAGAGCGTGTCGGCCTCCGGCACAAGCAGCATTTACGCTTCCCAGCCCAGTACAAAAGCGCCCTTTAGGGCGGGCAGCCTGACGCAGGCGGCCCAAAAAGACGCGCTGAACGCCCTCAATTTTTGCCGGTATCTCTCCGGGTTGCCGGCGGTAAGCGCACAGGACGACCTCACCAGCCTGGCCCAGCACGCCGCCGTCATCAACGCGGCCCAAGGGGGCCTGAGCCACTACCCTGCCCGGCTGGAGGATATGTCGCAGAGCTTTTACGAGGCCGCTTACAACGGCAGCCGCAGCAGCAACCTGGCTTATGGTTACGGCACGTTGACCGATACCATTTTCCGTGGGTGGATGTGGGATGAAGACGCCAGCAACATTGACCGTGTGGGGCACCGCCGCTGGGCGCTGAACCCCGGCATGCAATACACAGGCTTTGGGCAGGCCGGCACCTACACCGCCATGTACGCAATCGACAGATCCCGGGAGGAGGCCGTAGACTATGAGGCCATAGCCTACCCCGCCGGCCCGGCATTTCCCAACAACCTGTTTGCGGCAAGCACCCCCTGGAGTATCAGCCTGAACCCCAAACAGTACCAGGCGCCCGAGCTTGCCGATATTAAGGTAACGCTTACGGGCGGCGGGAAAACCTGGGTATTTACAAAGGCCAAGTCAAAATTTTCGGGCAACTACCTCAATGTCAGCACAGAGGGCTATGGCAGCGGTGGTTGCATTATTTTCCGGCCGTCGGGCGTGTCCGCCTATTCCGGCGATTACACCGTTACCGTGGAGGGCCTGAAAGATATTGATGGCGCGGCTGTGCACATCAACTACACCGTCAACTTCTTTTCACTTTGATTATTTAAACAAGGAGCCCTCCGAACATAGCCGGAGG
The DNA here is from genome assembly GCA_012729855.1 of Oscillospiraceae bacterium. Classification (GTDB taxonomy): domain Bacteria; phylum Bacillota; class Clostridia; order Oscillospirales; family Ruminococcaceae; genus JAAYCI01. Next base: position 12,578 of record JAAYCI010000025.1, read on the forward strand.
GCTCTTGACTTATTCTCTGCGTTTTTTGCAATGCCGCCTTACCGTTTGCCGGCGTTTGCTAAAAAAACGACACTTGGTTGCTTTTGGGCAGGCGGCTTAGCGCGCCGGCCTTTTCCAGCGCGTCAATAACAGCACTGGATACCCCCGAGGCGCTTTGCAGCTCCTCGATGGACAGGTACTGCTGCCCGGCGTTGGTGGCTTCCTCCAGCCCGGTGGCCGCCGTGATGCCCACCCCGCGCAGCGAAAGGAAGGGCAGCCGGATTTTGCCGTCCTCCAGGCCATAGCGGGTGGCGCTGCTCTTGCCCAGTTCTATGGGCAGAAACTCAAAGCCGCGTGCCAGCGCCTCGTTTACCAGCTGCAGCGAGGCCAGCGTGTCCTCGTCCTTGGCGGTTTTTTCCTCGCGCAGTTTGGCGGTCAGCTGTTTGATATGCTGCTGGGCCACCTTTTTACCGCCCACAGCCGCCTCGTAGTCAATGTCCTGCCCGCGCACCGTGAAATAGGTGGCGTAAAAGGCCAGCGGGTGGTATATTTTAAACCACATCATCCGGATGGCCGAGATCAAATAAGCCACGGCATGCGCTTTTGGGAACATGTATTTGATTTTTCGGCAGCTCTCCAGGTACCACTGGGGCACATCATGGGCGCGCAGGTCGGCCTCCACCCCGTCGGGGAAGCCACCCGTGGCCACCTTGCCTTTGCGCGTCAGCTCCATCACGTCGAAGGCGGTTTTGGGCGCCACGCCTTTGTGCAGCAGGGCGGTCATGATGCTGTCCCGCGTGCCAATCACGTCGGAGATGGTGCAGGTTTTATTGCGGATAAGCTCCTGCGCGTTCCCGCTCCACACGTCGGTGCCGTGGGACAGGCCGGAAATCTGTATCAAATCGCCAAAGTTCTTGGGCTGGGCCTCTATCAGCATCTGGCGCACAAAGCCCGTGCCCAGCTCGGGAATGCCAAAGGTGCCGGTCTCGCTCTGAATGTCCTCACTTGTCACGCCCAGCGCGTCGGTGCTCACCAGCAGGCTGATCACCTGCGGGTCGTTCATGGGCACGTCGTCCATTTTAATGCCGGTCATGTCCTCCAGGTACTTGTACATGGTGGGCACGTCGTGGCCCAGTTCGTCCAGCTTCAGCAGGGTTTCGTGCAGGTATTTAAACTCGAAATGGGTGGTGATGACGCCCTTTTCCTTGCTGTCGGCCGGGTGCTGGATGGGGCAAAAGTCGTAGATGTCGTGGTCGGCCGGCACCACCACCATGCCGCCGGGGTGCTGCCCGGTGGTTTTTTTTACGCCCGTGCAGCCCTGAATCAGGCGGTCCTGCTCGGCGCCGCTCACCACCAGGCCGCGTTCGTCCAGGTAATTTTTCACATAGCCAAACGCGGTTTTGTCCTTCAGGCCGCTCACGGTGCCGGCGCGGTATACGTACTCTTTGCCAAACAACTCTTCCGTGTATTTGTGGGCCTGCGCCTGGTACTCGCCCGAGAAGTTCAGGTCGATGTCGGGCTCCTTGTCGCCATCGAAGCCCAGGAAGGTCTCAAACGGTATCTCATGGCCGTCGCCCATCAGTTTTGCGCCACACACCGGGCAGGTTTTGTCGGGCAGGTCGAACCCGCTGGCCACGCTGCCGTCGGTGAAGAACTCGCTGTGCTGGCAGGCCGGGCACAGGTAATGGGGCGGCAGCGGGTTTACCTCGGAGATAGCCGCCAGGTTGGCCACCGCAGACGAGCCCACCGACCCCCGGCTGCCCACCAGGTACCCATGCTCCTCCGAGTTTTTCACCAGCTTCTGCGCCAGCACATACAGCACCGCATACCCGTGCTTGATGATGGAATCCAGCTCCTGCCGCAGCCGCTTCTCCACCAGCTCGGGCAAGGGGTTGCCATAGCGCTTATAGGCGTTTTCCATCGTGGTTTCGCGCAGTATTTCGTCCGAGCCCTCTATCTTGGGCGTAAAGGTGCCCTTGGGAATGGGCCGCACGCCGGGGTCTATCCAATTGGCCACCTGGTTGGGTGCGGCCACCACCACGTCATAGGCGTCATCCTGGCCCAGGTAGGCAAATTCCGCCAGCATTTCGTCGGTGGTGCGGTAATAAAGAGGCGCCTGGTTGTCGGCGTCGTTAAAGCCCATGCCGGCCTGCAAAATGGCGCGGAATACGGCGTCCTTCGGCTGCATGAAGTGCACGTCGCCGGTGGCAACCACCGGCTTACCCAGCTTGCGGCCCAGTTCCAAAATCTGCCGGTTGTAGGCCTCCAGCGTCTCCCGGCTTTCCACGCGGCCATCCCGCAGCAGAAATTCATTATTGCCGGTGGGCTGTATCTCCAAAAAGTCGTAATAGCCGGCAATCATCTCCAGGTCTTCCGGTTTTTTATCGTCTAAAATAGCGCGGTAAAGCTCACCTGCTTCACAGGCGGTACCCAGTATCAGGCCCTCGCGGTGGCGGTCCAGCAGGCTGCGCGGCACCCGCGGCCCCCGGCTTTTGCCGGTGGAGAAGTATTCCAAATGGCTTTCGGAGATGATGCGGTAGAGGTTTTTCAGCCCGGTTTGGTTCTGCACCAGGGCAATCAGGTGGTAGTTCCGCCGCGAGAGCGCCCGCCGGCTGCCGATGCCGGTATTCAGTTTTTCCAGGCGCGTTACCTGCCGGGCGTCTATCTCCTCCAGCATTTTCACAAAAATGGCGGCCAGCGCCAGGGCGTCGTCTACCGCGCGGTGGTGGTTGAAGGGCGGTATCTTCAGGTGCTTGGCCACGGCGTCCAGCCGGTAGCTGCGCAGCTCGGTGTAAAGTGCCTGGGCTAAAGTCAACGTGTCTATGGCCGGCAGGGTAAATTCCAGCCCGGCGGCCCGGGCGGCTTCTTCAATAAAGCGCATGTCAAAGTCGTGGGCGTTGTGGGCCACCAGCACGGCGCCTTGGGCAAAGGCCAAAAAGTTGGCCACCACACCGGCCACGGGCGGGGCGCCGGCCACCATCTCATCGGTGATGCCGGTCAGCTTGATGATCTCTTTGGGGATGGGCCGGCCGGGGTCAACAAAGCTATGGAAGCGCTCTTTCACTTCCCCGCCCTCCACCACAACGGCGCCTATTTCGGTAATGGCGTCGTTCCGGGGCGAAAGGCCGGTGGTCTCAATGTCGAACACCACAAAGCGCGTGCCGGCCAGGTTGCCTTCCGCGCCGCCGGCCAGCACCGGCACCTTGTCGTCCACAAAATACAGCTCGGAGCCGTAAATCACTTTAAAGTCCGGGTGGGTTTTGCGCACGGCATCGCAGGCCAGCATGGCCTCGGGGTAGGCCTGCACCACCCCGTGGTCGGTGATGGCCACGGCTTTATGGCCCATGGCCGCGGCGGTGCGTACCACCTCGCCGGGGTCGCACAGGGCGTCCATGGCGCTTAAGCGGGTATGCAGGTGCAGCTCCACCCGGGGCGTTTTGGCGGTGTCTGCCTTTTGCTTTTTTTGCACCCGCATCACGTTGGTGGGGCGCAGCACATGGTCGCCGGCGTAGCGGTCGTACACGCATTCGCCCTGCACCACCAGCGTGTCGCCCTTGGAAACATTCTCCAGCTTCCCCGGCTTCTTGTTCAGCGGCACCAGCTGCTTTACCGTCACACTGCCGGTGTAGTCGGTGATGGAAACGGTGACCAGCCGGTTCTGGGCCAGCTGGCGCACCTCGCTGGCAAACACATCGCCCCACACCATACAGCGGCCGGTGCCCTCCTGCACCTGTTCAATGGGCGTCAGGCTTTTGGGGTTCACATGCTCGCCCAGCAGCAGCTCGGCCTGGGGGTTCTCCAGCTCCAGCGTCGCACCCGCCGGCAGGGTGATTTTCCGGCCCTTGGCCCTTCCCCGCTGGGTTGGCTGGCGCGGCGGGGCACTGGGCGGGGGCGTTTCTTCCATCATAGGCGGCGGGGCATCGCTGTCGTCTGCCCAAGGGGGGGCATCATCGTCACCGGCCAAGGGCGGGGCTTGTGCCTCCTCTTCCTGACGCTTCATCTCTGTGCTTGCCTGCGCGGGAGCTGCTGATAAAGCCGCGGCCGCCGCTGTGCCCTGCACCAGCTCGACGGTTGGGCGGGTGCCGCAGCGCGTTTCAAGCAAATCCTCCAGCGCTTTAGGCAGGCCGATTTCCGTTAAAAGGGCACTGCCGGCCGAAAATTTTAAGGTGATCCGCGTGCCGGCCAGCTCGGCCTGCACCCCATTCAGGTAGCCGTTCAGCGGCAGGCCCCTGTCCCGCAATTCCAGCAGCAACTCATGTATGCCATCGGCCGTCAGGGCCGCCCAGGGGAAGGCCACCTCAAGCTGCACCCGGGTGTGGGGCAGCACATCAGAAAGAGCGCGATTCAAAGCCTCGCGCTCTTTGCCTGCCAGCGGGCGGCTGTACCGGCACAGCACCTGCACCTGCGTGCCGTCTTCCAGCACCTGCACCCGCTCCACTACTATATCTGAACCAAGCGAGGAAAGCTGCGCCTCCCGCTCAATGCCGGGGCACAAGTCTTTTAGCGCCAAGCCCATGTCATCAAACCTCCCACACCCCGTTGTTTTGCGGCCGCGGCACAGCGCCGCGGCGGTTATGATACCCCATTTTTTATCCAATAACCTGCCGCCGGGTTCCCGCATGTGCGCGGCAGGTTTATGCTTCGTCTATAAACGTTCTATTTCATCCAGCAATGCTTCCAGGTAGTTGCCGCGCAGCACCCGCACCTGCTCGCCTTTCACAAACAGCACGGCGCTGTCCATGCCGCCGGCAATGCCGATGTCGGCTTCCCTGCCCTCGCCAATGCCGTTCACCACGCAGCCCATTACCGCCACCTTGATGGCCTTTGGGCTGCCGGCCAGGCGCCGCTCCAGTTCCTCGGCAATTTGCGCCACCGGGATGTTGGTACGCCCGCAGGTGGGGCAGCTGATGACCTCCGGCCCCGGCGCGGGCAGCCCCGCCGCCCGCAAGATATCGAAGCCGGCCCGCACCTCTTTTTCGGGCGCGGCCGTCAGCGAGACGCGCAGGGTGTCGCCAATGCCGTCCAGCAGCAATGCGCCGATGCCCACAGCGTTCTTCACAAGGCCCGCCCGCCAGGTGCCGGCCTCGGTAACGCCCAAATGCAGCGGGTAGCCGCACTGTGCGGCCAGCAGGCGGTAAGCCTCCACCATGTCGGCCACGCGGCTGGCTTTCACCGAGAGTACAATGTCCTCAAAGCCCTGCGCCTCCAGCAGGCGGGCGTGGCCCAGGGCGCTGTCTACCAAAGCCTGCGGCGTGGGGCCGCCGTATTTTTCCAGCAGCGGCTTTTCCAGGCTGCCGCCGTTTACGCCGATGCGTATGGGCACACCGCGCGCCTTGCAGGCGTCGGCCAGTTGTTTTACCTTCTCGGCGCCGCCAATGTTGCCGGGGTTGATGCGAATTTTATCCACGCCGGCGTCCAGCGCCGCCAGCGCGATGCGGTAATCAAAATGGATATCGGCCACCAGCGGGACGGCAACCGCCGCCTTGATGGCCCCGATGAGGCGCACGTCTTCCAGCGCGGGCACGCTTACCCGCAGCACCTCGCAGCCGCAGGCGGCCAACTGCCGGGCCTGCGCCGCGTTGCCGGCCACATCGGCCGCCGGCACGGAAAGCATGCTTTGCACCGTTACCGGCGCGCCGCCACCCATGGCCACGCCGCCCACCAGCACCTGTTTGCTTACTCTGCGCATATTTTCACCATCCTAAGCCATAATCAGCTTCTGGATATCACTGAAGGACACCACCACCATCAATCCAATCAGCAGCACAAAGCCCGCCACATTGATGATGATCTCATACTTTTGCTTCAGCGGCTTGCGGCGTATGGCCTCCACGATGAGCAGCACGGTGCGCCCGCCGTCCAGCGCGGGCAGGGGCAGCATGTTCACAATACCAAGGTTGATAGAGATGAGCGCCAGCATCTGCACCACCGACTGCCAGCCGATGGACAGCGCCTTGCCAATTTCGCTGATGATGCCCACCGGCCCCGACAGCTGGTTGATGGCCACCCGCCCGGTGATGAGATCGAACAGCGACAGGTAGATGAGGCGAGAATAAGACAAGGTGTTGTTGAATGCACTTTCCATAACCGATAAAAATGATTTTGGAACGCCAACAATCACCACGCCCATATCCAGATACTCAAAGGGTTTTCCGGTAGCGGCATCTATAATAGGTTCACCGGTTTCTTTGTCGTAGGCAATTTTGGTGTCGAAGGTGACATTCTCCAGCAGCACATCCTTGCCGTCCCGCTTCACCAAAATGTCAAAGGTACCGTTTTTGGTGCGCGCAAACTCATAATTTAGGTCGGCGATGGTAAAAACCTGCCGCCCGTTTATTTTTTCGATGGTATCCCCCACCTGCAGCCCGGAGGATGTGGAGATGACCTGCGCCACCTGCCGGGTGGCAATAACGTCAATGTTGCCATCAATGCTACGGTTTTGAGTAAAAGTAACCATCACCACCAGCGCCAAAAAGCCCAGCAGCAAGTTCATGATGGCGCCGGAAATCGTTACCAGTATACGCTTCCAAATGGGCGCTTTCTGGAAGCTGCGGGCGTCGTCGCTCTCCTCGTCCTCGCCCTCCATGCTTACAAAGCCGCCTATGGGCAGCAGGCGCAGGGCGTATTTGGTTTCTTTTTTGCCAAACTTTATCAGGGTGGGGCCCATGCCAATGGCAAATTCTTTTACCTTGATGCCGCTCCACTTGGCCACAAGGAAGTGCCCCAGCTCGTGCACAAAAATAACCACGCCGAAGACCAGCAGGCCCACAACGATCATCAATACAATGTTCAAAATGTCCAAATTGTTCTACCTCAGTCTGTGTTTGTACACACCCATCAGGCCCCAGATATAATTTATAAATGCTCCCGCACATACTGCCGCGCCTGTGCGTCGCAAAGCACCACATCGTCCAGCGCATAGCCGCCGGCGTAGCTATCGCTGTCCACGCAGCCCTCCACCAGGCGGCCAATGTCCAAAAAGCTTATCTCCTCCCGCAAAAAGAGGGCCACGGCTTCTTCATTCGCGCCGTTGGCCGCGCAGGGCGCCAGGCCGCCTTTTTCGGCTGCCCTGCGGCAGGCCGCCAGGCAGCGGAAGGTGTCGGCGTCCGGCCGGCCAAAGCTGAGGCCCGACAGCGTGTCAAAATCCAGCGCGGGGGCCGGGCCAGGCAACCGCCGCGGCCAGGTGAGCGCGTATTGGATGGGCAGGCGCATGTCGGGCATACCCAGCTGTGCCAGCACCGAATGGTCGCTGAACTGCACCATGGAGTGGATGATGCTTTCGCGCTGCACCAATATCTCAATGCGTTCGGGCGGCAGGCCAAACAGCCACATCGCTTCTATCAGCTCCAGGCCCTTGTTCATCAGCGTGGCGGAGTCTATGGTGATCTTCTGCCCCATGCTCCAGTTGGGGTGGTTCAGGGCTTGGGCTTTGCCCACACCGGCCAGTTGCTCGGGGTTCCAGCCATAAAATGGCCCGCCCGAGGCCGTGAGGATGATCTTCTCAAGGCTTTTCGCCGAGTGGACGTCCTGCAGGCACTGGAAAATGGCGCTGTGCTCACTGTCCACCGGCAACAGGTTGGCGCCGGTAACGGCCATCTCTTTCAGCACCAAATCGCCGCCGGCCACCAGGCTTTCCTTGTTGGCCAGGGCAACGTCTACCCCGCCGGCCAGGGCCGTCAGGGTGGCCTCCAGCCCGGCTATGCCCACAATGGCGTTCAATACGATGTCGGCATCGCACTCGGCCACAACGTTGCGGGCGGCATCCCTGCCGTAAAGCACCTGCGGCGGTTCTTTCAGGTTTGAAAGGCGCCCGCGCAGCATTTCGGCTGCAGCTTCATCGGCCAGCGCCACCACCGGCGGGTGGTATTTGCGTATCTGCCGCTCCAGCAGGTCCACATTGCGGCCGGCTGTCAGGGCTGCCACCTGGTAGCCCAGCGCGTCTATCACCTCAAGGCTTTGCCGCCCAATGGAGCCGGTGCTGCCCAGCAATGCCACTTTTTTGGCCATGCCCGCCTCCTTTTACCCCGATAACCGAAGATTGTAAAACAACATAGTAACAATAAATGTAACGAACGGCGCCACCAACAGCACGCTGTCAAAACGGTCCAAAATGCCGCCATGCCCGGGGAAGATGGTGCCAAAGTCCTTGATGCCGCACTGGCGCTTTACCGCCGAGGCGAACAAGTCGCCAATGATGCCCAGCACCGACGCCACCGCGCCCATTGCGCACACCAGCACGTAGTAGGTCATGCGCACCCGCTCAAAGCCCAGGAACCGCCCCACCAACTGCACGTATATGATGGTGACCAGCAGGCCGATGACCATGGAGCCAAATACGCCACCCACAGCGCCCGCTACCGTCTTTTTGGGGCTCACCTTGGGCGCCAGCTTGCGTTTGCCAAAGGCACGGCCGGCAAAGTAGGCACAGGTGTCGCCGCCCCAGGCGTAGGCCAGTATCAAAATGACGAAATAGGTGGCGTCGAAGCCGTACTCCGCCTTGGGCAGCAGTGTTTTAAGCTGTATAAAGGAATAAAAGCAAAACACCACCACGCCCGAGAAGATGACCATGCCGGAAAGCTTGGCGAAATCCACATTGCCAAACTTGATAACAACGCACAGCGCCAGGAACAGCACAAACAGGTAGGCCGCCGGGCGCACCCAGTGAACCACTATCTCGTTGTCGCTTAGCATGACGATAGCCGCCATTACAATACAGCCAAAAAAAACATACAGTTGCTTGTTGGTAAAGCCATATGCCACGTAAAGCTCATGGATGGCGATGACGCAGACCGCCAGGAAAACCAGGTTAAACCAGATGGTTTCGTAGAATACCATCACCGCGGCCAGCAGTACCAGCCCCACCACCGATGTGATCACACGTGTCTTCAATGCCATGCCCCCTGCCGCCATTTTACAGCCCGCCGTACCGCCTGTCTCTTCGGTGGTACTCCGCCACCGCCGCGTCGAAGTGGGCGGGGGTGAAGTCCGGCCACAGGGTGTCCACGAATATAAACTCTGAGTAGGCGCTTTGCCAAAGCATGAAGTTGGAGATGCGGTGCTCGCCCGAGGTGCGCAGAATGAAGTCCGGCATGGGCTGCCCACTGGTGTAAAGGTGTTTTTCTATACAGGCATTATCAATGTCGGACGGTTTTATTTTTCCGTCCGCGGCTTCCTGTGCAAGCTGCTGTGCTGCCCGTACCAGCTCCTCGCGGCCACCGTAGTTGATGGCAATGTTCAGTATCATGCCGGTGCGGTGGGCCGTTTTGGCCTCAATGTCGGCCATGCGCTTTTGGTATTCGGGCAGCAGGGGTGTGCGGTCGCCCAGGAATACCACCTGGTTGTCCTCCTTGCGGTACTTCTCTATCCGTTTCAGCGCCTGGCCAAACAGGTCCATGATGGCCTTCACTTCGTCCTTGGGGCGCTGCCAGTTCTCGGTGGAGAAGGCAAAAAAGGTCAGCGCGCGCACGCCTATGTCTTTGGCGTACAGCGCAATGTCGTCAAATACGTCGGCGCCCACCTTGTGCCCGGCTGTGCGGGGCAGGCCGCGCTGTTTGGCCCAGCGGCCGTTGCCGTCCATTATAATGCCAATGGAAAGCCCCTCGGCCCCTTTTTTTTCTGGCATAGCCGCCCCCTCCTTACGTGCTGCAGCCGCATTTTATTATGCAGCAAATATGTGTTAAAACTGTTATGCAGCGCAGGTTATTCAGTGCAATATTTCGTAAAACAGCCGCCGCGCACCCGCGCGGCGGCTATTGGTGGCAGCTTACAGTTCCATAATTTCCTTGTTCTTGGTCTCGCACATCTTGTCTATCTCTTTGGTGTACTTGTCGGTAATCTTCTGTATCTCATTCTCAAGGTCTTTCAGGTCGTCCTCGGTGATTTCGCTCTTTTTCTTCTGGGCTTTAAAATCCTCCATCGCGTCACGGCGAATGTTCCGCACCGCCACTTTGGCGTCCTCGCCCAGCTTCATCACGTCTTTGCCCAGCTGCTTGCGGCGCTCTTCGGTGGGCGACGGGAACACCAGGCGCATCAGCTTGCCGTCGTTGGTGGGGTTGATGCCGATGTCGCTGGTCAGAATGGCTTTTTCGATCTCCCTCATCAGCGCGGGGTCCCACGGCGAGATGGTGAGGATACGCGCCTCGGCCACCGCCACGGCGGCCACCTGGTTGATGGGCGTGGGCGTGCCGTAATAGTCCACCTGTACCTTGTCCAGCACGGCGGGGTTGGCGCGGCCGGCGCGGATGGCGCCCAGCTCGCGTGTCAAATGGCGCAGCGCGCCCTCCATTTTCTCCGAATACACTTTGGTCGAATCGCTGGCCATACCCGCATCTCCTTCATTGTGTTTTCGTTTTATCCTGTCCTCTTTTAGCGTGGCTGCTCCACCACCAGCGTGCCCAGCGCCTGGCCCGTTATCGCCCGGGCAATGTTGTCCGGGTCGGAGATATCAAATACTAAAATGGGCAGGGCGTTGTCGCGGCACATGGTGGCGGCGGTGGAGTCCATCACCTTCAGCTGCAGGTTCAGCACTTCGCTGAAGCTCAGCGTTTCATAGCGCACCGCGTCGGTGTGCAGTTTGGGGTCTTTGTCATATACGCCGTCCACCATGGTGGCTTTAAAAATAATGTCGGCGTTTATCTCGGCCGCGCGTAGCGCCGAGGCGGTGTCGGTGGAGAAAAACGGGTTGCCGGTGCCGCAGGCCAGCACCACGATGCGCCCCTTTTCCAGGTGGCGGATGGCCCGGTTGCGGATGTAGGGCTCGGCCACGGCCGTCATGGCCAGCGCGGTTTGCACCCGCACCTCCAGGCCCAACTGCTCCAGCGCGTCGGCCACCGCCAGGGAGTTCATCACCGTGGCCAGCATACCTATCTGGTCTGAACGTGTACGCTCAATGCTGGAGGCGTCGCGCCCCCGCCAGAAGTTGCCGCCGCCCACCACAATGGCGATCTCCACGCCGGTCTCGTAGGCCTTCTTAATGCCCTGGCAGATGGAACGTACGGTGTCGTCATCAATGCCAAAGCCCTTGTCCCCCGAAAGTGCCTCCCCGCTTAATTTAAGCAGGATGCGCTTATACTGTATCTCCATACCGCCTCCGGCACATCATGTTGTGGTAATACATACCCATTGGGCACATACACCCTGCCCATTATTCTACAATAGTTTGTCGCGGTTGTAAAGCGTAAAAAGGGGCATAGCGCCGGCTGCCTGCCTTAAGTGCGGCAAAAAGCCGACAACTGCTCAGCTGCCGGCTTTTTGTTATGCTCATCGTTTCTTCTTTTTCTTTTTACCCTGGCCGCTCTTGGGCTTTTGCGCAGGCCCTTGGGCTGTAGCAGGGGCGGCGTTTACCGGAACCACTTCGTCGGGCAGGGCTTCGGTGGTGTCCGTGTCGGCCGGTTCCCGCATATCCCCGGCCGTGGCTTCTATCGCCACTGGCTGCTTGGCGGCCTTGCCGCCCTTAAGGGACAGCGAGCTGTCCTTTTCGTGCCGGGCGTTCCACATTGCCCACAGCGGGCCGGCAAGGCATACACTGCTGTACACGCCCGAAACCATGCCAATCATGATGGGGGTGGCGAAGGTGAAGATGGAGTCCAGCCCATAGACGAGGGAGAATATCACCACGCAGCCAATGGCCATCAGGGTGGTTACCGTGGTGTTGATCGATCGTCGCAGGCTTTGGTTGATACTCAGGTTTACCAAATCGCCAAAGGGCATGCGCTTGCCGTGCAGCCTTCGGTTTTCACGCACGCGGTCGTAGATAACCACCGTGTCGTTGATGGAGTAGCCCAGAATGGTGAGCATGGCGGCAATGAAGTTGCCCCCCAGCGGGATGCCCAGGATGACGAATACGCCATACACAATGATGAGGTCGTGCACCAGGGCCACCACGGCAGTCAGGCCGCCGCGCCAGCCGCCAATTTTGCGGAAACGGATGCCCACATAAATCATAATGAGCACGGCGGCCAACAGCACCGCCACCACGCACTTCCACAGGAACGCATGGCCCAGTGTCGCGTCCACATTGTTCACTTCAAGCTGCTCAAAATTGGCTGCCGGGAATTCGGCGTTCAGGTTTTCGGTCAGGGTGTCCAGCGCCGCGGCATCCACCGTCTGGCTGCCCGGCAGGGTGATGGTCAGGGTGCTTTTGCCAGTGGCGGCGTTGTCGCCCAGCTGCAGTGTGGCCGTGTCCCCCAGCGTCTCGTCAACAATCCCCTGCGCAGTCGATTCCTCAAAGCTGTTGTCGTACGAATAGGTGATGATGGCACCACCGCGGAACTGAACGTCGGCTTTGACGCCAAACACAAAACTGCATACCAGAATTACGGCAATGAGGATACCGGAGAAGGTGAAATACTTCTTGCGGTTTTTGATGAAACCAATGGGTTTGGTTACCGGCGCCACCTGGCCGGGCTTCAGGCCGCCGTAATACTGCGGCTTACGCAGGAACTTGAACTTGGACAGCGAGGTGAGCATCACCCGGTTGCAGAAGATGCCAAAGACAAAGTTGAGGATAACACCCACCATGAGCGTATAGCCAAAGGAGTAGATGGTGCCGGCCGTGGTGGTGCCGAAGGCGAAGAAGAAGGGGCGCAGGATGGTGCCGAAGAAGCTGTCCGGCGTGCCAAAGGCGCCCATCAGGATGGCGGCGACAATGAGCACCGTCACGTTGCCGTCCACTATGGTGGGCAGGCCGCGCTGGTAGCCGGCCTTGATAGCGGCATCCAGCTTTTTGCCGCTGCGCAGTTCTTCCTTGATGCGTTCGGAGGTGATGACGTTAGCGTCTACCCCCATGCCTATGGCCAGGATGATACCGGCAATGCCCGGCAGGGTGAGGGTGAAGCTGTTGAACACCACAAAGTAGCCGGAGATGAGCGCCAGCATGGCCATGACCTGGCCAATGAGCGAGATACTGCCCACAAAGCCCGGCAGGCGGTACATCACCATCATGAAGATGATCACCAGGATGAGCGCCATAATGCCGGCGATAACCATGGCCCGCAAGGACGTGCTGCCCAGCGTGGGGCTGATGGTGGAGTAGCTCTCGGCGCTGAGCGCGAACGGCAGGGAGCCGGCATTTATCTTGTCGGCCAGGCTCTTGGCGTCCTCGGCGGTGAAGCTGCCGGTGATGACGGCCGTCTCGGAATCAATGGCCTCGTTCACCGTGGGGTTGCTGATGACGGCGTCGTCCATCCAGATGGAGATACTGCCGCCCTGGGCCGCCAGCTTGGCCGTTGCCTCAGAGAACTTCGCCCGGCCCTCCTCGCTCAGGGTAAGCCGCACGTAGTATTCGCTGGTGCTGCTGTTTACCTGCCCGTACAGGGCGTCGGCCTGCACCACGTCGGCGCCTTCCAGAATGATGTTTTCGGCGGTCACCCCGGTGGGGGCGCCATAATCGTCCACCTCATAGCCCTCGCGGAAGGTGAGTACCGCGGTGGCCTCCAGCTCCTGTATGGCCGTTTCGGGGTTGAACTCCGTCTCACCCGACTGCCAGGGGAAGCGCAGGATGATCCGGCTTCGGTCCACATCTTTGTACAGCTCATAGTCGGTGATGCCCAGCGAGATGAGGCGCTGTTCAATAACCGCCTGTGCCGCTTCCATCTGGGTCTCGTTGGCCTCCACGCCTTCCGCCGGCACGAAGGTGACGTCCACGCCGCCCTGGATGTCGATACCGAAGCGTATTTCCGACACACTCTTGACGATTGGCGTCACGATGTCCCCATAGCGGGAACTCACCCCAAACAGGTTGGTAACGGTAAGCAGCAGGATGATGACAAAGATGACGAAGAACCAAATCTTCCCTCTTTTTTTCATGGCTTCCTCCAAGAAAACATGCTTTTGGCGCAGTGCGCCCGGTCAAAGTGTTAAGCAATTTCCAGCAGCTTCTCCACGCTGGCCATGCGGGTGCAAATGCACAGCAGCTGCGCGGCCAGCTCCAGCTCGTCCAGCGGCGGGTAGGTGGGCGCAATGCGAATATGGTTGTCGCTGGGGTCTTTGCCGTAAGGGTAGGCGGCGCCGGCGCCGGTAAGCACCACGCCGGCCTGCTTGCACAGTTCCACCACCCGCCTGGCGCAGCCGTCCAGCGTGAACAGGCTGAGGAAATACCCCCCTACCGGCTCTGTCCACCGGGCAATCTTGCCGTGGTGGTCCAGCTCGGCATGCAGTGTTTTGATTACCGTTTTGAACTTGGGGGCAATCACAGCCGCATGCCGCTGCATATGGGCTTCCAGCCCGCCCTCGCGCGCAAAGTAGCGCACGTGGCGCAGCTGGTTAATTTTGTCGTAGCAAATGGTGGTGCTGAACAGAAAGTCGCTGGCCAGCTTGATATTGGCCACGCTGGCCGCCATGGCACATGCGCCCGCCCCGGCAAAGGTCATCTTGCTGGTGGAGCAGAACATCAGCGGCCGGTCCTCATGCCCTGCCTTACGGCTTTCATCCAGGATATTGAGGCAGGTTTTGTGGTCTTTGGTAAAATGGTGGGCAAAATAGGCGTTGTCCCAGAAGATGCGAAAATCCCCCGCGGCGGTGTCCATCTTGGCCAGGCGGCGCACCGTCTCGTCGGAATACACGTAGCCGTCCGGGTTGGAATAGACGGGAATACACCAGATGCCCTTGACGGCTTCGTCCTGCACCAGGTCCTCCACGATATCCATATCGGGGCCGTCGGGCGTCATGGGCACAATCAGCAGCTCAAAGCCGAAAACCTCCGTTACGCGGAAGTGGCGGTCATACCCCGGCGACGGGCAGAGGAACTTGATGCGTTCCTGGTCTTTCCAGGGTTTTTCGCCCTGCACAAAGCCTTTGCGCCAGCCAAGGTCCACCATGTTGTACATAAAATTCAGGCTGGAGTTGCCCGCCACAAAGGTCTCTTCGGGCTTGGCGCCCAGCAGGCTTGCAAAGTAACGGCGTGTTTCGGGCAGGCCCTCCAGCTCGCCGTAGTTGCGGGCGTCCACGCCCGTGTCATCAATATGGTCTGTCATCTCCAGCAGCCCCAGCGAAAAATCCAGCTGCTCGGGCGACGGTTTCCCCCGCGACATGTCCAGCTTCAGGCCCTTTTGCGCAAAAGCGTCGTACTGCTGCTGCAGCCCGGCCTGCTCTTCCAGCAGCTGCGGCTTTGTCATTGATAGATAATCGGCCATGCATATCCCCCTATACATTAATATACACCTGCCCGGCGGCACCCCTTGCCGGCATTGGGCAGCCCGTACTTTCCCACACTGCAACCGCGCTTTACAAAAAACAGGGCCCAGTTTGCAGGCACTAAAGTATTATAATACAGATTATGGCATAAAACAAGACTTGGGAAGGCTTACCACCAATTTTGATTTGCAGAGCAAAACAATACAAAGCGGCCCCCTGGGCAAATCTTCCATGCGCCACCCACTGCGCACGCAGAGACCGCCGCCGCGGTACTGTTTTGAGGCCAATCATGCGAAGCCCGGCTCTTGGGCCGAGATGGAAAGGCGTGGCGCATAAAGACATTTTTATATCGTATGGGTTACTCTTGACATTGCAGGCCGGATTATTATATTATGAGAAGCGGACTCACGCTCCATGGAGAGATGGCTGAGTTGGTCGAAGGCGCACGACTGGAAATACTGCATTTCCCACACCGCAGTCGCATGGTATCACAAGGTATCTGTCAAAGCGCACCGTGATAATTGATGTTTGTATGTTGTTTATTATTTTGGGCTTTTCAATGGGTTTCAAAACGTGCTAGAATATAAGCACCGTGATACCCAAAATGCTAGAAAACACCTTTATCAGCACTTATAAAGAGCGATAAAGCGTCATACGGAGAGATGGCTGAGTTTGGTCGAAGGCGCGCGACTGGAAATAGTCCCCGCCTGATTGGAAATCGCACCGCAACAAAACAGCATCCCTTCAACAAAAACGCGAATAAATGGCGTAGGATAAGCGTTTTCAAGATTTGGTTTGTCATTACACCGCCTGCTGCACACCCAAAAAATGTTATAAAAACAGGCGTTTTGTTATGAAAATGTTGAACAAGCACAAAAAAGCACGATATATCATTCGGAGAGTTGGCTGAGTTGGTCGAAGGCGCACGACTGGAAATCGTGTATGCCCCTTAAAGGCATCCGGGGTTCGAATCCCCGACTCTCCGCCAGAGCAAAAGCCCCGTGTAACCTAGCGTTACGCGGGGCTTTTTTATCGGCTGTCAAGCCTGCCGTGGTATTTCGCCTTGCGCTCGTTTTTAGGTTTGGGCCTAGTATAGAGCGCATTATGGTATTTGTCCAGGGTGCCTTTTCGGTGTTCCAAATCCACATCTATATATTGCTCGGTGGTGGCCTCTGGCAGATTGACCTTCAAATCCTCTGCCATACCTTTAATAGAGTGGCCCAGGATGGATGCAATCAAAAAGAAGTCCCCTGTCTCGTTGTACATGATACTGGCCGCCGTGTGGCGCAAGTCGTGAAAACGGATGTGCCGCAGGCCGATGGATTGGAGAAAGCCCTTCCAAGCCGAGACTGTTTCGTTCCATCATCCCGATTGGAAATGGAATGCTCTATGGTTAATTTATCTCCGGGCTTTAGCCTATCACCATAGCTATAGACTTCGTAAAAATCGCGTTGTTCGCGCATATATCATGCACTCCTGTTCATCGGGCATCGCCGCCTTTTTTCCTGGGTGCCTTATTTGCCTTGCGGGACACATGGGGACTTTCCGGGGTGGTAAAGCTGTCTAGCTTGGCAAAACCCACACGGTCACAAAAATAGGCGGTCTCTTTACCGCCCTTTACGAAAATCACCACATCAGACACCGACATCGAATGACCGTAAAAATCGGATGGAATATTGATGTTGAACTTCTCAAAGAGACGTTCGGGGGTCATCCAATCTTCAAGCTGCGCGGTATACATTAGCACATAGTTTGAAGGGTCAACTTTCAGGCCCCGGCTCTTTAGGGTTTCAAGCCCGGCAAAGGAAACATCCCGCCGAAGATTATACTGCTCACCTTCAAACAGGATGCTTTTCACTTGATAAATACGATAGGTATTGTCGTCCATAATCCTCCTATCCACTTTTTTCCCAAAGTACGATTTGATTGTTTTTCCGCACGAACGCATGTGGAAGATGAAACCGTCGGCGATATGCGGCCACCTGCTCCGGGCAAAGGTCACAAAGCCCATCTTCAAACAGCCGCCCGATAATCAAAAATGGCCCGGATATAATGAAAAGGGTGTTGCCAGCTTCATCAAGCACGGCACGGTTCAGCCGTCGCCCGTTGCCATGTGGCTCGGCGCTGAACAAAAAACAGGCCGGGTCGCCCGGCACATTGTACCGCATAACAGCATCCCCGCCGATATGGATCAGGATTCCATTTTTGCCATTCGCCACCCACACCTCCCGCGGGGGCTGCTCTGGCTCAACCAACAATGCGTTTAACAGGTTCACCCGGACACCTCGCCAGTGGCCGGCGCATTTTCTTTGCGGTTATGGATCACCATGATGCCATCAAGTGTGGTTGAGGTAATATGCAGGCGCTGGGCCAGCATAATCTCGCACATCATGGTATCGGTGAGGGCTTTCCCACACACCACCACCACCCGGCAGCGCCGCAAAAGGTTCTGCGCCATTTCCAACGCGGCCTTGCGCTCCTGCGGTGTTTTCATGTTCAAAAACTGCGGAAAATGCAGGTTGGGGCAAACAGGCATATAGCCCGCCTCGTAAAGCTGGCGGCAGTATTCTCGCATTTTGCCCACATCCAGGGCATTGTTGCCCCGGTAAGGAGCACAAACGTAGGTAGGCCGCTCTCGTCCTCTTGCTCATGGATTTCAACTTGGTCTATCAGCTGATACGCCATCGCCCGGTCAAGCTTGTCAAGGGAAAGGCACTCTTTCGCCAATTCAATCCATTTCTGCACGTTGGCTTTGCCATCGGCCTCGTCCTGCATAGTGCGTTTCAGATCGGCGGCCTGTCCTTCCAGTTCGGTTAGTTCCTTTTCATAGTCGGCAAACAGTTTTTTGAAAATGCTGTCCGGCACGTTGCCCTGTATCTTTTCTTCAAACAACTTGCGACTGGCGTCCTCGATGAACCGAATACGGCTTGTGGTGTCGCGTAAGGTTTTGTCCTGCGCGGCTTTTTTGTTGCCCGCCTCCCGCCCGGAAAAAGACAAGAGCCTGTTCAGCAGCTTGTTTTCGTCCTTGACCGCCATTTTTGCGTGGTGTTGCACATCGGCCAAAATCACGGTTTCCAGCACTTCCCCATCTATGGTGTGCGGGGAGCAGGTATTTTTCCCGTTGTTGTTGTAGCGGACACACCGATAGGTGATTTTGTCTGCGCCGTTTTTCCTTTCGCGCCGGATGAAAGCCATAGCCGCGCCGCAGTCAGCGCACCGGATAATACCGGAAAACAGATTCACTTCATCGGTGCTGTTGGCCTGTATCGCATTGTTGGAGGACGCACGTTTGGTTTTTTCCATACGCTTTTGAACGCGCTCCCATGTGTACGGCTCTATGATTGCCATGTGCGTATCTTCCATAACCACCCATGCGTCAGGATTGGTAACAAGCCGCTTCTTGGTCTTAAAGGATGAAACCTTGCGCTTGCACTGTACCATATTGCCGATATAGACTTGGTTTTTCAGCAACTGCATGATTGTGGCGCTTCCCCATTGTGGGCTGCTGTCGCTTCGGGTGGCCCGCTTGCCTGTCTGCTTGTAGTAATATTCGGCTGGCGTATCCACGCCCTCAATGTTGAGTGTAGCGGCTATATTACGTCCGCTATCACCTGCGGCAAACTCGCGGAACAGCCGTTTCACGATTTCAGCGGCGGGCGGGTCGATTTCAAGCTGGTGCTTATTCTCCGAAGATTTGATGTAGCCATACGGAGGCTTACTTCCCATGAATTTGCCTTGCTTGGCACTGGTCTGTCGAACAGAGCGGATTTTCTTGGATATATCCTTCGCATACATTTCATTGAGAATGTTTTTGAAAGGTGCGATGTCGTTGTCCTCTTTATCGCTATCGTAGCTGTCGTTGACCGCCACATAGCGAACGCCGTGTTCAGGGAAGAAAAAATCCGTGTATTGCCCGGTCATGACGTAATTCCGGCCCAGCCGGGATAAATCCTTTGTAAGCACCACATTGATGCAGCCGGACTTGATGTCCTCGACCATGCGCTGGAAGCCGGGCCGCTCGAAGGTCGTTCCCGAAAACCCATCATCGATATAAATGTCGTATACCGTCCAGCCCCTTTCTTCGCAGTATTCCATCAGCATGTCGCGCTGGTGTGTAATGCTCATGCTTTCGGCGTTGCCGTTTTGGTCGTCCCGGCTCAATCGAAGATAGATTGCGACGTAAATTGTCATGATTGCTGTTTGCGTTTTCGTCATGTGAAAAACCTCCTGATTTCCCACACAAAAACGCGGCTTATGGTGATAAACAACCTATCATTTACCCTACTATCATTATACCAACAGCCGCATTTAGGCACAAGGATGTCGATTTTCGGCCAGTCTGCCCGCGATTTTTTGGCAAGCGATGGAATAGAGCAAATCGTCCAGTTTTACTCTTTCCCCAAAAGTGCCAACCAGCCGGACGGATACCTTTCCGGTGGCGTATATTGCGATGTTTTCACCAGATGGTGTTGTGTTCCGTTTTTGCTCAACTACCTGCATAGCAATCATCCTCCGATGCCGTTGCCGGTAATCCCGTGACATCGGGCCAAGTTGGCCCGATGTGGGAGCCGACTACTGTTATCGGGCGAAAGAAAAGGGCAACACCTGTGCGCTGCCCTTTTCTCTCTTCGGGGAAACCGCCGTATTCGTTTGAAT
The DNA here is from genome assembly GCA_012729855.1 of Oscillospiraceae bacterium. Lineage (GTDB taxonomy): Bacteria > Bacillota > Clostridia > Oscillospirales > Ruminococcaceae > JAAYCI01. Next base: position 32,345 of record JAAYCI010000025.1, read on the forward strand.
TGTCTTTAGACAAAAAGTATTCCGGCGCGTTCATCCCATGCACGCTATGTGCAGGCCGCCATGGAATATCTGCCTGATGATTATGAGCCCACCCGGCTGCGGGTGGAGTACAAAAAGCCGGCCAAACAGGGAGACAGGCTGATCCCCCGCCGTGCCAACGCCAACGGCGCGCATTTAATCCAGCTTACCGGCGCCGATGCCGTTCCTCACGCCGTTTTGGAGTTTTCCATCTTATGACGCCATAAAAAGGCCCCGGAGGATACCTGCCATGGTATCGCTCCGGGGCTTTGTTTTAAACAACCGTTTTACGCGGCTTTCTTGGAAGCGTACATGGCCTTGTACACAAGGGCGGCCAGCGCACCACCCACCAGCGGTGCCAGTATGAACACCCATACCTGAGACAGTGCGGTGCCACCCACCAACAGGGCGGGGCCCAGGCTGCGTGCCGGGTTTACCGAGGTACCGGTAAGCGGAATGCCGATGATGTGCACAAAAGTCAGCGTCAGGCCGATAACCAGCCCACCCATGTGGCTGGTTTTATCGCTGGAGGTAACCCCCAGGATGGCCATGACAAAGACAAAGGTGAGCACCACTTCCACAATCAGGGCCCCAACCATTGACAGGCCCACGGCGCTCTCGGCGCCAAAGCCGTTCTGGCCCAGGCCGGTAACGTCTTTCAGCGCCTCAGAGTTGAGCACGATGAGCTTCAGCAGCCCGGCGCCCGCAATGGCGCCCACCACCTGCGCAATGATATAGCCCACAAAATCCATAACGCTCAGCTTGCCGGAAATAAGCATGGCAAGGGACACCGCCGGGTTCACATGGCAGCCGGAAATTTGGGCAATGCCATACGCGGCCGCCACAATGGCCAGGCCGAACGCCAGCGCAATGGCCACCACGCCAAGGGTGCCCATGCCCAGCCCACCTGTAAGGCCGCCGGTTACCACCGCGGTGCCGCAGCCGAAGAACACCAAAATCAACGTACCCACAAACTCCGCAAGATACTTCTTCATGATTGAACCTCCTTCTACATCTGTATTTGGGGCATGGCACGCTGTGTGCCGGGGAATGCGCTTTCCCCATATAGGTATTATTTTACTCAAATCTGTTAGTTATATGCCACGCGCCTTGCCAACATTGCATATTTTATCACAAAGTGCAGGCCGGATTCAAGCATATTTCTTGTTATTTTGCAATATTTTTTTTGGCTAAGCGGTGTGTGATCGCCTGGTATTCCCCGTGACACGCCCCCCCACAATATGTTAAAATAGAATGCAGTTTCCGCAGCTTTCCACTATCCCCCATTTAGAGGCGCTTCCATGACAAATTCTGCTTCTCTGCCCTTGGCTGTGCCAACAGAATTGGCGAAGCTGCTGCGTGCCATCCCGCGCGCCGCACTGGGTTTTTCGGGCGGTGTCGATTCCGCCTACCTGCTGTATGCCTGCCGGGCCTGTGGCGTTGACGTCCAAGCCTATTATGTCAGCACGGCTTTCCAGCCCGCTTTTGAGTTGGAGGACGCCCGCCGCTTCGCCAAAGATATAGGCGCGCCGCTCGCCGTGCTGCCGTATGATATCTTGGCCTTGCCACAGGTGGCCGCCAACCTGCAAGATCGCTGTTACCACTGCAAAAAAGCGATATTTGGCCAAATACAGGCCAGGGCCACGGCCGATGGCTACCCGGTGGTGATGGACGGCAGCAATGCCTCCGACAACGCGGATGACCGCCCCGGCATGCGGGCGTTAGGCGAGCTACGGGTATGCTCTCCCCTGCGCGAGGCCGGCCTGACCAAGCGGCAGGTACGCGCGTTTTCCAGGCAGGCCGGGCTTTTCACCTGGAACAAACCGGCCTACGCCTGCCTGGCCACCCGGGTGCCCACAGGCACCCCGCTGGAAGCCGATACCCTGCAAAAAATTGAAGCCGCCGAAGACACGCTGGCCCGGCTGGGCTTCACCGACTTTCGGGTGCGCGTGCTGGGCGATGCGGGAAAGCTGCAGCTGCCGGCAGCGCAGATTACCGTTGCCGCCGCCCGGCACGAAGAACTGCGCAACAAACTTTCCCCCTGGTTTTCAGACATTCTGCTGGACTTAACACCACGCCCGGAAGAAGCATAAACCGCAAGGAGTATATTCGATGAATCAAGATGCTTTGCTTTCCCTGCTGCAGCAGGTGCAATCTGGTGCCTTAACACCCCAGCGTGCCGTAGCCCAGCTGAAACTGCAGCCGTTTGAAGATCTGGGCTATGCCAATGTGGATCACCACCGCGCCCTGCGCCAGGGCATGCCCGAGGTGATTTATGGCAGCGGCAAGACCACCGAACAGATTGCCGGCATCCTGCAAAGCATGGCGGATGCCGGCAGTAAAGACATTATCGTCAGCCGTCTGGCGCCGGAAGCCGCAGAAGTGCTTGGCCGCAGCTTTGTGATGGAGTACCATGCTATTCCCAAAATGGCCATTGTGAACCACGACACCGCCAAGCCGCAAACCGGGGCCATAGTGTTGGCCAGTGGCGGCACTAGCGACATGCCTGTTTGCGAAGAAGCCGCCCTTACCGCAGAGGTCTTGGGCAGTAAAGTCATTCGCCTTTACGATGTTGGTGTGGCCGGCTTACACCGCTTACTTTCGCGTATGGACGTACTTTCAAAGGCGCGTGTGGTGATTGCGGTAGCCGGTATGGAGGGCGCTTTGGCCAGTGTAGTGGGCGGGCTGGTAAGCTGCCCGGTTATTGCCGTGCCCACCAGTGTGGGCTACGGGGCTAATTTTAGGGGCTTGTCATCCCTGTTGGCGATGCTGAACTCCTGCGCAAGCGGTGTGGCGGTTATGAACATTGACAACGGCTTTGGCGCGGGGCTGCTGGCCCACCGCATCAACCAAATGGAGGGCATTGGATGAGGACACTTTACCTGGAATGCAGCATGGGTGCCGCCGGCGACATGCTGCTGGCCGCCCTGCTGGAGCTTATCCCCGACCCCGACGGCTTTATTGCCCAGATGAACGCTTGGAAACTGCCGGATGTGCACATTACCCGCGAAACGGCCGTAAAATGTGGCATTACCGGCACCCATGTTTCTGTTACGGTTGCCGGCGCAGAAGAAACCAGCCAGGATGTGCACAGCCACGAGCACGCCGGGCATGACCATACAGATCATCATCATGCGTGTGCACATGGTCATAATGCCACGCCGCATATGCACGATCATCATCATATAAAACTGGACGATATCCATAATATATTGTCTTCCCTGCCTGTTTCCAACAAAGTGAAAGCAGACGCGCTTGCCGTATATACGCTGATTGCCGAGGCGGAAGCAAAAGCCCACGGCAAACCGGTGGATGCTGTGCATTTCCACGAGGTGGGCATGCTGGATGCCGTGGCCGATATTGTGGGCGTTTGCGCGCTGGTGGAGCAGCTGGCGCCCGAATGTATTGTGGCCTCCCCTGTGCATGTGGGCAGCGGGCAGGTGCGTTGCGCCCATGGTATCCTGCCGGTGCCGGCGCCCGCCACGGCCAGCATTCTGCTGGGGGTGCCCACCTATGGCGGGGCGGTGCGTGGCGAGCTTTGTACCCCCACCGGGGCCGCGTTGCTCAAGCATTTTGTGCAGGCGTTTGGCCCCGCCCCGCTTATGACCACCACCGCCATTGGCTACGGCATGGGTAAAAAAGACTTCCCCATGGCCAACTGTGTGCGTGCTTTTCTTGGGGACCAGTATAACAACAGTGCCGACACAACACCCCAAAACATTGTGGAACTTGCCTGTAGTCTTGACGACATGCCCGGCGAAGACCTTGCCTTTGCGCTGGAAACCCTGCTGGAGCAGGGCGCCTTGGACACTTTTTTATTGCCGGTGCAAATGAAGAAGAACCGCCCTGGCCAGCTGCTGGTTTGCCTCTGCCGCCCAGAGGATGAAACCGTCATGGCGGCGCTGATATTGCGACACACCAGCAGCTTTGGCCTGCGCAGCGTTCAGAAAACCCGCCACACATTGGCCCGCAGCATGGCCACTGTGCAAACAGCCTGTGGCCCTGTGCAAGTGAAAACCGGCAGCGGGTATGGCACCACAAAAAGCAAGCCGGAATATGAAGACCTGGCCCGCATGGCCCGCACACACAACCTCACGCTGGCCGAGGCCAGAGCGCTGCTTCAGCAAAATACCCCAAATGGTGAATAGCCGATATATTCTTGATATAATCAAACCACTTGAAAACCGAAACGGTTTTCAAGTCGGCAGGCGAAGCCTGCCAGCACACCCTGCGGGTGTGCGTTTGGCTATGAACGGCAACCAAACCGCCCTGCGGGCGGTTCCGCGCGATTCTTTCGCGCGGCTTCAAAACCGATACGGTTTTGAAGTGGTTTTAGTATAACAGCGGTAAATAACGCTGCCACACGCAGCCATCAATGAATCAAAATAGCCAGTAAAAGCTTTTTAAGCGTTTACTGGCTTTCTTTTTTTGCAATAATAGTCTATTTCACATCTGCTTCGGCTACGCTTGTTTCTCCCAGGGACTCCCGCATTTTTACAGTGACGGTACGGTCATAGGCCGAGAAGCAATTATCCACCAATTGTTTATCCGGCGCTTTTGTCAGTAAGCTGACCACCGGTACAATAACCAACCCGGCCAGCATCACAAAGGCCCCGGCGTTGATGGAGGATTGCAGAATGGCCGGAAACGCCTGCTTGAAAAACATATTGGCCAGCATGAATACCACACTGAAAACAAAGCACACCCACACGGCCGGTTTCGTCACCCGTTTCCAGTACAGCCCATAGAGGAACGGCGCCAGAAATGCGCCGGCCAGCGCCCCCCAGGAGATGCCCATCAGCTGCGCAATGAAGCTGAGGTTGCCTTTGTATTGAACCACCGCGATGATGGCCGAAATCAGGATGAAGATGGCAATCAGCACCCGAATGACCAGCAGCTGCTGCTTGTCGGTCATCTTCTTCACCACGTTGCCCTTTAAAAAGTCCAGCGTGAAGGTGGACGAAGACGCCATGACCAGTGATGACAGCGTGGACATGGACGCAGACAGTACCAGAACCACAATAACACCAATCAATATGGGCGACAAGTTTTCCAGCATGGTTGGGACGATGGCATCGAAGCCCTCGGTGGCAATGTCCACACGGCCAGCATACAGCCGCCCAAACGAGCCCAGGAAGTAACAGCCGCCGGCCACCACCAGCGCAAACACCGAGGAGATCACCGTGCCTTTGTTCACGGCTTGTTCCGATTCGATCGAGTAGAACTTCTGCACCATCTGCGGCAGGCCCCAGGTGCCCAGCGAGGTCAAAATCACCACGCCCAGCAGGTTGATGGGGTCCGGGCCGAAGAAGGAGGCGAAAATTCCCGGTGTGTCGCTCACCAGCGGGTCCGACACCCGTGCCAGAGAGTCCAGCGCGGCCGTAAAGCCGCCATTCACCCGCATGACTGCCACCACCACGGCCACTATGCCGCCCAGCATGATGATGCCCTGAATGAAGTCGTTCACCGCGGTGGCAAAGTAGCCACCGGCAATAACATAAACGGCTGTCAGAATGCTCATAATGACGATACAGAGTGTAAAGTCTATATTAAAAGCCATGGCGAACAGGCGCGACAGGCCGTTGTAGAGCGAGGCGGTGTAGGGAATCAGGAAGATGAAGGTGATCAGCGATGCGCCCACCTTCAGGCCCTTGCTGCCATAGCGCGCGCCAAAAAACTCGGGCATGGTAGCACTGCCCAGGTGGCGGGTCATCACGCGGGTGCGGCGGCCCAGCACCACCCAGGCCAGCAGCGAGCCGATAAAGGCATTCGCCAGGCCTATCCACACAGCGGAAATACCAAAGCGCCAGCCAAACTGCCCGGCATAACCAATGAAGACCACCGCCGAAAAATAAGACGTACCGTAGGCAAAAGCCGTAAGCCAGGGCCCCACACTGCGCCCGCCCAGCACAAAACCGCCCACGTCACGCGCGCGGCCACGGAAGTAGATGCCCACCCCCACCGTAACCGCAAAGAACACCAACAACAGAATGATTTGAATCACCATACCATCTCCACACCTTTCTTCCCGGCGGGCTTTTGGCAAAACAAATAGCCCCCGGATATTAAAATCCGAGGGCGGGGTAAACCGCGGTACCACCTCAGTTCCGCACGGCCTTGCAGCGCGCGCGCTCACGGGGTACAAACATACCCCTAACGCTGTAACGGGCGTGCCCGTCCGCCCCTACTGGGCACCAAGTGCCGTTCAGGGGGCAGCTCACGGGATGTATTCACCTGTCCGCGTCCTCATTGGCTCGCACCACCCGCCAACTCTCTTGCAGGCCGCCCACGCAGGCTACTGGTTCCCGGTCGTCGCTTTTGTAATGGCTTTATACTATCGTCATTCTTCCCAGTTGTCAACCATTATTTTTGTGCAAAGAAAAATTGGAGCGTTGAATGCCGGTTCCAGCAGGCGGTCAGGCACTTTCATCCTCATAGGCCATATCGGCGTATTCAGCGTCGTATTGCTCCTGGAACACCGGCCACGCCTTGGTTTTCAGCTCACGGGTGTGGTTGTCGAACTCGCGCTGCATGGCCACTTCTACCTGCTTTTGCAGCACCATGCGGGCGTACTTGGGCGCCAGGTCCGGCTCCGGCTCTATCGGCTTCAGTATCCGCAGCGTCAGGCAGGGCTTTTTCTTCAGCCGGTATAGCCCGCCACGGCGCGAGGTACACAGCACCATGGGCACCACCTGGCAGCCGGCGCGCACCGCCAAGGCAAAAGCGCCGTTGTGAAACGCCCGCAGGCCCTTGTGGTAGGGCACCAGCATGCCCTCGGGGTAATAGTGCACAATGTCGCCTGCGTCTATGCGCTCCATCAGTTTACGATGCAGCGCGCCCTGATCGCGGTGGCTGGTGCCCAGCGACACCGCCCCCAGTAGTTTGACCAGCCAACCCACCACAGGCATCTCAAAATTCTCCCGCAGGCTGATGATCCAGAACTTGCGCGACAAAAACGGCAGCTTGGTCATGGTGCAGTCCATCATGTGAATGTGGTTGCTGATGCTGATAGCGCCTTTCTGCAAATGGCGCAGATTTTCTTTGCCTGTTACAAGCAGGCCCAAGAACAGCTTGTGAAAGGGCAGCAGCAGCCGCACAATGTTGGTGGCAAAAAAGCCCGACAGCCGCACCGGCCACCTTTTTTGGCTGAAAACGGTGCTGTTCACCCTCTCGGGCCGGGGGGCCAGCAGCTTCCGCCAGCCGGACAGCGGCAGGGCTTCAAATGGCTTATTCACCGTGGTGTCAATGACCTGCTGGTAGAGTTCCTCCATCTGCCGGGCGCAGATATCCACCCGGTTGTCGTCCTGCTGGCGCTGGTAAGCTTCGCTCAGCGCCGCTTTTTCCTCGGGGTGTTCTATCCAGTAGTCTATCTTGGCGGCCAAATCTGCCACGTCGCCGGCCTCGAACAGGGAGTTTGGGTGCAGCGCATACTGCCCGGTGGCCGACAGCCTGGAGTTGGAGATGACAGGCACCAGCCCGCAGGCCATGGCCTCCAGGCAGCTGATGCCCTCAATCTCTGCGTCGGACGCATGGACGTAGAGGTCGCTCATGTTTATTTGCCGCAGCAGCGCCTCCTGCGAGAAGAACCGGAACTCGGCGCCGCCCGGCAGCCGCCTGGCCATGCGCTGGTATTTGCCGTGGGTGGGGCCCTTGCCGGCAAACACCAGGTGAATCTTGTCGGCATATTTGCTGCGTTTCACCGCCTCAATCAGCAAGTCCTGCCGCTTCTCGCGCGACAGCCGGCCAATCATCAAGATGACAAACTTGCCCGCCAACTCCTTGGGGCGCTCCACCTCCACCTTGCGGAACACCCGCGATACCCCCATTGGAAATTACCCGGGTCTCGGCGGCATAGCCATTCTGCGCCAGTTGTTCTGCAATAAAGCTGCTGGGGCAGTGGATATAGCGGAACCGGCTGTAGAATATCTTATAGAACCAGCGGTAAAATCACCGGTTTACCCAGTCAAACTTCTCTAAAACAGCGTTGATGTGATATTTTGCGGCAGAATAATGTCTATGCCTCCTGCTGATCCCTCTGAATAGACATTACAGCCCTTTCTGTCAATTAAAGCAATCAATATGGCTTATGTTATGCACTTTTTACGAAATGTTCAAAATGATTGCCCATCCCCCGCAGCACATGGGTGAACAAAGTGTTGAATGCCTGCCCTGCCCGCCTTGAATGGCACAATTATGTGCAACGCATGCTTTATTTGCCAATAAAAAAGCCCGGTTGCTCTTGGGTCCGTTCGATGTTAGAATGTGAGTGTTGGCAACCACGCACAGGAGGTACGCACATGCCCAAAAAAGTGATGGTGGTGTTTGGCACCCGGCCAGAGGCCATAAAAATGTGCCCGCTGGTGCTGGAGCTGCAAAGCCGTAACGCACTGGAAACCACCGTTTGTGTTACCGGCCAGCACCGGCAGATGCTGGACCAGGTATTGCTGGCTTTCGGTGTAACGCCTGACATAGACCTGGACGTGATGCAGCAGCGGCAAACACTGTTTGACATCACCACCAACATTCTGCTGAAGATGAAAGCCGTGCTGGAAGAACAGAAACCGGATGTGGTGCTGGTACACGGCGACACCACCACCACCTTTGCCACGGCGCTGGCCTGCTTTTACAGCGGCATAGCCGTGGGCCATGTGGAGGCCGGCCTGCGTACCTACGACATTACCGCCCCCTACCCGGAGGAGTTCAACCGCCAGGCGGTGGACATCGTTACCCGGTTTTACTTTGCGCCCACCGCCCTCAGCGCCCAGAACCTGGAGCAGGAGGGCAAACGCAAAGACCATATCCACATCACCGGCAACACCGCCATAGACGCCCTGCGCATGACAGTGCGGAACAGCTATGGCCACCCACAACTGGATTGGGCCGCCGGCAGCCGCCTGATTTTGATTACCGCCCACCGGCGCGAAAACCTGGGCGAGCCCATGCGGCAGATGTTCCGCGCCATCCGGGCCATCATCGAGGAGTTCCCCGATGTGAAGGCCATCTACCCCATCCACATGAACCCGGCCGTGCGTGAGGTGGCCGACGAGGTGCTGCGCGGCGAAGACCGTATCCGCATCATCGAGCCGTTGGATGTGCTGGATTTTCACAACTTTATGGCGCACAGCCATCTCATTATCACCGACAGCGGCGGTATACAGGAGGAGGCGCCGTCGCTTGGCAAGCCGGTGCTGGTGATGCGGGACGTCACCGAGCGCCCCGAAGGCATTGCCGCCGGCACCCTGCGGCTGGTGGGCACCGAGGAGGCGCGCATCCGTGAGGCACTGCACCTGCTGCTAACGGACGACGCCACCTACCAGGCCATGAGCCAGGCCGCCAACCCCTACGGCGACGGCTTTGCCAGCCGGCGTATTGCCGATATTTTGGAGCGGGAGCTTTAAGCGTCTGCTGTACTTTATCATGAAAGCCAAAAGCATAGCGTTCCGCAACTGGCGTTGCGGAACGCTATGAACAAGCATATCTTCAGCCAGGCCGCCATGCGCCAAATATCCGGCGCATGGTTTTATTATGCTCACATATCTTCTCTGCTGTGGCCTTCGCGCCGAAAGCGCGCCGCCAAACGGCGCCAAAAACCGGGCCGTGCTGCCCCATCACTCGAATGCTTGGATGCCTTGCTCTGCGCTTCATGCCGCTGTTTTTCTTTCTGTCTTTCCTGCTGCCGAAGCTCCTGCAGCCGCTGCTGCAGGTAGGGGTACATGGCCATCTGGCTGTCAAACCGCGTCTCGTCTTTGTCACGCACCGGTTTTAAATAACTGCCGTCCGGTTTCATCAGGCTGGCGTTGACATTGTCTTCCAGCTGCATGCGTAATATATCGCACAGTGTTTTTTTTATTTCGGCATCGTCTATCCGCACACCCACCTCCACCCGGCGCTCGGTGTTGCGGGTCAAAAAATCGCCCGACGCGATATATACCCGGGTGCGGTTTCCCTCACCAAAGGTGAAAATGCGCGCGTGCTCCAGGTAGCGCCCCACCAGGCTGTGTACCCGAATGTTGTCTGTAAGCCCCGGCAGCCCGGCTTGCAGGCAGCAGATGCCTCGCACGATCATATCCACCGATACCCCGGCAATGGACGCCTCGCTCAAGGTTTCAATCACGTTCTTGTCGGAAATTGAATTGCATTTGATCAGCACCCGGCCGGCGCCACCCATTTCAGTGTACCGCATCTCTGTGCGAATTTCATTCAATATGACCGACTTGAAGAACAATGGCGCCACGATAAGCCGGTTTACCTGCTGTGTCAGGCGCTCCATGGCCAGGTTGTTGAACACCGCGCCTATTTCCTCGCCTATTTCCTGGTCGGCGGTCAGGTAAGAAAGGTCGGTATACAGCTCACTGGTTTTTTCGTTATAGTTGCCGGTGCCAATTTGCGATAGATATTGATATTTCGTGCCTTTTTTGCGTGTAATCAGCGTCAGCTTGGAGTGCACCTTGTAGTCGGAAAAGCCGTAGATTACCGTACAGCCCGCTTGCTCCAATTGCCGTGACCAGTCGATGTTATTCTGTTCATCAAAACGGGCCCGAAGCTCCACAATGGTAACCACTTCTTTGCCGTTTTCGGCTGCCGCAATCAGGGCCTCAATCACTTTGGATTCGCTTGCAACACGATAGAGCGTCATCTTTATAGATATAACATCCGGGTCACGCGCCGCATGGTAGAGCATCCGAATGAAAGCCCGCATAGACTGGTAGGGGTAATACATCAGCACATCATGCTTTTGTGCTTCTTCGTACAGGTCATAATCGGGTGGCGACGGAATGGATTTGACCGGCGCATAGAACAGCTCTAGCAGATGGCGTTTTTGCAGCTCACTGCTCAATCGATGCAAGAACGACAAGTCTAACGGTGTTGACTGCACAATTATTTGGTTTTCCGGCAGCAATAGCTTATCCAGCAAAAAGGTTTTAATGGCCTCGGGCGGTTCCTCGTGGAACTGCAAACGCACCGCGGCCTGCTTGCGCCGCTTTTTAAGCAGTTCGCTCATCACCACCCGGTAGTCGATGTCGTGGTCAAACATCCCCTCTTCGGCGCTGAGGTCGGCGTTACGCGTTACGCGAAACAGGCACTTGGACAACAGATTGCGCTTGCCGCCAAAGGCGATGTCGGCAAAATGCAGAATCAGCTCCTCCACCACGGCAAAGCGCTGTTGGTCTTCCTGCGCCAGTATAATCAACCGCTCAAATTGAGAACTCACTGGTATCAAGCCAAACACGGGAGTCTCGCTCTTTCCCTCCTTCATAAACGCCCCAACGTATATTTCCCTATCCCGCAAGAAAGGAAACGGGTGCCGTCTGTCAATAATCTGGGGCGAGAGCACCGGAAACAGCTCACTTAGAAAATACTTTTTCCAAAAGCTCTGCTGCTTTTTGGCCAGCTGGCTGAAGTCTACTTTTTCCAGGCCAAGCGTTTGCAAACCCTCAAATAATTTATGAACATTTTTGTCACACTGATGCTGCAACTGGCCTACCATTGGCATTATGGCATCTATTTGCTGCTGTGGGGTCATTCCGGTTTTATTTTCTTTGCTCTCACTTTTCAGCAATGTTTGGTCATAAAGCGACCCCACCCGAATCATGAAAAATTCATCCAGGTTGCTGCAATAAATCCCCGCAAAGTTCAGTTGCTCCCCCAGCGGCACATCCTTCTCGCGGGAAAGGTCCAATACCCTGCGGTTAAACGCCAGCCAGCTCAATTCACGGTTGATGAAAATTTCGCTGTCTTTCTGCACGGCCATGGTGTATATCCTCCAGTGTCTCAAGTATCGCACATGGTCATATACAACTCCGATTTATCACAAATGCTTAATATGCATTAAATATAATATATATCAATTATATTTTGTCATATCCATTATATTCTCCAAGATCTTAGGACCGATTCCGTGCACCTGCATCAAATCTTCAGGTCCCGAAAAACACCCGTTCTCTTCACGCCAAGCCACAATAGCATGCGCACGTGTTTCGCCAATGCCCGGCAGCACAGCCAATTCTTCAGCCGGCGCCGTATTCACATTCACCCGCCCCGGGGATACCGTTTCCGGCAGAAAATGGGTGGCGGATCTGAACATGCCGGTGTTATTGCTCAACAGTGATGGGTACCACATAAAAGCCGACACTACAACAATCATGGCCGCAACCACAGCCAAGCATACCGCTACCCAACGGGTCTCAAAAAACGCACCAATTCTTTGCATCACAAAATAATCCTTTTACATTTATATATGTAGTATTGTCGCACTATTCTGTGTATCGCTTAATCAATGCATACAAAAACTGCCCTACCCCACCTTGGTCATTGGTGGCAATCACCTCGTCGGCTGCCATCTGTACCTCCACGGGCGCATTGCCCATGGCCACCGCATGGCCGGCCTGTTTCATAATGTCAAGATCATTCAGGTAATCGCCAATCATAATGGTATGCTTCATTTGTATACCCAGCAGGCCGCACAGCTCATGTAACGCGCTGGCTTTTGAAACACCTTTTGGCATCATCTCAAAGTATGTGGGGCTGGTATGCACAAAATATACACCCGGGTAGGTACGGTTTTTTACATAATCAGCCACTTGAACCAAAAGTTCAGGCGGGCCGGCAAACAGCACTTTGTTCCATTCTTCGGGGTAGTCTTCGTCCGGCCTAATAAAATAGGCCATCTTTTCTTCGTCGGCCAACTTTTCAATCATACGCGAGGGTGACATTCTATAATTCCGCATATCATCGGCCATAACCATAATACCCACGGCCGGAAACCTTTCCAGGATATCTCGCACCGCACGGCGGGCTACAACGCGCTGCAATACCGTACTTTTTGCCGCTACATTTTTTTGAAAATCATAAAGGACGCACCCGCCGCAGGTAATGGCCGGGTCAATCACTTCAACCAAATCCGGATACATCTGTACCGAGCTGTGCACCCGACCGGTTGCAACGGTAAAATGGCCGCCCAACGCCCTAAAAAGGCGTATGGTCTCTAAATTACACCCCAATAGGCGCATGTCGCTCGTTAAAAGGGTGCCGTCCATGTCAGACACCACCAGCAGGTCTTTGATTGAAGCTTTTTCCAGCAACATTTGCCGCTTAGTCCTCCATTTCCGCTTGATTCCCCGTGTTGCCCAGTCGCGCCAAAAAGTTGGCAAAATAAGATGGCAGCGGGCTTTTAAACTGCATATATTCGCCATTTACCGGATGCATAAAACCCAATACACCCGCATGCAGGCATTGCCCGCCCAGCCGTTTGATCACTTTTTTGGGTCCATATACCGCATCGCCGGCCAGTGGGTGCCCAATGCTGGCCATGTGCACCCGTATCTGGTGGGTGCGCCCAGTCAACAGCTGCAGCTTCAAATAGGTAAAGCCCTGATAATCCGCCACTTTCCGCCATGTTGTCACCGCCGATTTGCCGTTCACTTCCACTACCGCCATCTTCTTGCGGTCGGTGCGGCTTCGTCCTATGGGGGCATCCACCCGGCCTTCGTCCGCATTAAAGCGGCCATAAACAACCGCGTCGTACTCCCGCTCAATACTGTGCGCTGCAAACTGTGCCGAAAGGCCCGCGTGCGCGTCATCAGTCTTGGCCACCACCAGCAGGCCACTGGTATCTTTATCGATACGATGCACAATACCTGGCCGTAACTCGCCGCCAATACCAGACAAAGACCCCGCGCAATGATAAAGCAACGCGTTCACCAAAGTACCGTCCGGGTTGCCGGCCGCCGGGTGTACCACCATACCTTTGGGTTTGTCCACCACCAGCAAATGTTTGTCTTCGTAAACAATGTCAAGCGGGATATCTTGCGCCACCAATTCCGATGGCTTTGGCGGCGGGATGTATATCGACAACCGATCCCCCTCGGCCAGCTTCCGGCTCTTTGGCGGCGGCTGACCGTTGAGCAGCACATGCCCGTCATCCAAAAGGCCTTGCACCACCGAGCGGCTCAGCCCACAGGCATTGCTAAGATAACGGTCTATCCGGGCGCCCGCATCCTGTGCGGGCACCTCCACTTCAAGCCTCTCCATCTTTTTGAAGTGGCTTGCCAACTGATTTTCCGTTTTCAAATTTATCCGATTCTAACTCATTATATAATTTATTATTATATTTAATATGCGTTTCCTGCTCATTATCTGTCTTTATTCCATCCACGGCATCCGTGGCAGACGCCTGCTGTTTTTCAAGCTTCTTGCGTTTGTGTTCACTGCGGAACACCGCTATGATTAGCACCACAAAACCGACGCACACCAGGCAATCGGCAAAATTGAAGACTGCAAAGCGCATGAACAACAGGTTGATATAGTCCACCACGTAGCCATAGGCAATGCGATTGATCAGGTTGCCAAGGCCCCCCGCCAATATCATTATGAAAGCAATCTGTTCCAGTTTGTCCTTCGGCTGGCGGAAAATAAGCAGGGCGGCCACCACCACCAGTACAATACTGGTCAGTACAATCAGCAGTACCTGTTGGCCTTCCAAAAAGCTGAACGCCGCACCGGTGTTTTGCACATGGTGCAACTCTACTACACCAGGTATTACGGGTACTGAATCATATAGCGCAATATTGTTGCTTACCAGCACTTTGATAACTTGATCTATCCCCACCAGCCCCGCCACCAGCAGAAGAGTCACAATTATTGACATCTCTTTGCCTCGCATCATTATAATAGTTAAAAGCGCAAAGCTTTATGGGCTTTGCGCAGTTTTTGTGTTTTAGTGCCCAATAATTGCCGCACATCGCCCACAGAGTGTGGGATGGGTAGCATCGTTCCCCACATCGGTGTGGTATTGCCAGCAGCGCTCGCACTTCTCGCCCTCGGCGCGGCGCACCTCAACTTTCAGGCCTTCCAGCTCGCCTTCGGCGCCGTTGCCGCCGCGCTCCAAAATCACCTGGGATACAATGAAGATGTCGGCCAGTTCATCCTGCACGCCCTGTGCAAAGGCATAAAGCTCATCATCGCAGTGCAGCACCACGGCCGCTTCCAGCGAGGAACCAATCTCCTTGGCCGCGCGCGCGGTCTCCAGCACCTTCTTCACATCGGCATTGATGGCAATGATGGTCTGCCATTTCACTTTTTCCGCGTCGGTCAGGCTGTAACGGCCGGCGTCGGGCATGTCGTGCAACACCACATAATCCTGCTTGCCGGCAAATTGGGGCAGGTAGCTCCAAATCTCCTGCGCCGTGTAGGCCAAAATCGGCGCCAGAATCTCGGTGAGCGCCACCAGAATGCGGAACATCGCCGTTTGGGCCGCGCGGCGCAAAACGCCGTCCGTCTCAGTGATATACAGGCGATCCTTCGCAATATCCAGGTAGAAGTTGGACATGCTGACCACGCAGAACCGTTGCAGGTTGTGGTAAATCTTGTGGAAATCAAAGTTGTCGTACGCCTCGCGCGCCAAGGCCACCAGGTTGTCCAGCTCGGCCAGGGCCCAGCGGTCCAGCTCGGTCAGGGCGTCGTCGGGCACGCTGTGGGCATCGGGGTCAAAGTCGCTGATATTGCCCAGAATAAACCGCGCTGTGTTGCGGATTTTCCGGTATGCCTCCGACAACTGCTTCAGGATATCCTTACTGATGCGCACGTCTACCTGATAGTCGGACGCCGCTACCCAAAGGCGCACAATGTCCGCCCCGTATTCGCGTATGATCTCCTCGGGCGCGATGCCGTTGCCCAGGCTCTTGCTCATCTTGCGGCCCTCGCCGTCCACCACCCAGCCGCAGCTTACCACATTCCGGTAAGGCGCTTTGCCTTTGGTGGCCACCGCGGTTAGCAGGGATGACTGGAACCACCCGCGGAACTGGTCGCTGCCCTCAAGATAGAGGTCGGCCGGCCAGCTGTGGTCTTTCCAGGGGCTGTTCTCCCCCAGCACCGTGGCATGGCTGGTGCCGGAGTCGAACCACACGTCCATCGTGTCGCGCTCTTTGCTCATGTGGGTGCCGCCGCACTTGGGGCAGGCAAAGCCCTTGGGCAGTATCTCCTGCGCGCTGTATTTGAACCACGCATTGCTGCCCTCGCGGGCAAACAAATCGCGCACGGCTTCAATGGTTTCATCGCTGATGATATACCCGCCGCAGTCGTCGCAATAGAACACCGGGATGGGCACCCCCCACAGCCGCTGGCGGGAGATACACCAGTCGGCGCGGTCACGCACCATGCCGGTCATGCGGTCCTGGCCCCATTCGGGGATCCACTTCACGCTGTCAATGGCCTTGTAGGTGGCGTCGCGGAAATCCTCCACCGAGCAGAACCATTGCTGGGTAGCCCGGAAGATGATGGGGCTATGGCAGCGCCAGCAGTGGGGGTAGGTGTGCTCGATGACCTGAGCGCCCACCAGATGGCCGGTTTCCCGCAGATGCTTTTGAATGACCGGGCTGGCCTTGAACACCGACAGGCCCTGGAACTCCCCGGCTTCCTCGGTGAGGATGCCGTCGTCGTCCACCGGCACGATCATGGGCAGCTCGGGGTAAAACCGGCTGCACACCTCGTAGTCCTCCACGCCGTGGCCGGGGGCGGTGTGCACACAGCCGGTGCCGCTTTCCAGCGTCACATGGTCGCCCACAATGACCAGCGAGCGGCGGTCGAGGTAGCAGTGCTGCGCCTCGATGCGCTCCAGGTCCTTGCCCTTGAACTCAGCCGCCACGCGGTAATCGGTGATGCCGCAGGCTTCCATTGAGGACTCCAGCAACTCCTTGGCCACGATGTAATACCGCTCGCCCACCTGGGCGGCCACATAGTCGTAGCGGGGGCCCAGGCACACGGCCACATTGCCCGGCAATGTCCATGCGGTCGTCGTCCAGATGACAAACCAGGTTTTGTCGGCCGGGATGCCGGCTTTTTCCAGCACGCCGTTGTCCTTCACCGTTTTAAACGCCACATAGATGGACTCGACGCGCTCTTCCTCGTACTCAATCTCCGCCTCGGCCAGAGCCGTGCGGTCGTTCGGGCACCAGTAAACGGGCTTCAGCCCTTTATAGATGTAGCCCCGCTTGGCCATCTCGCCGAACACGGCAATCTGGTTGGCTTCAAAATCGTGCGATAACGTCAAATAAGGGTGTTCAAAGTCGCCCAGAACACCCAGGCGTTCAAACTGCTCGCGCTGTACGCCCACATAGTGCAGCGCAAAGTCATGGCAGATCTCCCGCAGTTCATAGTCACTCACACCATGGCTGTGTTCGCCCTGGTGGTCGTGGCCGTTTTTATCTTTGCTTTTGTTCTTTTTGGCGTCGGCCTTTATCTTCTCCATGGCCCGGCGCTCAATGGGCAGGCCGTGGGTGTCCCACCCCGGCACATAGGGCGCCTTGTAGCCGGCCATGTTCTTGTAGCGCACAATAATATCCTTCAGCACCTTGTTCAGCGCGGTGCCCATGTGGATATCGGCGTTGGCATAGGGCGGGCCGTCGTGCAATATATACACCGGCTTGCCTTCGTTGGCCGCCACCATCTTGTTGTAAAGGTCGTTGTCCTGCCAGTCCTTCAGCATGCCGGGCTCTTTCTTGGGCAGGCCGGCCCGCATGCTGAACTCGGTATTGGGTAAATTTAGCGTATCGTCATATTTATCAGGCAAAATGGTCTCCCCTCAGTGGGCGCGGCAGGCTGGGGCCCGCCGCCACTATTCATCCAAAAGCTGCCCCGAAAACAGGGCGGGTTTCTCTTTGATGGTCTCTTCCTCGGCCGCTGTTTCCATGGCCACTTCGGCGTGCAGCAGGGCCTCGTCGTTATCCTCCTCCTGCTGGGGCACCATGTGCGGGATGATAACGGGTTCCGGCTCGTCAATCATCGCCAGCTCTTCATCCACGTCTATCTCATCCACATCGGTTCTGGGGGCGTTTTCCTCCAGCACCTGCTCGGCGTGGTTCAGCGGCGGGTCCAGCGCACTCATAGACTCAATGTGCTGCTTGTAAAGGTTCAGCACGGTAGATTTAAAGCGCGCCACCTCGGCCACCAGGTTGTCCAGTGTCTGGCGCTCGCGGTTTATCTCGGCCTCGGCCCGCTGGCGCAAAAGCTCCGCCTGGCCGGTGGCCTCGCGCAGCATCTGGTCGGCCTTTTGCTTGGCCTCGTGCACCACGGTCTCGCCCATGCGCTGGGCGTTTATCAGCGCGGTTTTCAGGATATCCTCCTGCCCGCGGTACTCCTCGGCCTTTTCGGCCAGAATGTACATCTTGCTCTCGGCGTCTTCCCTGGCCGCTTCGGCGGCGGCCTTTTCGGCCAGCGCGGCATCGCGCGCGGCGGTCAACGCATCTATATCGCCCGCCACCTTGGACAAAAAGTCGTCCACGTCCTCCTGGCGATAGCCCTTCTTGGTCTGTTCAAACGTAACCGTACGGATTTCCTGTGAAGTCATCTCGCTCCTCCTTATCGCTTATCGCGGCGGGGCTGCCCGTACTACCGGCGCCCGGCTATGTTAGGCTCTTCCGGGTATGGCGGCAGGGGCTGCCCGGCCACCATATCTTCAAAAACGCAGAGCGTGCATGCCCTGCGCTTTGTTGCGGCTTTGCACGTTTTTTATTAAAAGAAAACGCCGCTGCTTTCCAGTTCGTCCAAAATGTCGCCCACAATGTCCACATTGTATGGGGTGATGATGAAGGTGTTGTTGGCCACGCGTTTGATCTGCCCGTTGTTGGCGTAGGCCACGCCGCTTAAAAAGTCTACCAGCCGGCGGGACACTTCCTTGTTGGTGGATTCCAAATTCAGTACCACGGTGCGCCGCGCGTTCAAGTGGTCGGCCACTGCCGAGGCGTCGTCGAAGCGCTCTGGCTTCACCAGCACCACCTGCAGCTGGGTGGTGGCGTTGATGTTCACCACCTTGTTGCGTTTTTCAGGCACATGGTCTGCATCGGGCTGGTAGGCCGTGTCACGGGCACCAATGAAGTCCATTTCTTCGGTCTCGAAATCCTCTTCGTCGTCCACGCCCATGATGTCCCGGATCTTACCAAAAATACCCATTGTCAATCTCCTTTTGTCACAGTAGTCATGGGCCGCCTGGCCCAGCACCGCCGGCTGTGTTTTTACCGGCGCTCGCTACCCCCGCGGGCCGAAAAGCTCGGTTCCCACGCGTACCATCGTGGCACCCTCCTGTATGGCAATCTCATAGTCGGAGGACATACCCATAGATAGTATATTAACAGTACCATTATCCATTTTTTTGCGCTTAATGTCAACAAACAGTTGGCGCATTTGGGCAAAATAGGGGCGTACCGCCTCGCCCGCCACAAAGGGCGGTATGGCCATCAGCCCGCGCAGCCGAAGCTGGGGTGTTTGGGCAATGCAGTCGGCCAGGGCCTCTATCCCGGCCTGGTCTACCCCGCTTTTATTCGCTTCTTCGCCAATATTCACCTCAATTAGCACATTCAGCGGCACGGCGGCGTGCTTAAAGGCCGCCGCCAGCGCTTGCACGGTCTTCTCGCTATCCACGCTTTGCACCATGTCTACATGCCCGGGCAGATATTTTGCCTTGTTGCGCTGCAGGTGGCCAATCAGGTGGGTTTTGTGGGGTAAATCGGCCAGAAAGGGCTCTTTTTTCAGCAGCTCCTGCACCCGGTTTTCACCTATTTCGGTCACACCGGCCTCTATCAGGCGGCGCACGGCCTCGGCCGGTTGGGTTTTGGTCACCCCCACCAGCGTTATTTCCTCGGGCCTGCGGCCGGCTTTTATGGCGGCTTCGGCCATCTTCTCTCTCACCCGGGCCACCCGCCCGGCTATGGTACTATAGGATCTTCCTGTCATACAGCTCCACCCCTCCGGCGTCCACCACCACGTCGTCGTACATCTCCACTTCGTTCACGCCCTCTTCCACCACGGGGGATACCAGCATGTAGCCGTCCTCCTCCAGCAGTATTTGCACCTTGCGGAAATATACCATGTTGCCAAACTTCACATACACGCCCTGGTAGGTGGTTTTGCTGCCGTCGTCGTTGGCAAAATCCACCAGCCGAAGCGCATTTTTGTTGATACGCAGGCCCTTTTCCACCCCGAAGATGATTTGGGCATTTTCCACCCGCAGCTGCATCAGCTCGGGGCGCATGTATTCGCAGTACAGCTCTATGGCCGCAATGCCGTTCTCCTCGTCTACCACTACGCTTTTCACCATCACCGGCAGTGTCATGTCGCTGATGTCGGGGAAGCTTATCTGCAGGCTTTTGTGCCCCACCACAAACTTTTCGGCGTCCTTGGCGGGCAGCACGGTGAAGAAGTGCCACTTATAGTCGGTGATGATATGCCCCGCCACCGTGGCGCCATAGGTGGCGGCCGGCTGTGCGATGCTGGTTTGCAGCTGGGTGGGGGTCAGGCCGCTCACGGTATCGTAGCTCACCTGCTGGCGGTCGTGCTGGGGCGAGGGCGCAAAGTAGCCGCCCTCCTCGGCTGTGATGGTACCGGTGGCTGTTGCCTGCGCCTTGTAGCGCTCGCTCTCGGCGGTAAGCGCCGTAATGCGCGCCTCGTAGTTTTCCGCCTCGCCGGTGGCCACCTGCCACTTGTTGGCAGCCAGCAGCATCTCATTGCGTGGGGTCTCAATGGCATCATAGTTGCCTGTGTCCAGCATTTGAATTATGCTGTACAATGCACTGTGCTGCTGGCCCAGCAGGTTTTCCAGGTCACTGCCCACAGCCGTGGTGGCCTGGGCCTCGCGCAGCAGCTCTATTTCGGCGTCCAGCCGCTGGGCCCGGTCCATGGCCTGCACGGCGGCCTCGCTGCCAAATACCTTGGCCACCTCGGCGCCGGGCATCACCCGCTGGCCGGTGGGCACGGTGTAGTAAAGCGTGCCCGTGCCGCCGTACACCGGCACACTGCTAAGCACCACATGCCCCTGCGCGCTTACAGAATCGGTCATGGTGTCCTGCAGCGCGGCTTCGGTGCGCACCTGCGGCGCCATGATGATAACCAGCTGCACCGCCACATACACCACCGGCACCATGGCCGCCAGCCAAATGACCCAGCCAAACCGCCGCCAAAAATGCCGCTTGGGTTTGGAGATGGCGTCTATTTCAGGCGTGTCGTCCGGCGGCCTGTTGGCCTTGTACTGTGCCATGGTGCACCTCCCTTCGCGCTGTAAGCTCTGCGCGTTTCACCTATATAGTCAAACTACTTAAAAACATAATTGCCAAGACCGCAGGCGTTGCCCATCGGCAAACTTTGCAGGTGCGCGGTTTATTGCCAATTGCAAACCAATCGCCCAAAGATGACTGCCGCGCATCTTTATGCGCGGCTTCAAAACCGTATTGGCTTTAAAGTGACCATAGTATAATCTATTATCTCCGGCAGCGCCGCAAAAAACATAATACTTTAAAACACGCTTTGGGTGCAAGCGCTTTTTTTGCTAACCCAAAAACGCCTGCACCCACTCGGTAGCCTGCGCCTGTACGTTCGCTTCATCCACCCGCAGCCAGCGCACCTGCGGCATTTTGCGAAACCAGGTAAGCTGCCGTTTGGCGTAGTTGCGGGTGGCCTGTTTCAGCTTGTCTGTGCAGGCCTCCAGCGGGGCATCGCCAGCAAAATACGGGAAGAACTCCTTATAGCCGATGGCTTGCACTGCCGTACCATAGCAGCCGCGGTTCTCGTACACCATCCGGGCTTCATCCAACAGGCCGGCGGCCAGCATGGCGTCCACCCGCAGGTTTATGGCGGCATACAGGGCCGCGCGGTCGGCGTAATCCAGCCCGATGCACAGTGCTTCGTATGCGGGCGGCGCCGCGTGCGACCGGCTTGCCCGTTCCCGCTCGGTCAGGCCGGTGTCTGCCAGTAGCTCCAGCGCCCGCAAAATGCGCTTTTTATCATTAACGTTCAGCTTATCGGCGTGGTCGGGGTCTTGCGCGCGCAGGCGGGCCAGCATGGCTTCGCCGCCTTGCATAGCCCATTCGGCCTCCAGTGCCGCGCGGCGTTCGGTGCCATTTTGTTCGCTGTAGTGTATGCCCTCTACCAGGCTTTTAATGTATAGCCCGGTGCCGCCGCACACCACCGGCACGGCGCCGCGCCGGTGTATCTCATCTATGCAGGCCTGGGCGTCCCGCAGCCAGCTGGCCACCGAGTAACGCTCCTCCGGAGGCAAAAATCCGTTTAGATGCAGCGGTACGCCGCCGGCCTCCGCGGGTGTTACTGCCGCGGTGCCTATGGGCAGGCCGCGATACACCTGCATGGAGTCGGCGTTCACCACTTCGCCGCCAAAGCGCCGGCAAAGCGCCAGCGCCACGTCGCTTTTGCCGGTGGCTGTAGGCCCGCACACCACTATGATTTTACCCAAGCCGCCCAAACTGCCTTTCCAGCTCCTTGCGTGTAATCTTTAGCACCACCGGCCGCCCGTGCGGGCAAAAGGGCGGCACTTCGCCCGATATGATCTGCTTAGCCAGCAAAAGCAGCTCTGCCGCCGGGGTTTTGTCTCCACCTTTTACCGCGGCGCGGCAGGCCATGGAGTGCAGCACCCACTCCCGTTTTTCGCTGGTGCTGTCCCTGGCGTTCAGCGCCAGGCGCCGGCCCAGCTCCACGGCCAGGTCGGCCACATCGCCGGGGGCAATGTCGGCCGGCACCGCGCGCACCAGCACCGCGTTGCCGCCAAAGTCTTCCACCTCCAGGCCGGTGGCAAGCAGTTGCTCGCGCGCTTGCAGCAGGGCGTTTTTTTCCTCGGCGCTCAGTGTCACGCTTACCGGGGCCAGCAGCTGCTGCGCGCCGGCGGCGCCGGTCTTGTCCATCCGTTCGTAGAGGATGCGCTCGTGCGCCGCATGCTTGTCCAGCAGGTAGAGCACGTCGTCGGCCTCGGCCACAATATAGGTACGAAACAGCTCCCCCACCAGCCGCAGTGTGAGGCCGTCCGGCTTTACACCAGCCAAAGCCATCTGTTCGGCCGTCCCTGCATCCTCTGTGCAAGGTATCAATACCACATCAGGCGCGTCTATTGCGAGGCCGTTTTCACCGGCGGTTGGCGCCACATCAGGCATTGGCAATGGTGTTGCCGCATGGTTTGCCGGGGTCTGCCAGTCCTTCGCCGTGTCTGCCTCTACGCTGGGGCCCGGTTGCCGCATGGGTGGTGGCGCCTGCCGCACCGTATAGGGAATATACGATGCCGTTGATTCCAGCGCCTGGCCCGCCTGCGCGTTTTGGCGCACCATGGTGTTGTAGGCTTCTATCTGCCCCGGGCTGCTTTGGATGGCACGCGGCTGCGGGCGGCCGGGTGCCAATGCGCTTGGGGCCATACCAGCTGTGCCCTTCCCCAGTGGCTTGCCGGGCATTTCCGCACCAATTGGCTGGTCGGGCGCTGCCACGGGTTTATCAGCCCCCGGCAGCACCAGGTTCAGGTGCCCGGCGCCTTTTTCCATCAGCGCGGCCTTCACCGCGCGGTATACGGCGTCGAATACATCGCTCTCGCGCGCAAAGCGCACCTCGGTTTTGGCCGGGTGCACGTTCACGTCCACCAGCGCCGGCGGCATCTGCAAAAACAGCACCCCGCCGGGGAACTTGCCCTGCAGGGCCATGCCCCGGTAGGCCTGCTCCAGCGCGGCCATCATGGTGCCGTTTTTAACAAAGCGGCCGTTGATAAAAAAATACTGCATGGACCGGCTGGCCCGCCCGGCCCGCGGCGGCGTAATAAGCCCGTGTACCCGTATTGGGGCACGGCTGCCGTCCACGGCCAGCAGGTCTTTGGCAAAGGCCGCGCCCAGCACCGCCCACGCGGTGCCGCGTACGTCGCCCCCGCCCGGCGTGGCAAACACTTCTTTGCCGTCCCGCAGGTATTTAAAGGCCACCTCCGGGTGCGAAAGCGCCAGCCGCGTCACCGTCTCGGTGACATAGTTGGCCTCGCTGGTGTCTTTTTTCAGAAACTTCATGCGGGCCGGGGTGTTGTAAAACAGCTCCCGCACCGTGATGCTGGTGCCCCGCGGGCGGGCGGCTTCCTCCGGGCGTTTGGGCCCTGCGCCGGGGCGGTAAAGGCTGGCAAAGGCGTCGGCGTCGTGCTTGGTCAGCACCTCCACCCGGGCCACACTGGCAATACTGGCCAGCGCCTCACCGCGAAAGCCCAAGGTCTCAATGGCCTCCAGGTCCTGCTCGGTGCGCACCTTACTGGTGGCGTGGCGCACAAAGGCCAGGGGCAGGTCGGCCGCTTCTATGCCGCTGCCGTTGTCGGCTATGCGTATCAGCAAGGTGCCGCCGCGCTCTATCTCCACCGTTACGGCGGTGGCGCCGGCGTCTATCGCGTTTTCAGCCAGCTCCTTCACCACCGAGGCAGGGCGCTCCACCACTTCGCCCGCCGCTATCAGTTCCGCCGTATGCTTGTCCAGCAGGGCTATGGCCATCGTCCCGCCTCCTTTATTATGTATTATAATAGGCTCAGCCGTCCTCCACCAGTTCCTGTTTCAGCTCGTAAATCAGTTTCAGGGCTTCCAGCGGGGTTAAGGTTTCGGGGTCTACCCGGCGCAGCTTTTCCACCACCTCGCCCGGCGCCTGCACCTGCAGCTCGCCCAGGTCTTCAAAGTCCAGCTGGGTGATGCGGTTGGTACTGGCCGCGTTTTTCTCCAGCACCTTCAGCACCTGCTTGGCGCGCTCGGTCACCACCTCGGGCAGGCCGGCCAGCTTGGCCACCTGTATGCCGTAGCTGTCGTCGGCCGGGCCGCGCACAATGCGCCGCAAAAAGGTGATGTCGTCCCCCCGCTTCTTCACGGCCACGTTGTAGTTTTTCACGCCGTCCAGCGCGTTTTCCAGCTCTGTCAGCTCGTGGTAGTGGGTGGCGAACATCGTTTTGCAGCCGGGGCCCAGGTCGCGGTCGGCTATAAACTCCAGCACCGCCTGGGCAATGCCCATGCCGTCAAAGGTGGAGGTGCCCCGGCCAATCTCGTCCAAAATCACCAGGCTTTGCCGGGTGGCGTCCTGCAATATCTCGGCCACCTCGGTCATCTCCACCATGAAGGTGGATTTGCCCTGCGAGAGGTCATCCGACGCGCCCACCCGGGTGAACACCGCGTCGCACACGCCCACCCGGCAGGCGTCGGCCGGTACAAAGCTGCCTATTTGCGCCATAATGGTGATGAGCGCCGCCTGCCGCATGTAGGTGCTTTTGCCCGCCATGTTCGGCCCGGTGATGATCTGCATGCGGTTGTCGCCACAGTCCAGGTAGGTATCATTGGGCACAAAGGGTGCGCCCAGCTGCATGCGTTCTATCACCGGGTGGCGGCCCTCTTTTATCTCTATCACGTCGCTTGCGTCCACATCGGGGCGCACATACCCGCCGGCCACCGCCACCTGCGCCAGGCTGCACAGCACGTCCAGCCGGGCAATGCTGGCCGCCGTGCCCTGGATGCGCACCAGCTCGCCGGCCACCTTACCCAGCAGCTGCTCGAACAAATCCCGCTCCAGCACCAGCAGCTTTTCGCCGGCGCCCAGTATCCTGTTTTCCAGCACCTTGAGTTCTTCAGTGATGTACCGCTCGCCGCCGGTCAGTGTCTGCTTGCGCACAAAATGCTCCGGCACCTGGTTGACAAACGACCGGCTGACCTCAATATAGTAACCAAACACCTTATTATAGCCAATTTTCAGCGTGCGGATGCCTGTTTCTTCTTTCAGCTTCGATTCTATGGACGCCAGCATCCCCTTGCCGCCGCGCACGGCGTCGCGCAGCTCGTCCACCTCGGGGTTCACGCCCTCGCGTATCACCCCGCCGTCGGCCAGCTTGGCCGGCAGGTCCTCGGCCAGGGTGCGGGTGATGAGGCTGTGCAGGTCCTTCAAGGGGTCAATGCCCACGCGCAGCTGCACGATCTCCTCGCTCGTAAAATCCTTCAGCAGGGCAATGATACCCGGCAGCATGCCACAGGTGGCGCCCAGCGCGGCCACGTCGCGCGGGGTGGCGTTGCCGTACACCATGCGGGTCATCAGGCGCTCCATGTCAAACACGCCGTCCAGCGCTTCGCAAATCTCCAGCCGCTGCACGTCGCCCGCACTCAGCTCGGCCACGCCGTCCAGCCGCTGGTTGATGGCCACCACGTCCATCAGCGGCTGCTCCAGCCAGGTGCGCATCAGGCGCTTGCCCATGGAGGTGGTGGTTTTATCCAGCACCCACAGCAGCGTGCCCTTTTTCTCGCGGCCGCGCATGGTCTCGGTAAGCTCCAGGTTGACGCGCGCCACGGGCGACAGATGCATGAACTGCGCCTCGGCATACTGCACCACACTTTTCAGGCGCTGCACGCCGTGCTTTTGCGTCAGCGCCAAATAGCTTAGCAGCGCGCCCAGCGCCCGCACGCCCATGGGGTCGCGCTCGGTGTCCAGGGCTTTTTCCAGCCTGTCGCCAAACTGCTCCACCAGATGGGCCCGGGCATTCTTTTCGGAGAACTCGCTGTCGTCCAAAAGCTCCACCGTGCAGGCCAGCTGCTGCTTGATAAAATCGGTGATGGGCTTGTGGGCCAGCACCTCGCT
Source organism: Oscillospiraceae bacterium (assembly GCA_012729855.1). Classification (GTDB taxonomy): domain Bacteria; phylum Bacillota; class Clostridia; order Oscillospirales; family Ruminococcaceae; genus JAAYCI01. The sequence goes on from JAAYCI010000025.1 coordinate 58,748, forward strand.
GTTGAACAGCACCTCCCGCGGCGCAAAACGGGCCAGCTCCGAGATGATCTTCTTGCTGAAATCGGCCCCGGCCACGCTGGTGAGCTGGGCGTTGCCGGTGGAGATGTCGGCAAAGCACAGCCCGGCCGCGCCGTCGGCAATGTAGATGCTGGCCAGGTAGTTGTTGCGGTCGTCGTTCAGCATGCTGTCTTCTATCACGGTGCCCGGGGTGATCACCCGCACCACCTCGCGCCGCACCAGGCCCTTGGCCAGGGCGGGGTCCTCCACCTGCTCGCAGATGGCCACCTTGTAGCCTTTGTCCACCAGGCGCTTGGTGTAGGCCTCCACCGAATGATGGGGCACGCCGCACATGGGCGCGCGCTCCGCTTCGCCGCTCTCCTTGCCGGTCAGCGTCAGGTCAAGCTCCTTGCTGGCCAGAATGGCGTCATCGTAGAACATCTCATAAAAGTCGCCCACACGGAAAAAAAGGATGCTATCCTTGTTGCGCTCTTTTATCTCAAAAAACTGCCGCATCATTGGTGACAGGCCGGCCATCAAAGTCCCCCTTAATTTTTTACAGATGATGCGATAATTCCAAACTCCCAAGCATTATACAGTCATGCAGGGAGCAACCACACCCCAAACCGGAAACCGAAAAAGCATTCATACCTGAATATGATTGCGCATCTCTATCTTTTCCCCTGCGCGCCTTTGCACCGCCCATGAAAGAAAACAGCCCCGCAATATGGCATTACGAGGCCGGTTTTCAGGCAATACGCACATATCTCTGCATGCCGCTCGGCTGCATCTGGCCCATCCCGTCGCACCCGGCCTCCGCCTCCTTACAGTCGGCGCTTTCCGGGCTCCGGGCGCTGATATCGCAAGTGTTTCTTGGTGAAGCATGAACCTAGAAACACTGCATCCATCGGCGGCGCTAAAGCGCCCATCCCGTCGCACCCGGCCTCCGCCTCCTTACAGTCGGCGTTTTCCGGGCTCCGGGC
>JAAYCI010000026.1 GCA_012729855.1 Oscillospiraceae bacterium
ATGGCCTGGTTGCGCACTTCGTCGGGGTACGCTCGGTTCTTGGGATTCAGCGTATACGTGTGACCGCATTCATTGCATTTGCATCTTTGCGTGCCTGAGCGGTTTTTTCCATAGTTTGTCTGGTTTCTCTCGCTCTGACATTCCGGGCGCCTACGTCCCTCGACCTCTTTTGCTTTTCTCATTTCTCCATTATACCATCCCCAACGTCTTTGGGGCACTCCCAGACATGGCACCTGCCTTGACAAAGCGCGCCGGAAAAAGTAAACTGATTCTATTGTAACCTTTCACAGAAATCAAGCAGCCTTGGCATTCAGGCCGGGATGCTTTTTTAAAGACAGGCCAAAATAAATAATTGAAGAAAGAAAGCATCGGCTCGCCCATACAGGGGTGGGGCTGATGTTCGTGTGGTGAGGACCGAAGGGCCGAGGCAGGCTTGCGAAGCAAACTGCCAGGCCCGTTGCGCGATGCAGGGTACCCCGCAGGGGTGCGCCTGAACCGCAGTGCCTGCACAGCAGGCGAGCCGCGGGTGTGTGTAGCCCCCTGTGCCTGCCGCACGAAACTGGAGGACTGAATGAAACAACCGAATAACCAGCGGGGAAGCGCCCCGCGCGAAAAGCGTGCCGCAAAAGGCGCGCCGAACGAGGGTGCGCCCATAGCCGCGCGCCAGCCGCAAAAGCGGCAAGCCGGCCGGCCCGGGCAGCACGCGCCCCGGCGGCGGCCGGCCGAAAAAGCCACCCCGGTAAACATCTACCCGCTGGGGGGCTTGGGGGAGATAGGCAAAAACCTGACGGTATACGAGTGCGCGGGCGATATGATCATCGTGGACTGCGGCTCCCTGTTTCCCGATAGCGACATGTACGGCATCGACCTGGTGATACCCGATTTTGCCTTTTTGGAGCAAAACCGCGACAAGCTGCGCGGCATTGTGATTACCCACGGGCACGAGGACCACATTGGCGCGCTGCCCTACCTGCTGCGGGAGATCAGCCTGCCCATATACGCCACCCGCCTGACACTGGGGCTGATAAACAACAAGCTGGAGGAGCACGGCCTGCGCAGCAGCGTGGAGACGCGCCTGGTGGTGCCGCGCGAGAAGTTCAAGCTGGGTTGCTTTTCCATCGACCCCATCCATGTGAACCACAGCATCCCCGACGCCGTGGCCTTTGCCATCGACTGCCCGGCGGGCATCATCATACACACGGGCGACTTTAAAATAGACTACACCCCGGTGGGCGGCAGGGTGGCCGACCTGGACACCTTCGCCGAATACGGCGCAAAGGGCGTGCTGGCGCTGCTGAGTGACTCCACCAACTCCGAGCGGGCGGGCATGTCCGCCTCCGAGAGCAAGGTGAACGAGGGGCTGGCCACACTCTTTAACCGCGCGGGGCAGAAGCGGGTCATCGTGGCCACGTTTGCCTCCAACCTGTACCGGGTGCAGCTGCTGATAGACCTGGCCGTGCAGCGGGGCCGCAAGGTGGCCATATCGGGCCGCAGCATGATAAACAACACCCGCATGGCGCTGGAGCTGGGCTACCTGCACGCGCCCGACGGCGTGCTGATAGACATTGACAAGGCCGACCGCCTGCCGCCCGAGCAGGTGGCCATCATCACCACCGGCAGCCAGGGCGAAACCCTGAGCGCGCTGAGCCGCATGGCGGCCAACAACCACCGCAACGTGCACGTGGGTGCGGAGGACTTCATCATCATTTCGGCCACGCCCATACCCGGCAACGAGAAAATGGTGACCCGGGTGGTGAACGGCCTGCTTAAGCTGGGGGCCGAGGTGATTTACGAGAACATGTACGACGTGCATGCCAGCGGCCACGCCTGCCAGGATGAACAGAAGCTGGTGCTGACGCTGACCAAGCCCCAGTTTTTCATGCCGGTGCACGGCGAGTTCAAGCACCTGAAGCGCCACGCGCAAACGGCCGAGGCGCTGGGTGTTCCGGCGGGGAACATCATACTGGCCGATACGGGCGATGTGATTACCCTTTCCAAAACCGGCTGCAAGGCCGACGAGACCGTGCAGGCCGGCGCCGTGATGGTGGACGGCCTAGGCGTGGGTGACGTGGGCAGCGCCGTATTGCGCGACCGCCGCCTGCTGAGCCAGGATGGCATTGTGATACTGGCGGCGTCGGTGAGTGCCAAAACCGGCAAGCTGGTAAGCGGGCCGGAGATATTCACCCGCGGCTTTGTGTATGTGCGCGATTCTGAAGAGCTGATTGAGGAGACCCGCAAGGCGATAGAGCGGCTGCTGGCCGGCTACGCCAAGGAGCCCCAGCGCGAGATTGGCAGCCTGAAAACCCGCGTGCGCGAGACGGCGAGCAGCCTGTTGTACCGCCGCACCAAGCGCAGCCCCATGATACTGCCGGTGGTGCAGGAAGTTTAAACAAGTCTGCACCAGGCAGCGTAGCCCGGCTGCTGGCAAGTGCGTATGTTATTACAGCATCCCTTAATTAGAGGAGCAACCCCTGTGAAACCCAAACGCCATTTTTGGTCCGCCGATACGCTGATTATTCTGCTGGTGGCCGCCTGTGCGGCGCTGGCGGTGCTGCTGGCCATTGCCCGGCCCATGTTCCTGATACCAGCGGCAGTGCTGGTGCTGCTGGTGGCGGTGTTTGCGGCGGTGGGCCTGCGGCGGCTGCGGCGCATGACCAAAAAGCTGCTGAATGGCAAGGCCACGGCCGAGACGGCGGCGGCCAGCGGGCTGTCCGGGTTTTCGGTGCCGGTGGTGGCGGTGAGCGGGAAGACGATCATCTGGTACAACGAGGCGTTTTTACAGCAGATTGCCGGCGGGGTGGACTGCGCCACCCTGCCGCTGAACAAGCTGCTGCCCCACCTGGACCCCGATGCCACGCTGGCGCCCGAGGGCCAGAACGTGGCGCTGGGCGAGCGGCTGTACACCGCCCACGGCAGCCGCATGCGCGCCGACAAAACGCTTACCTTTATGGTGCTTACCGAGGATACCCAGCTGAAGCTATGGGCCAGCGAATACCAGGCCAGCCGGCCCGCGGTGCTGTTTTTTGTCATAGACACCTACGACGAGATACTGAAGGAACTGAAAGAGAGCGAACGCGCGCAGATCATGGCCAACATAGACACCGCGCTGGAGCGTTTTATAAGCCGCAGCACCGGGTTTTTCCGCCGGGTGGCGGCCTCGCGCTACCTGGCGGTGGTGGAGGAGCGCCACCTGCAGCAGATGCTGAGCGCCCGCTTTGACATTCTGGACGAAGTGCGTAAAATGGACGAGGAAAGCGGCATGGTCACGCTGTCCATTGGGGTGGGGCACAACGCCACCAGCCTGAAGCAGAGCGAGGAGATGGCCCAGCAGGCGCTGGACATGGCGCTGGGCCGCGGCGGTGACCAGGCCGCCGTATATGGCCCCGAGGGCTTTGAGTTCTACGGCGGCGTTACCCGCAGCGTGGAAAAACGCAGCAAGGTAAAAAGCCGCATTGTGGCCAAGGCCATAAAGGACCTGATGGGCCAGTACGACCAGGTGCTGGTGATGGGGCACAAGAACTCCGACATGGACAGCCTGGGCGCCGCGGTGGGCATGCTGCGCTTTGCCCGGCTGTGCGGCAAGCCCTCGGCCATTGTGATAGACACCGAGACCACCATGGCCGGCACCCTGGTGAAAATGCTGCGGGACGAGGGCTACGGCGCCGACCTGATGCCCCCCGAGGACGCCGAAACCCTGGCCGGGCCCCGCACGCTGCTGGTGGTGGTGGACACCCACATCAAGCCCCTGCTGGAGAGCCCCGGGGTATACAACGCCTGCGGCGGGGTGGTGGTGATAGACCACCACCGCAAGATGGTGAACCACATAGACAACGCGCTGGTGTTTTACCACGAGCCCTACGCCAGCAGCGCCAGTGAGCTGGTGACCGAGCTGCTGCAGTATGTGGGCGAGGGCAAGGACCAAAAGCCCGGCCCGGTGGAGGCCGAGGCCCTCTTGGCCGGCATTTGGCTGGACACCCGCACCTTTTCGCTGCACGTGGGGGTGCGCACCTTTGAGGCGGCGGCCTACCTGCGCCGGCTGGGCGCGCAAACCGAAAACGTCAAGCGGCTGTTTACTTCCACCATGAACGAATACCTCTACCGCAGCCATTTGGTGTCCGAAGCGAAGATCCACCACGGCTGCGCGGTGGCCATGAGCGACAAGGTGCCGCCCGAATACGAGGTGGTGGCGCCCCAGGCGGCCAATGAGCTATTGGGCATAGACGGCGTGGACGCCAGCTTTGTGGGCATCCAGGATGGCGACGTGGTGCGTATCTCGGCCCGCAGCATGGGCGACGTGAACGTGCAGGTGATTATGGAGAAGATGGGCGGCGGCGGCCACCTGACCATGGCCGGCGCGCAAATTACCGGCGTAAGCCTGGAGCAGGCCGGCCAAATGCTGGTGAAAGCCATAGCCGACTACCGCGAGCAGCGGGCTTTGGAGACAACAGCGAAGTAATTAACTTATAGAGTGATGCCGTTTATGGATGCGCTGCAAGAGGTAGGTCTGCACCCTTGGGGTTGTTAGGGGCGAAGCCCCTGACCCGTCGGAGACATCCCAATACCATTGAGCGAAGCGAACTGCGCTTGCCCTTGGAAAGCATCGCAGTCTGCAAAAGTCAAGAACAAGTCGCTTTCGGCTCCAATGCAGTATCTTTTTCTTTATTGTAAGGGGGCTTTGCCCCTTGCAACCCCGCAGGGCAGGCGCCAGCACACATGGCAATTGGGTTTGCCAAAAGAAAATAAATAACGAACTGATATAAAATATACAAAACAGCGACCGTTGCTGAAAGGAGCGGGCTTTTATGAAAGTGGTACTGAAACAGGACGTGAAGAATATTGGTAAAAAAGACGAGATGCATGAGGTGAAGGACGGCTACGCCCGCAACTACCTGCTGCCGCGGGGCCTGGCCATAGCGGCCGACAGCGCCGCGGTGAACGAGGTGAAAACCAAGGAGGCCGCCCGCAAGCACCACGCGGACGAAGCCGTGGCCGCCGCCGAGGGCCTGGCCGAAAAGCTGAACGGGCAAACCATTGTGCTGAAAGCCAAGGGCGGCCAGAGCGGCCGGCTGTTTGGCTCGGTAACCACCAAGGACATTGCCGCAACGCTGGCCGGCCAGGGCATTGAGATAGACCGGCGCAAGCTGTCGCTGCAGGTGCGGGAGATCAAAGACTACGGCAGCTATACCATTGAGGCCAAAATTGCCGCAGGGGTTTCGGCCAAGTTTACACTAGACGTACAGCCGGTGGAAGAATAACGCCGGCTGATTCGTTTTATTGCATATAGGCATGGCAGCACACAAACGCAATGCCGTCTTGCCGCATAACAGCTTCCAACAAAGGCTGGCTGTGGAAACCATGCGAGAAGCTGTAAGAAGTGGTAGTAACTCTTGCATATTCTGTGGTATACTATTTTGGGCGCAGTGGCCCACCATGTTTGTGCTGGTATTTTAGAAGCGGGAGCGGCGGCGCATGGCGAATGACCTGGGCCTGTCCCTGGAGGGGATGGGCATAGCCCAACCCTACAGCATGCAGGCGGAGCAAAGTGTACTGGGCGCCGCCCTGCTGGACCCCCAATATGTGGACACCATCATCCAGCACCTGAAGCCGGAGATGTTTTTTGTGCGCCAGAACCGCGCGGTGTATACCGAGATCATCACGCTGGTGAGCAACGCCATGCCGGTGGACGTGGTGGTGCTGGCCGACCGCCTGGGCGCCGGTGACGGCTTTGCCGCCGTGGCCGACGCCAAGGGCTACCTGGCCGAGCTTGCCGACACCGTGCCCACACTGTCCAACCTGCAGCACTATATTGATCTTGTTTACGAAAAGTATGTGAAGCGCCTGCTGATGAACCAGGCGCGGGAGCTGCTGGAGCAGGCGGCCGACGACGTGGACGCCAAGGTGATGCTGGAGAGTGCAGAACAGCGCTTGTATGAGATACGCGCCGGGCGGGATGTCAGTGAAGTGCAGCAGCTGAAGTACGCTGTTATTGACATTATGAGCCACCTGCAGCGGCTGGCCGGGCCAGAGCGGGAACGCTGGCTGGGCATTAAAACCGGCTACCGCCGGCTGGACCGCAAGCTTTCCGGCCTGGGCCGCAGCGACCTGATCATTCTGGCCGCGCGCCCCGGCATGGGCAAAACCAGCTTCGCGCTCAACATCACCATGAACGTGGCCCGCCAGCAGATACCGGTGGTGGTGTTCAGCCTGGAGATGACCCGCGAGCAGCTGGCCGGGCGCATCATGGCGTCGGAAGCGCTGGTGGACAGCCGGCTGTTCCGCACCGGTATAGAAAATGACCAGGACTGGGTGGAGCTGGCCCGCACCAGCGAAAAGCTGGGCCCCCTGCCGGTGTACCTGGACGACAGCGCCGGCATCACCATACCCGAGATGAAAAGCAAGGTGCGGCGCATCAACCGCAGCCTGCAAACGGCCGGCTCAAAGCCCGTGGGCCTGGTGGTTATCGACTACCTGCAGCTGATGAGCGGCGGCAGCGGCCGGCGCAACGAAAACCGCGTGCAGGAGATAAGCGAGATGACCCGCAGCCTGAAAATTATGGCCAAGGAGCTGGATTTGCCCATCATCACGCTGAGCCAGCTCTCCCGCAGCGCGGAGAAGGGCCGGGCCGACCACCGCCCCATGCTGAGCGATTTGCGGGATTCCGGCTCGATAGAACAGGATGCCGACATGGTGCTGTTTTTATACCGCGAGGCCTACTACGACGACAGCCCCGACGTGGACACCACGCTGGCCCAGTGTATTGTGGCCAAGAACCGCCACGGCGACACCGGCAGCGTGGAGATGTACTGGGACGACGCCCACACCCGCTTTTATGAATCGGACTACGACCATGACGACTGACCGCCGGCGCGGGCATGCCGCCGGCCCCGGGGAAAGCACCGAAAACGTTGGGGATCAGAAGTACGCATGGTTTACAGGCACTTTCCGTAATGGATGTGCCCCAATGTAAAGGAGAATGGCTTTATGGGTACTGTATATGTTTTTTTGGCCAACGGGTTTGAAGAGATAGAGGGCCTGACCCAGGTGGACTTGCTGCGGCGGGCCGGCCTGCCCGTGAAAACGGTGGGTGTGGGCGCGGCCATCATAAAGGGCGCCCACGATATCCCGGTGACGGCCGATGTAACGGGCCAGGGCTTTACACTGCCGGATGACGCCGACATGGTGGTATTCCCGGGCGGCAGTGTGGGCACCGACAACCTGCTGGCCAGCGCCATGGTGGCCGAGGTACTGGCCGAGGCGGCCAGGCGGGATATTTACATCACGGCCATATGCGCGGCGCCCACGGTGCTGCACCAGGCCGGGCTTTTGGCCGGCAAAAGGGTAACGGCTTTCCCCAGTTACCAAAGCAAGCTGACCGGCTGCACGGTAACGGGAGGCCCGGTGGAGGTGGACGGCAAGATCATCACCGCGCGCAGCGCCGGGGTGGCGCTGGCCTTTGGCCACGCGCTGATAACCGCCCTGGCCGGCAAGGCCAAAGCCGACGCCGAAATAGCCAGCCTGTACCCCCAGGACGGGCCGGTGCTGGGGTGACGGTATAAGTGCAAAAACACGGGGCAGTACGACGCCCCGATGTTTTGATAAAGTAACCAACCGAAACACGCAATTACCGTATGCGCCGGCTGGCGGCGGGGCAGGGTGCCCACAGCCGCCAAACCGGCGCGACAGAGGATGGGACAGGATGGCAGAGACAGACAAGAAAAACGGCGCGGCCCGTGGCGGCGCCCAAAACAAAGCAAAGAAAACCCCCGCCCGTGCAAAGCCCCAGGCGGCACGCGCGAACCAGCCGGGCCAGGGCGACGACTGGGACTACGGCTACGAGCGCTCCGTCAAGTTTGCCAACCGCGGCTGCCTGCTGGCGGTGGGCGTTGTCATCGTGGGAATCATCATCACGGTGCTGATCATCTTTGGCTCCATCATGGGCGAGGTGAACGGCAAGGGCGCCACGGCCACGGGTACCGTGCAGGTGCAAATTCCGGCCGGCAGCGGCGGGCAAACGGTAAGCGGCATCCTGCAGAAGGCCGGGCTGATCGGCAACGACGGCATCTTCCGGTTTTATGTGCGCTTCAACGGGGCGGGCACGGGCTTCCAGCAGGGCACCTTTGAGGTGCAGGCCGGCATGAGCTACGACGAGATCATCGAGGTGCTGACCACCGCGCCCCTGCCGCGCGACGTGGTGACGGTGACCTTCCCGCCGGGCGGCACGGTCATCCAGTTTGCCCAGGCGGCCGAGAAAGCCGGCCTGTGTACGGTGGATGAGTTTGTGGACGCCGCCAACAACGGCGACTACAGCGACATTGAGTTCTTCAAGTATGTGGACGAGCAGCCCGGCACCTACATGCGGGCCGAAGGCTACCTTGCGCCCGACACCTATGAGTTCTATGTGGACGAAACGCCCTACAACATCGTGCGCAAGCTGTTCCAGCAGTTCGACGCCAACCTGAAGGCCATCGACTTTGACGGCCGGAACGCCTATGATATCATCGAGGAGCAGAAGGCCCAGATGCCCGAGGGCAGCGAATGGGGCCTGCGCCAGCTGGTGACATTGGCGTCCATCATTGAGGAAGAGGCGAGTATACCCGACCAGTACCAGGCCAGTGTGTCGGGCGTGTTTTGGAACCGCCTGACCAAGCCATTGCCCAGCGACCTGCCCCGCCGCACCATGGGCAGCGACGTGACCCTGCGCTACCTGACCGACTGGGTGGCCCGCGACTACGGCGGCCTGGACGTGACCGACATGAGCCAGCCGGAGATGAAGGCGGCGGCGCTGGCCATCATCCCGCAGGATATCTTCTACGGCTACTACACCGGCGACGACGACGCGCTGACGCAGGAGGGCCTGCCCATCAGCCCCATCTCCAACCCCGGCGTGAGCGCGCTGGTGGCGGCGCTGCAGCCCGAGCTGCACAACTACTTCTACTTCCTGGCGTTCAAGAACGGCGAGTACCGCTTTGCCGAGCGCTACTGGCAGCACCAGCAGAATATCACCGAGATGGTGAACGCCAACGCCGCCTGGGAGGCTGAACAGGCCGCCGGCGGCAGCAGCGAAGGCTGATGGCAGGGAACGTAGAGCTGCTGGCCCCGGCCGGGGACTTTGAGTGCCTGGAATATGCCCTGCGCTACGGGGCCGACGCTGTTTACCTGGGCGCCAAGGCGTTTGGCATGCGGTCGTCCAGCGCCAACTTTTCGCAGCAGGAGCTGGCGGCTGCCGTGGCGCTGGCCCACGGCCAAGGTAAAAAAGTATACCTGACATTGAATACCCTGCCCACCAACGCCGAGATGGACCAGATGCCCGGGGCTGTGCAAAGCGCGGCCTGCGCCGGCGTAGACGCCCTGATTGTGGCCGACCTGGGCGTGCTGGAGGTGGCCAAGCGCTGCGCGCCGGGGCTGGACGTGCATATCTCCACCCAGGCGGGCATTGTGAACTGGGCCGCGGCCACCGCCGCCCACAGCCTGGGGGCCAGGCGGGTGGTGCTGGCGCGGGAGCTTACGCTGGAGGACATTGCGACCATTCGCGCCAAAACGCCGGCCGCGCTGGAGCTGGAGGTGTTTGTGCATGGCGCCATGTGCATGAGCGTGTCGGGCCGGTGCCTGCTTTCCAACTATCTGAACGGGCGGGACGCCAACCGCGGGCAGTGCAGCCAGCCCTGCCGCTGGAAGTACAGCCTTTTGGAGGAAAAGCGCCCCGGCCAGCAGTTTGAAATAAGTGAGGACGATTACGGCAGCTATATTATGAGCGCCGACGACCTGTGCGCCGCGCCGTTTTTGGACCAGGTGGTGCAGGCGGGCGCGGCCAGCCTGAAGATAGAGGGCCGGGCCAAGAGCTTTTACTATGTGGCCAGCGTAACGGCGGCCTACCGCGCCGCGCTGGACGCCGTGCGGGCCGCCGGGCCGGGCGGCTACCGGCTGCCGGAGTTTACGGCGGCAGAGCTGGAAAAGACCTCCCACCGGCCCTATTCCGCGGGGTTTTTCTTTGGGCGGCAGGGCGCCACCCAAAGCCCCACGGTGGGCGGCTACCTGCGCCGCTGGCAGCCGGTGGCGGTGGTTGAAAAACAGGCGCAGGATGGTGTATACTGTAGTCAGCGGGGCAAGTTCAGCCTGGGGGAGCGCCTGGAGGCACTTGTGCCGCCCGGGCGGGTGGTGGCTTTTACGCCCGGCGCCATATGGAACGCCGATGGCGAGGCCATAACTGCCACGCCCCACACCAAGATGCGCTTTTCGGTGCCCGCGCCGGCGGGGGAAATGTTCCCGCCGGGCACCATACTGCGCAAGCCGCTGGATACCACCGGCGCCGGCTAGCTTAGAACTTGTATTCAACCATTCAATGGTCATCTTTTCGGCAAAAATTTCCCGGTTCTGCGTCGTCGTCAATCGCAATCCACCAAGGATTGCTCAATCCTCCTTCTTGATCTGAGAAATTTTTGCTCGAAAATCTAACACATTTCATCGGTTGAATACAAGCTCTTACTTTACGGCGCCACCATTAACCGAGGTGAGTCATTCACATGTGTTCCAGTTTTGTATACCGCCGCAACGGCGCGGGCAATATGATTATTGCCATGAACTACGACAACCCCAGCCTGAACGTGCGCATGGCCACCCGTGCGCCCGATTTGTTCATGATGAAAGCCAACGGCGGCATGGGCTACCGCCCAAGCTGCGCCTTTACCGACGACGGCACCTTTATAAACATGCAGCTGTGCGACAGCAACAAGCGGGGCCGCTACCGCCCCACCAGTGATACGTCCATCTGCTCGGCGCATTTTACCATCCGGGTGGCCAACAAACGCATTTTGCCGGCCGATATGACCGACTTTTTAAGCCACGTGGAGATGACCAACAACCCCCGCGGCAACGTGCACAACATGGTGGCCGATGTGGACGGTAACATCTGGGTGGTGGAGCCGGGCCGCGGGTTTTACTACTCGCCCATGGGCGACACGCCCTACGTGGTGATGACCAATTTCTCGCTGATAGACTACTGGGAGACCGGCGTGCGCAGGAACATGGGCGCCGCGCGGTACGACACCGCCAGCAACATGCTGGACGCCGCCGATGACCTGACGGTGCAGCAGGCTTTTGACATTCTGCAGGCGCTTGCGCAGGAGGGCAAGGGCTTCAACACCGATGTGTCGATGGTGTACTCCAGCAAGGAAAAGGCCGTGTATTACTGCATGTACCGGGATTTTAAGAACATCCAGCGGTATAGCTTCCAAAGCATGGTGGATGAAGCCGGCTGACGGCTGTTTTATTCAAGACGATAAAACCTGCGCTGCCATCCCTTTGGCAAGCGCAGGTTTTTTGTTTTGCAGTTGGGTGCTTCCCGGTATGCGCTGCCGCCCGCAGTGCCCCCACCGGCGGCGGGCACGTGCGGGGAAGTAGCAGGCACACTGACGGACGGGGCCCTTTAGGGCCGAGCCGGGCTTGCGCAGCAAACCGGCGAGCCCACGCCCGGCGAAGGGGTGCCCAGTAGGCGCGCGCCTGAGCCGCAAGAGCGCCGCCGGCGCGAGGCGTGGGAATACCGAGTGAAGTAACCTGTGCCTGCTGCCGGCAGGGGTACCACGAACAGCAGCACATGCCGGGGGCAGGCGCAGTGCAAGGTTTGATAGAGGGCAGCCTGCATTAATTGCCTTGGGTAAACTGTGTCCACCAGTGTGGCAAGGCGGCCTGCTTTGCAGTAAAGCTTTGCCCGCGCAGCGGGTACAGGCAGTTGGTCTCGGGGATATGGGGGGAAAAGCCCAGCTTCCAGGCGCACAGCGCCTGGGCGGGCAGGCCGGGCAGGGGGGCGGGGGCGCCGCCGTATTTTTTGTCGCCCAGCAGGGGGGCGCCCAAGGCGGCCAGGTGGGCGCGTATCTGGTGGGTGCGGCCGGTTTGCAGGTCCACTTCGCACAGGGCCAGCCCGCTGTGGGCCTCCAGCGGGGTGATGCCGGTGCGAATGGCTTTGCTGCCTGGCACCGGTTGCTGATGGATGGTAACGCTGTGGCTGGCGCGCTGGCGCAGCAGGAAAGCCTGGTGCAGGCCCTGGGGCGGGGTGTTGGTGCAGATGCAAAGGTAATGCTTGGCTATCAGGCCCTCGCGCAGCAGGGCATTGGCGTCCCGCAGGGCGGGGGCCTGCTTGGCGGCCAGCAGCAGGCCCTCGGTGTTGCGGTCCAGCCGGTTGCACAGGGCGGGGGCGAAGGTGTTTTCTTGCTGGGGGTCGTAATGGCCGGCCGTGGCCAGCCGGGCGGTAAAAGCCTCCAGCAGGCCGGGGCGGCCGGCGTCGTCGCTATGGGCCAGCAGGCCGGCGGTCTTGAACAGAATGGCAATGTGCGCGTCCTCGTAGACGACGGCATTCGCCGGCAGGGGCGCGGCTATGGGGGCCATTTTGCGTGGGCCGGGCACGGCGGGGAAGTATGCGTCGTTCAGGTAAAGCTCCAACACGTCGCCTGTGGCAAGCAGGTCATCGGGCGCGGCGCGGTGGCCGTTGCGCTTGATGCGCCGGTTGCGGAAAGCTTTATACAACGCGCCCTGCGGCAGGCCCTGCGTTACCCGCTGCACAAAGCGGGACAGCCGCATGCCGTCGTCGTTGGGGCCGGCGGTAAATTGTCGCATGTCCACCTCAAATAGAGTGGCAAGCCGTGTATTAAAGAGAACAGGCTTTCCATTTGTCTAAAATACATGTATAATGTCGAATTGAACGGTTGTTCATTGCTCACCTGGTTTTACATCACCCGTATATAGCCAAACCAAATAAAACTGAAGTTTCAAAGCAGCGGGCGCAGCCTGCTGGCGCACCTGCCAGGTGTGTGCTTGGCTATGAACGGCGAACCAATCGCTCTTTGGGCGATTCTGCGCATATGCATGCGCGGCTTCAAAACCGGAACGGTGTTGAAGTGGTTCCAGTATAATGCAAACACCGGGCCGGCACAAGGCGGGGAGGCAACGCGATGGGGGTTCACGACGGCCACCGGGACAGGCTGCGTGACAGGTTCTTAAAATACGGGTTAAGCAGCTTTGAAGAGCACAACGCGCTGGAGCTGCTGCTTTTTTACGCCATTCCCCGCAGCGACACCAACGAACTGGCCCACCGGCTGATAGACCAGTTTGGCAGTTTTTCGGCTGTAATGGACGCCCCGCTGGAAGAGCTGATGCAGGTGAAGGGCATGGGCTACAAAAGCGCGGTGCTTATCAAGACGGTTCCCGAGATGGGCGCCTATTACCTGGACAATAAAACCCGGCCGGGTATTATTTTGGACTCCACCGAGGCGGCGGGGAAGTTTTTCATCCCCAAGTTTGTGGGCAAGGTGCGCGAGGAGGTTTACCTGGCCGCGCTGGATGACAAGCGCAAGGTGCTGCGCTGTGTGCGGCTGAGCGAAGAGGGCATTGTGAACGCCGTGCGCATCACCATTAAGCGTATTGTGACCGAGGCGGTGAACGCCAACGCCACCAGTGTGGTGATGGCCCACAACCATCCCGGCGGCGTGGCGCTGCCGTCCATCAGCGACAAGCAGATCACCTACCAGGCTTATCAGGCGCTGCACTACATCAGTGTGCAGCTGATCGACCATATCATTGTGGCCGACGACGACTTTGTCTCCATGGCCGACAGCGGCTATATTGACATGATACACCGGGACGCCATTGGCGGCAAATAGCGCACAGCAAGGCAGAGCAAGCAGCCAGGGGCTGCTTTTTTTGTGCCCGGATAGTATGCGTGGCAGGGTAAAAAAACCTGTATATGGTGCCCGCTGGCAGAAAAAAATAAGCAAAAGGGGTTGCACTGGAAAAAAGCGCGTGCTATAATGCGGTCGTATTTAAATAGTTAGACTAACTAATTACTTTTAGTTTGGTCACGTGCTGCCGGAATGGACAGAGAGGACGACGATGGACGCGTTTGAAAAAAACCTGAACACCCTGCTGGTGCGGGTTTACGACGCCATGGACAAGCTGGAGGAGGCCATGCTGCGCGCCAGCAGCAGCATTCCGCTCAGCATCAGCGAGATACACGCGCTGGAGGCGGTGGTGGAGGCCGGCAGCGGCGAAGTGGCCACCATCAGCGAGCTGTCGGAGTATCTGGACGTGCGGCTGCCGTCGGTAACCAACGTGGTGAACAAGCTGGAGCGCAAGGGCTATGTGGAGCGGATGAAGTGCGGCAATGATGGCCGGGTGGTGCGGGTAAGCCTGACGCGCGAGGGCCGAAGGGCCGAGCGGGCCCACCGCTACTTTCACCGCACCATGGTGCGCTCGGTAACGCAGGAGCTTAGCGAGGAAGAGCAGCAGGCGCTGCTGAAAGGGATAGGCAAACTGGATGCCTTTCTGGAGAAAAACATCAGGAAATACAAGGAGATCACATGAGCATTTCAATTTTGGGCGTGGGCAGTGCGCTGCCTAAACGGGTATTGACCAACGACGATTTGAGCCGCATGGTGGACACCAGCGACGAGTGGATCCGCACCCGCACCGGCATTTCCGAGCGGCATATTATGATGGAGGAAAGCGTGACCAGCATGGCGCTGGACGCCGCCCGCCTTGCCATGGAAGATGCCGGCGTGACAGCCGACGAAATAGATTTTGTGCTGTGCCCCACCCTGGGCGGCGACTACCTGACGCCTAGCCTGGCCTGCATGGTGCAGGCGGGCATTGGCGCCGAGTGCCCGGCCATGGACATGAACGCGGCCTGCTCCGGCTTCATCTATTCGCTGCACATCGCCTCGGCGCTGCTGGGCACGGGGGCATACCGCCGCATCCTGGTGGTGTCGTCTGAGGGCCTGAGCCGCTTTACCGACTGGAACGACCGCGGCACGGCGGTGCTGTTTGGCGACGGCGCCGGCGCGGCGGTGCTGGGCCCCGGCGATGACCTGAAATACATGTACCTGAGCGCCCACGGCAACGAAGTACCCCTGCACGCCGTGTTCACGCAGGGTATTTTCCCCGAGCGGCAGCCCGGCCTGCCCGAGCCGGACGGCATGTTCTTCCGCATGGACGGCCAGGAGGTGTACAAGTTTGCGGTGAACGCCATTACCACCGGCATCACCACGGCGCTGGACACCTGCGGCCTGAAGCCGGACGACGTGGGCCATGTGTTCCTGCACCAGGCCAACATGCGCATCATCGACGCCGCCCGCAAAAAGCTGGACATTCCGCAGGAGCGTTATGCCATCAACATCGACAAGGTGGGCAACATCTCGGCGGCCACCATCCCGGTGCTGCTGCACTGGTGGCACCGCGACGGCCTGCTGAAAAAGGGCGAGATTTTGGTACTGAGCGGCTTTGGCGGCGGCTTCACCACCGGCACCTGCGTGGTGCGCTGGAACCGCTGAAATAATAGACTGGATAAGCATAAACAACCACAATAAAAGGAGACGATCATTATGACGACCATTGAAAAAATTGAGCAGATTATTGGCGAGTACAAAGAGATTGAGCCCGGCAGCCTGAAAGCCGAAACCACCTTTGAGGAACTGGAGCTGGACAGCCTGGACCTGGTGGACATGGCCATGGCCTGCGAAGACACCTTTGGCAAAACCGTGGAAGTGGACGAAAACCTGAAGACCGTGGGCGACCTGGCCAAGATTCTGGACGCGGCGTAAGCGTTGCGCCCAATGCAATGACCGACCGGCACCGCGCGCCCCGAAGCGGCAAGCTTTTGGGGCGCCGGCCGGAACTGTCCCTGGCGGCGGAAGCCCGGCCGGGGAAATGAAAGTGTGCGTGATGGGATTGATACAGAGCCCGTTGTGTGAAATGCTGGGCATTGAATACCCGGTGATACAGGGTGGCATGGCCTGGATAGCCGACGCCCCGCTGGCGGCCGCCGTGAGCAATGGCGGGGGTCTGGGGCTTATCTCCGCCATGAATGCCGACGCCGACTGGCTGCGGCAGGAGATTCGCAAAGCCAAAACCATGACCGACAAGCCTTTTGGGGTGAACATCATGCTGATGAGCCCCTTTGTGGACGACGTGGCCAGGGTGGTGGTGGAGGAAGGCGTGCGGGTGATTACCACCGGTGCGGGCAACCCCGGCAAGTATATGAAGCTTTGGCAGGACGCGGGCATCTGTGTGCTGCCGGTGGTGGCCAGTGTGGCGCTGGCGCGCCTGGTGGTGCGCAGCGGCGCCCCGGCGGTGATAGCCGAGGGCAGCGAGAGCGGCGGGCACATTGGCGAAACCACCACCATGGCGCTGGTGCCCCAGGTGGCCGACGCGGTGCCGGTGCCGGTGATTGCGGCCGGCGGCATTGCCGACGGGCGGGGCCTGGCCGCGGCGCTGATGCTGGGCGCCAGCGGCGTGCAGATGGGTACCCGCTTCCTGGTGGCGAAAGAGTGCACCGTGCACCCCAACTACAAGCAAAAGGTGCTGAAAGCGCGGGACATTGATACCATTGCCACCGGCAAACGGCTGGGGCACCCGGTGCGCAGCCTGAAAAACGCCTACAGCCGGGATTACTTTAAAAAAGAATATGACAGCAGCGTTTCAGACGTGGACCTTGAGGCCCTGGGCGGCGGCGCGCTTTACCGCGCGGCCAAGGAGGGCGATGAGAAGAACGGCTGCTTTTTGGCCGGCCAGGTGGCCGGCATGGTGCGGCAGGAGCAGCCGGCGGCCGAGATTATCCGCGAGGTGTGCGACGAGGCCGAGCAGCAGCTGAGGGGGGCAACGCAATGGGTAAGCTAGCGTTTTTGTTTGCGGGCCAGGGCGCGCAGGCGCCCGGCATGGGCGAAAGCCTGAATGCCCTGGGGGGCGCTGCCGGTGAAATATTTTACCTGGCCGAGAGCGGCCGCCCCGGCACGCTGGAGGATTGCTTCAACGGCACGGCCGAGCGCCTGGCCCAAACCGACGTGACCCAGCCCTGCGTGTTTACCGTGGACATGGCCGCCGCGGCGGCGCTGGCCGAGGCCGGCGTGCAGCCGGATGGCGTGGCCGGGTACTCGCTGGGGGAGCTGGCGGCGCTGTGCTTTGCCGGCGCCTTTGGCATGGCCGAGGGCTTTGCGCTGGTGTGCCGCCGGGGCGAGCTGATGCAGGCGGCCTCGCTGAAAAACGCGGGCGCCATGGCCGCGGTGCTGAAGCTGCCCGACGACAAGGTGGAAGCCCTGTGCGCAGGCTTTGAGCGCTTTTACCCCGTGAACTACAACTGCGACGGCCAGCTTACGGTGGCCGGCACCGCCGACGGCATGCCGGCCTTTTGTGCCGCGGTGAAAGAGGCCGGCGGCATGGCACGGCAGCTGCCGGTGGCGGGGGCGTTCCACTCGCCCTTTATGGACGAGCCCGCCGCCGCTTTTGCGGGCGTGCTGGCCGAAAGCGCCCTGGCTGCGCCCACCATACCGGTGTATGCCAACCTGACCGGCAAGCCCTACGCGCCGCCCGAAAAAGACCTGCTGGCCGCCCAGATGAAAAACCCGGTGCGCTGGAGCCAGAGCATCAAACAGATGGGCGCGGACGGGTTTGATACCTTTATTGAGGTGGGGCCGGGCAAAACGCTGACCGGGTTTGTCAAGCGCATTTTGCCGGGCGCCACGCTGTACAACGTGCAGGACCAGGAGAGCCTGAAGGCCACGCTGGCCGCGCTGAAAGCCTGAAACAATGGGGATGCACACTTTTGGCTGGAAAACTGCGTTATTTTTGAATGATCAGACGGGCCTGCATTGCCCGGCAACAACAAGGAGATAACGGATGGATTTGACTGGGAAGACGGCAGTGGTAACCGGGGCCTCGCGGGGCCTGGGGCGCGCCATTGCCCAGGGGATGGCCGCGCGCGGCGCCAATGTGGCCGTGGTGTATGCCGGCAACACCGCCGCCGCGCAGCAAACGGTGGCAACACTGGAGGCGCTGGGCGTAAAATCCAAGGCCTACCAGTGCGACGTGGCCGGCTTTGACGCCACCAAGCAGCTGGTGGCCGACGTGATAGCGGACTTTGGCGGCGTGGACATTCTGGTGAACAACGCCGGCATTGTGAAGGACGGCCTGGCCCTGATGCTGAAGGAGGCCGACTTTGACGATGTGATTGCCACCAACCTGAAGGGCGCCTTCAACATGACCAAGCACCTGTACCAGCACTTCATGCGCAAGCGCAGCGGGCGTATCATCAACATCACGTCGGTGGTGGGCCTTTCCGGCAACGCGGGGCAGGCCAACTATTCGGCCTCCAAGGCGGGGCTGGTGGGCCTTACCAAAAGCATTGCGCGCGAGCTGGCCGGCCGCGGGGTAACCTGCAACGCCATTGCCCCCGGCTATATTGAAAGCGACATGACCGACGCCATGCCGGAAAAAGCCAAAGAGGCCATATTGGCCCAGGTGCCGGCCGGCCGCATGGGCCAGCCGGAAGATGTGGCCGCGCTGGCGGTGTTTTTGGCGGGCGAGGCCGCCGGGTACATCACCGGCGAGGTGATACGGGTGGACGGCGGCATGTGCATGTAAGGCCAAAAACACACAGGGGAAAGTTTTGGCCACACACTTAAAAAACAAACAACGGGCCACCGGCCGCCTGCGGGCAGCGCCGGCAAGCCCGGCAAAAGGAGCTTATATGAGACGCGTAGTAGTGACCGGCATGGGGGCGATAACGCCGCTGGGCCACACCGCACAGGAAACCTGGGCGGCCATGGCGGAGGGCAAGAACGGCATCACCACCATCACACGTTTTGACGCCAGCGCCTTTAAAGCCACCGTGGCGGGCGAGGTGAAGGATTTTGACCCGCTGAAATACATGGAAAAGGGCGAGGTGCGCCGCAACGACCTGTACACCCAGTACGCCCTGGCCGCCGCCGAGGAGGCCGTGGCCGACAGCGGGGTGATTGGCACTGTGGAATCGCAGCGCCTGGGCGTGTATATTGGCAGCGGCATTGGCGGGCTGCAAACCACCTTAAAAGAGCACGAAAAGATGATGACCGAGAACAAGACCAAGCTGTCGCCTTTCCTGATTCCCATGATGATCACCAACATGGCGTCGGGGGCGGTATCCATCCGCTACAAGGCCGAGGGGCCCACGCTGCCGGTGGTTACGGCCTGCGCCACCTCCAGCCACACCATTGGTGAGGCCTTCCGCGCCATCCGCCATGGCTATGCCGACGCCATCATTGCCGGCGGCAGCGAGGCCACCATCTGCCCGTTTGCGTTTGCCGGGTTCATTGGCGCCATGGCGCTTACCTCCAACCCCGACCCCGCCACCGCCTGTGTGCCCTTTGACGCCCGGCGCAGCGGCTTTGTGATGGGCGAGGGCGCCGTGATCATGGTGCTGGAGGAGTACGAGCGGGCCAAGGCCCGCGGCGCGCATATTTACGCCGAGGTGACCGGCTACGACAACACCGCCGACGCCTACCACATCACCGCACCCGAGCCGGAGGCTAAGGGGATTACCAATTGCATCAAAAACGCGCTGCAGGAGGCGGGCGCTACCGTGGGCGCCGACACCTACGTGAACGCCCACGGCACCAGCACCGAGCTGAACGACAAAACCGAGACGTTGGGCTTCAAAAAGGCCTTTGGCGACGCCGCCTACGACGTGGCCATCAGCAGCACCAAAAGCATGACGGGCCACATGCTGGGCGCGGCGGGCGCGGTGGAGGCGCTGGCCTGCATCGGCGCGCTGGAAAACGGCATCGCGCCGCCCACCATCAATTACCAGGAGCCCGACCCCGAGTGCGACCTTGACTACACCCCCAACGTGGCGGCCAGGCGCGACTTCAAGCTGGCGGTGTCTACCTCGCTGGGCTTTGGCGGGCACAACGCCTGCCTGGTGCTGCAGAAGATAGACGGCTAGAAGCCAGGCAGTGTGTGAGACAGAGAGGAATCAGCGATGGACATAAATACAGTGAAGCAGCTGGCAGAACTGATGGACGCCCATGGCCTGACGCGCATTGAGGTGTGTGAAGGGGACCACAGGGTGTGCCTTTCCAAACAAACAACGACAATCCATTCCCAGCCACCGGCAGCCGGCGTGGCGCCTGGCCAGGCAGCGGTACCCGCCGCGGCCGGCCACCCCGAAGGCGCCGCGCCGGTTGCCACCCAAGATAAACCCGGCGAGGTGCTTACCGCGCCGCTGGTGGGAATGGTTTACCTATCGCCCGAGCCTGGCGCGAAGCCCTTTGTGGCCGAAGGCCAGCGCGTGAAGCAGGGCGACACCCTGTGCATCATCGAGGCCATGAAGGTGATGAATGAATTCACCGCCCCCCGCAACGGGGTGGTGGCCGAGATATGCACCGAGAACGGGCAGCTGGCCGAGTTTGGCCAGCCGCTGTTCCGGCTGCTGTAAGGGGGGCAGGGCATGAACCGCGAGGAACTGAAGGCCATACTGCCCCACCGCGAGCCCATGCTGCTGCTGGACGAGGCCTTTGTGGCCGAGGACGGCAGCGCCCGGGCCCGCTGCGCAATCAAGGGCGACGAGTGGTTTTTGCAGGGGCACTACCCGGACGAGCCGGTGGTGCCGGGCGTGATACTATGCGAGATGATGGGCCAGACCTGCGGTGTGCTGCTGGGCGAGCAGGCCACCGACGGCCTGACCCCCTTCTTCACCGGGCTGGACAAGGTGAAGTTCCGCCGGCCGGTGCGCCCGGGCGACGTGCTGGAGACCGAGTGCCGCATTGTGCGCACCAAGGGGCCCTTTTATTTTGCCGAGGGCACCGGCAAGGTGGATGGCCAGCTGGCCGTGAGCGCCAACTTCAGCTTTGCGCTGGTGGAAGCCAAATAGTTTTGCGTAAAAATAAGCGTAAAAACGTTTTAGACAGCAGAAGACAGCTGGATTCAAACGGGATCCGGTGTTGTTTGTGCATATGTATGGTATAATAGTAAACCACATGCCGGGTTAAAAGGGGAGGGGTGCGCGCTTGTTCCACAAGATACTGATAGCCAACCGCGGTGAGATTGCGGTGCGCATCATCCGGGCCTGCAAGGAGATGGGCGTGGCCACGGTGGCCATTTACAGCGAAGCCGACCGCGAGGCCCTGCACGTGGGCATGGCCGACGAGAGCGTATGCGTGGGTGGCCCCGCCGTGCAGGACAGCTACCTGAACGTCACGGCCATTTTAAGCGCCGCGGTGGGCACCGGGGCGCAGGCCATCCACCCGGGCTATGGCCTTTTGAGCGAGAATGCCCGCTTTGCCGCGCTGTGCGCCGAGTGTAACATCACCTTTATTGGGCCGGGCGCCGAGCTGATTACCCTGCTGGGCGACAAAGAGCGCGCCCGCAAAACCATGCAGGACGCCGGCGTGCCGGTGATACCCGGCGCGGGGCTGGTGCCCAACGCCCGCGCGGCCTACCGTGAGGCCAAACGCATCGGCCTGCCGCTGCTCATCAAGGCGCGGGCCGGGGGCGGCGGCCGGGGCATCCGCCGGGTGGACGAACTGAAGGAGATACCCGCGGCCTTTGCCGCGGCTAGCACCGAGGCCAAGAACGCCTTTGGCGACGGCAACTGCTACATGGAGCGCCTGCTGACGGCCGTGAAGCACGTGGAGATGCAGATTATTTGCGACAACCACGGCAATGTGGTGTGCCTGGGCGAGCGTGAATGCTCGGTGCAGCGCAAAAACCAAAAGCTGCTGGAGGAAAGCCCCTCGATGGCGGTGAGCGCCGATTTACGCCGCAAAATGATGCGCAAGGCCGCGCAGGCGGCGCAGGCGGTGGGCTACCGCAACGTGGGCACCATTGAGTTTTTGCTGACCGACGACGGGCAGTTCTATTTCATGGAGATGAACACCCGGCTACAGGTGGAGCACCCGGTAACCGAGATGGTGACCGGCATCGACCTGGTGAAGTGGCAAATACGGGTGGCGGCCGGCCAGAAGCTGGACTTTCGCCAGCAGGATGTGGTGATACGCGGGCATGCCATCGAGTGCCGCATTAACGCCGAGGACCCCGAGCGGAATTTTATGCCAAGCAGCGGTACCATAGACCTGCTGCATGTGCCGGGCGGATACGGTGTGCGCTTTGACACCGCGCTGTATCAGGACTACCAGGTGCCGCCCTGGTACGACTCTTTGCTGGGCAAGCTGATTGTGCACGGGCAAACCCGCGACGAAGCCGTGCGCAAGATGCAGGTGGCCCTGAGCGAGCTGGTGATAGACGGCGTGAAGCACACCGCCGAGCTGCAGATGGACATCCTGGAGGACCGGCGCTTTGTAACGGGCGACTACACCACCGATTTTATGCAGACGCGCGAGGAACACGATGCCGAAATTTAACTTTAAGAAAAGCCGCAACCGCCTGGAGGGCCTGGTGAACCAGCTGACCCAGCCCAGCCAGCCGGCGCCCAATGTGCCCGACAGCCTGTGCGTGCCCTGCCCGGGGTGCGAGGTGATGCTGTTCACCTCGGAACTTGCGGAAAACCTGAATGTCTGCCCGCAGTGCGGGCATCATTTTCGTCTGTCGGCGCCGCAGCGCATCCAGCTTATTTGCGACGCCGGCAGCTTTACCCCCTGGGACGAGGGCCTGGCCAGCAAAGACCCCCTGCAGTTCCCCGGCTATGCGGCCAAGCTGCGCCACAGCCGCCTGAAAACCGGCGGCACCGAAGAGGTGCTGTGCGGCGCGGGCAGCATTGCCGGCACCGCCTGCGCGGTGTTTGCCATGGACCAGGACTTCATGATGGGCAGCATGGGCAGCGTGGTGGGCGAAAAGATCACCCGGCTGTTTGAGCGGGCCACCAGGGAGCGCCTGCCCGTGGTGGGGTTCACCCTCTCGGGCGGCGCGCGCATGCAGGAGGGCATCCTCTCGCTGATGCAGATGGCCAAAACCAGCGGCGCGGTGAAATACCACAGTGAAGCCGGGCTGCTTTACATCACAGTGCTTACCGACCCCACCACCGGCGGGGTGACCGCCAGCTTTGGGATGGAGGGCGATATCCTGCTGGCAGAGCCGGGGGCGCTCATTGGCTTTGCCGGCCCGCGCGTAATAGAGCAGACCATGCGGCAAAAGCTGCCCAAGGGCTTCCAGAAGGCGGAGTTTCTGCTGGAAAAAGGATTTTTGGACGCGGTGATCCCGCGCAAGCGGCTGAAAGCCACGCTGGCGCACATTCTGCGCCTGCACCGGGAGGAGGAACCCCATGCCGATGGAAGCGTATGAGATACTGCAAACAGCGCGGGACACAGCCCGCCCCTCCGGCAAGCAGTTCATCCGTAAGCTGTGCACCGATTTTATCGAGCTGCGGGGCGACCGCCGCTTTGGTGACGACCACGCCATCATTGGGGGCATTGGCCGGCTGGCCGGCATGCCGGTAACCGTGATTGCCCAGGAGCGCGGCGAGGACCTGAACGACCGAGCCCGCCGCAACTTTGGCTCGCCCCACCCCGAGGGCTACCGCAAGGCGCTGCGCCTGATGAAGCAGGCCGAGAAGTTCCGCCGGCCGGTGCTGTGTCTGGTGGATACCTCGGGCGCATACAGTGGTATTGCCGCCGAGGAGCGCGGCCAAGGTCAGGCCATTGCTGAAAACCTGATGGAGATGATGGTGCTGAAGGTGCCCATCATCACCGTGGTGCTGGGTGAAGGCGGCAGCGGCGGCGCGCTGGCGCTGGCTGTGGCCAACCAGGTGTGGATGCTGGAGAACTCGGTCTATTCGGTTATCAGCCCCGAGGGCTGCGCCACCATCCTGTGGAAGAACGCCGCCCGGGTAAAGGAGGCCAGTGCCGCCCTGCATATCACCCCCGAGGACCTTTTAGCGCTGGGCGCCGTGGAGAAAATCATCCCCGAGGTGCCGGCCGGGCGGGTGTTCGACAACCTGAAAGCTGAGCTGGCCAAGACCTTTACAGCCCTGAAAGCCCTGACGCCTGAGGAACTGTGCGGGCAGCGATACCAGCGCTTCCGGCAGTATGGGGTGTACGCCGAGGGCTGATGGCTGTGGTTTGTTTGCCCGTATCTCCGTTCACAACAAGTGCCAATAAAAAACCCGGAGCAGTGCTCCGGGTTTTTTGCTTATTGCTCTTCGCCTTTCAGGATGGTGGGCACGTCGGGCGGCAGCTCTTCCGGCTCAAAGGGGTCGTTGAGATCTTCCAGGCCAACAACGGACAGCGGTTGTACCGGCTTACACATGGGGCAGAACTTCTGGTCGCCGTAGTCGAACCCGCAGTTTTTACATTTCATGGGGAATACCTCCGATTGCAGCGTGTTTATGCGTTACAAGATACGTCTTTTCTGCTGGCTGTCTTAATAATGCCCTAGTATGCCGGGGTTGTCAAGAACGCAATGTCGAATTTTGCAGGAGGTGGAAGCCGAAGCATAAAAAAGCGCTCCCGCGAGGGAAGCGCTTTTGTTCTCTTTGCTGGTGTGCTCAAACATTATTGCTTTTGGCATTGCCAGTGGACATCACCACACCGCTTTCAATATCCAGCACATCCCCAGCGCTGAAAAAAAACGGCGCTGTGTGGGGTCGCCCGAAATGTTCACATTTTACGGCGTGATGTTCGCACCTGTTTCATTAGGTAATAGGCCTATTTGCAGCAAAATTATACGCCGGCTCAAGTGCTTTTGGCAATGTTTAACGCCTCATACACCTGCCGGGCAAGAAAGTCTGTGCCTTCCTGGTTCATGTGAACGCCGTCAATGGATGAGAAATAAGCGTCCTGCCCGGAAGTAAGCGCATGGATATCCAGCACCGGCAGGCCCATTTCGGCTGCCAGCTCCCGTTCTATTTGGGCAATTTCAGCCAGTACCTCCATGTCAATGTCATAGCTGACCTTCCCATCTCGCGCAATGACCGACGGCGGTGTTACGACAATCACCGTGGGCACCGTGGCGGTGTAGTGCTGTAGCAGTGCCCGGTAGTCTGCCCTGAATGCTTCGGCAGACGTCCAAATTTCCGGCTTGGCATCGTTGGACCCCAGCATAATGAGGGCGGTATCGGCGGCAAAATCGGTGCTGAGGGCGAATACCTTGTGGTCCACATAAGGGTGGTCGCCCGTGCTGAGCACCGTTGTGGAGTTGGCGCCGTAATTGCGCGCGGAATAAGCGTCGCCCAGCATTTTTTGCAGCTGGGCGGGGTAGCAATTGGCCGCGCGGTGCCACAGCATCATGCCGTATGTGTTGCTGTCGCCAATGCAGGCAATACGCACAGTGCCTGCCTGTGCAGGCGGGATGGGGGCAATAACATTGACGGAAAACTGCTGCAAAAGCTTGATGGTAACCCACAATGCCAGCGCAGCGGCAGCTATGATGGTAAAAAGGACCAAAAGCACCTTTTTCATGAAATAATCACCCTGCCTATCAGTATAGCACACCCGGCCGCGAGAAAGGGAACGAAATGCCTATGCAGCGGCGGGGGAAGGCTGGATACATAAAATAAAACCCCGCACCGTAAGTGAACTGACCCCAAAAGTTAGACAGTATGATAAACTGTTTAATGGAAGGGGTGCATTTTCATGCCTAAAGGCATACCACACAGCGGAGCGTTCAAGCGAGAAGTGATTGAACATATGCGCAACGAGGGGTTAAG
>JAAYCI010000027.1 GCA_012729855.1 Oscillospiraceae bacterium
ATGGCCTGGTTGCGCACTTCGTCGGGGTACGCTCGGTTCTTGGGATTCAGCGTATACGTGTGACCGCATTCATTGCATTTGCATCTTTGCGTGCCTGAGCGGTTTTTTCCATAGTTTGTCTGGTTTCCCTCGCTCTGACATTCCGGGCGCCTACGTCCCTCGACCTCTTTTACTTTTCTCATTTCTCCATTATACCATCCCCAACGTCTTTGGGGCACTCCCAATGTCTACCGCAATTCAGCTTTTAGAACCCTCATATTCTAAGCCCATTTACAGAAGCCGTGCATTGCATTATACTAAAACCACCATCAAAATCCCTGTCAATCCATTGGAGCAGCCCATGAAACTGGTTCACCTGTATACCGACGGCGCCTGCAAGGGCAACCCCGGCCCGGGCGGCTGGGGCGCCATTTTGCGCTACAAGAATATAGAAAAAGAGATAAGCGGCGGCGAGGCCAGCACCACCAACAACCGCATGGAGATGATGGCGATGATTCGCGCGCTGGAGCAGCTGAAGGAGCCCTGCCACGTGGTTGCCACCAGCGACAGCCGCTACCTGCTGGACGGCCTGGAAAAGGGCTGGGCCAAAACCTGGCGCAGCCGCGACTGGCGCAAAAAGGACGGCAAGCCCGCCCTGAACCCCGACCTGTGGGAACACCTTCTGACCCTGACCGACCAGCACAAGATGGAATACCACTGGATACGCGGCCACGCCGGCCACCCCGAGAACGAACGCGCCGACCAGCTGGCCGTAGAAGCGGCCGAGCGGTATGCCAGGGTGGGCCGGGGCTGAACCGCTCTGCCTTGTATACGCGCGCCATTCAACTGAAACAAGCTGGCATTTGCCAGCTTGTTTGCGTCTATACTGTCTTTCGCTGTCACTCTATCAAAGACGCCGCCACGCACAGCACCCCGCAGGCCGCCGCCCCGGCGGCCTGCAGCGCCTTGGCGCACTCGTTGGCGGTGCTGCCGGTGGTGAACACGTCGTCCACCAGCAGGATGCGCTTGCCGGCCACGCCTGCCTCCGCGGTGAATGCGTCCCGCACGTTTTGCAGGCGGCCGGCGCGGTCCAGCGCCATCTGGCGCTCGGTATGGCGGGTTTTGCGTAAGGCGGCTTCCTCGCAGGGTAAGCCGGCGTGTACAGCCAACGCCCCTGCCATCAGCGCGCATTGGTTGTACCCGCGCTTTTTCAGCGCTTTGGGCGTCATCGGCACCGGTATCAGTACATCAAACTGCCCGGCCAGGCCGCTGGCGTCATATTTTTGTGCCAGCTCCTGGGCCAGTGGCTGTGCCAGGGCGGGTTCTTCCTCGTACTTCATCCGCAATATCATGCCGCGCACCGGCTCCTCGTAGGCAAAGCAGGCCCAGGCGCCAATGGGGAAAAAGGCCTCGCCCTCCAGGTCGGGCGTGGCCAGCGGGGCGTTTGGCAGGCGCACGGCCTCCCGGCTTTTATCGCAGCCGCAGGCATCGGCCGTAAAGCCAAGAACCTTGCCACACCAGGCGCAGCGTTTGGGAAACAGCACATCCAGCGCCCGCCAGCCTGCGTTTTGCAGCGTCATAGCAGCTCCTCGTCGGTTAAAAAGTGTGCAAAGCAGGAGTACCGCCGGTTCTTGCGCCCGGCGCGCACCATGGTTTCCAGTATGCGTTCCTCCCCGGGCAAAATACACAGCCGTTTGGCCCGGGTAACGCCGGTGTACAAAAGGTTGCGGTATTGCAGCTTGCCGGGCACCTCGCTCAGCGGGATAACCACGGCCTCGAACTCGCTGCCCTGGCTTTTGTGGATGGTGACCGCGTAGGCCAGCTCCAGCTCGTGCAGGTTTTCCGCCGTGTAGGCCAGGTGCCGGTCCTCACAGCGCACCGTCAGTGTGCCGGCCGCCGGGTTCACCTGCGTGATGGTACCAATCTCCCCGTTGAAGGCCCCCGCCCCCGGCTCGCCGTCCTCCCGCGTCCAGGGCAGGTCGTAGTTGTTGCGCACCTGCATCACCTTGTCACCCAGGCGGTAGCAGGCCTCAAAGCGCCGAATCTCGGGCTTATCGGGGCCGGGCGGGTTCAGCAGCTGCTGCAGGCGGGCGTTCATGGCCTCTGTGCCCAGTGGGCCCTTGCGGCCGGGGCACAGTACCTGGATATCCTCCACCGGCGAAAAGCCGTAGCTGTTGGGCAGGCGCTCGGCCACCAGGCTGCACACCAGCTGCTGGCAGGCACTGCCCACCGCCCGCATGAAGAAGAAATCATCCGCCTTGCCGCCCTTTTCCGGCAGCTCGCCCGCCACGATGTGGTGGGCGTTTTTCACAATCAGGCTGGCGGCCGCCTGGCGGAATATCTCCGTAAGCGCCACCGTGGGCACCACGCCGCTTTCAATGATGCCCCGCAGCACGTTGCCCGCGCCCACGCTGGGCAGCTGGTCGGCGTCGCCCACCATCACCAGCCGGCAGCCGGGGCGCAGCGCGGCCAGCAGCGCTTCAAACAGCATGGCGTCCACCATGCTCATCTCGTCCACAATCAGCACGTCGCAGCGCAGCGGGTTCTTCTCGTTGCGCTTGAAACGGGGAAACTCGTCCCCCCGGCTGAAATCCACCTCCAGAAGGCGGTGGATGGTGGCCGCCTTGCGCCCGGTCAGCTCGGCCATGCGCTTGGCGGCGCGGCCGGTGGGCGCGGCCAGCAGCACCCGCTCGGCCTGCTGCTCGTATAGCGCTATGATGGCGTTCACCGCCGTGGTTTTGCCGGTGCCCGGCCCGCCGGTGATCACCATCACTCCGTGGCTCAGCGCCTCGGCTATCGCTTGCTTTTGCAGCGGCGCGTAGTGTATGTTCAGCATCGCCTCCCGCTGGGCAATCAGCGCGTCCACCTGCGCGGGGGCCGCCGGCGGCATGGCCGCCATGGCCCGTATCCGCAATGCCGCCGTCATCTCGGCGCGGAAGGGCTCGGGCAGGTAGACGTAATCTTCGCCGCCATAATGCACCTGCTGGGCGTCGCCCAGCTCGCAGCAGGCCGCCAGCTCAAACTGCGCGGCCGCTTCGTCAATGCCAAAAAAGCCACAGGCGGTGCCCAGCAGCTTTTCCACCGGCAGGCAGGTGTGCCCATTGCCCAGGTTGTGCCGCAGGGTATACAGCAGCGCCGCCCGCACCCGGTGGCGGTTGTCCCGCGGCAGGGCCAGGTGCTCGGCCATGGCGTCCACCCGGGCAAAGGCCAGGTAGCTGGGGTAGCCGCACAGCCGGTAGGGGTTCTGCTCTATCAGCTCCACCGTCTGCCGGCCGTAATGGCGGTAGGCCAGTATGGCCTCGGCGGCGCTCAGCCCCAGGCGCGACAGCGACGCCACCGCCTCCCGTATGCCAAACACCTCCATGAACCGCCGCCCGGCCTTCAGCGCCTTTTCAATGCTCATGCCCCGCACCTCGGCATAGCGCTCGGGCGTGGAGGCCAGCACCTCCAGCGCGGCGTCGCCAAAGCGCTCCACAATGCGCCCCGCGGTGGACGGCCCGATGCCCGGCAGCACCCCGCTGCCCAGGTATTTGGCAATGGCGCCGGCGTCCTCCGGCATCAGGTAGGTGCAGGTCTCGGCCTCAAACTGCCGGCCGTAGGCCGCGTGCTCCACGTATTGGCCAGTCAGCACCAGGCTCTCGCCCGGGGCGCTGCCGGCCAGTATGCCCACCACCGTCACCAGCTCGCCCACCTCGTCGGCCAGCGTCAGCACGGTGAAGCCGTTCTCCTCGTTCTGGAAGGTCACGTTCTCCACCATGCCCGCCAGGCGCTGGGGCGTGTCCTCACGTTCCTCCCACATGGTATGTTCTCCCCTGCCTCTGTGCAAAATATCATTCACGCAGAATTTTAACATAACAACCCCGGCAAGCACAAGGCTTGCCGGGGCATGGGCGTTTTGGAGATTTGAAAACAGACTCCGGCGCCGCAGCGCTGTTTCGGAGCGCAACCGGGCAACGCCCGGCGCCCAGCGCGAAGATGGACGGCGCAGAAGCGGCGGAAAGCCGACAAAAAGACGCGCCGCCGAGTTGGTTTCAACAGGCCCCAGTTGCCGCTATTTCAGCAGGCGCCCGGAGTCCACCACCAGGCACTGGCCCGTGATGTTCTCCGTTTCGTCCGCGCACAGAATCATGATGGCGTTGGCCATGTCGTCATCGGTCTGCGCACGCATCAGCGCCGAGTTCCTGGCCATCTTGTTCATCACATCCTCGCTGGTCTCGCAGTCGTCAAACTGGCCGGGCTGGTACTGCTTCAGCCGGATGGCCTCGTGGTAAATGGGGGTGTACACATAGCCCGGGGCAATGGCGTTCACGTTGATGTTATAGGGCCCAAGCTCCAGCGCAAGGCTCTTCACAAATGAGAGCACCGCCAGCTTGGACGCCGAGTACTGCGGCATTTTGGGCGAACCCAGATACGCCGCTATAGACGACGTGCTGACGATTTTTCCCGTTTTGCGCGTGGTAAAGTTCTCGTAAAGCCCCTGCACCCAGTTGATAAGCCCCATGGCGTTGATGTCAAAGACGCGCTGCATCTCTTTCATGGGGATATTGGTGATGGGATTGCCCAACTCTTTGGCGTTCACACCGGCGTTGCTCACCAAAAAGTCCACATGGCCAAAATCCGCCAGTACCTTTTTGGCCACGTCGGCCACCATGGCATTGTCGGCCACGTCCACCTTGTAAAAGCCTGTGCGCACCCCTTTGGCGGCACATTCGTCGGCGGTCTTCTTGCCTTCCACTTCGTTGAAATCACACACAACTACGTCGGCGCCGGCTTCAGCCAGGCGCAGTGCCGTCTTCCGGCCAATCCCTGTGGCGGCCCCCGATACAAGCGCTATTTTCCCCGAGTAATCAAACTTGATGTTCATATGTGCTGACCTCCCATCTTTATGTGGTTGCAGGCTTGCACCCCAATTATTACACAACAGCTTTCAAAATGCAATGTAAATAAAAACAGGCGACAAAGTCGCCTGTTTTTATAACACATGCCTATAAGCATGGCTTGGGCAATGCTTTTGATGGCTGTTTGGAAACCAAATTTTTACAGCCCGCAAGCCGCCTGCAGTTTGGCCACGCGGTCGGTTTTTTCCCAGGCCACGTCCAAATCTTCGCGGCCCATGTGGCCGTAGGCGGCCAGCTGCCGGTAAATCGGCTTTTTCAGGTCCAGCTCACGGATGATGGCCGCCGGCGTCAGGTCAAACACCTCTTCCACAGCTTTTTCTATCCGCTCGTCCTCAATAACGCCGGTGCCGAAGGTGTCTACCATGACGCTGACCGGCTGCGCCACGCCAATGGCGTAGGCCAGCTGAATCTCGCAGCGCTTGGCAAGGCCCGCCGCCACGATGTTCTTGGCCACCCAGCGGGCGGCGTAGGCGGCGCTGCGGTCCACCTTGGTGGGGTCTTTGCCGCTGAAGGCGCCGCCGCCGTGGCGGGCGTAGCCGCCGTAGGTGTCCACAATGATCTTCCGGCCGGTCAGGCCGCTGTCGCCCTGGGGGCCGCCCACCACAAAACGCCCGGTGGGGTTGATGTAAAAGCGGGTCTCGGCATCCAGCATATCGGGCGGCAGCACCGGCAGTATCACCTGCTCGTGAATCTCCTCGCGCAGGGTTTCAATGTCGATGCCGGGCGAGTGCTGGGTAGAGATGACCACCGCGTCGATGCGGGCGGGCTGGCCATCGATGTATTCCACCGTCACCTGGCTTTTGCCGTCGGGGCGCAGCCAGGGCAGCGTGCCGTCCTTGCGCAGGCGGGCCAGCCGCTTGGCCAGCTTGTGGGCCAGGCTTATGGGCATGGGCATCAGCTCGTCGGTCTCGTCACAGGCATAGCCAAACATCATGCCCTGGTCGCCGGCGCCGCCGGGGTTTACGCCCATGGCAATGTCAGGGCTCTGTTCTTTCAGCGAGGTGATCACCGCGCAGGTCTCGTCGTCAAAGCCGTATTTGGCGCGGGTGTAGCCAATTTCGCGCAGCACCCGCCGGGCCACCGTGGCAATGTCCACATAAGTGTCGGTGGTCACTTCGCCCATCACATAAATCACGCCGGTGTTGGCGGTCACTTCGCAGGCCACGCGGCCGTCGGGGTCGCGCGAGAGAATCTCGTCCAGCACCGCGTCGCTGATGGCGTCGCACAGCTTGTCGGGGTGTCCTTCGGTAACTGATTCGGAGGTAAAAAGTCTTCTTGTCATTGGTGGTGCTCCCTTCCATAGCTTGAAATCTGTATCCGCCGCGGAAATGCCGGATTGGCGCTGTGAATACAGGTTTAAAATGCAAAAGAAAAACGCCCGGGAAACCCGCGCGCAGTGTTGCTTTATCTGCCGGTTTCCCGCAGGATTTGGCACCTTGCCATACAGACAGGTTGCCGGGCTTCACAGGGCCTGATCCCTCCGCCACTCTTGATAAATAAGCATTATTCAGTTGTTATGGCTATTTTACCAAAGCCGGGGCGCATTGTCAATCGCCGCGCACAGAACAGTTAGCAGCCACTTATCCCCGTCTTGCGTAAGAAACCCTTTATTCCCCCGCAAAAATATGGTACCATGATATAAAACCCGTGCCAGCCCAGCGCGGCCCCTGTAAAACTGCCAGTGAGGTGACAGCCATGTGTATTCAAAACCGCCTGCTCTCCCTTATTTACCGCGCCGTGATGCTGGCGCTGTGCCTGGTGGGTGTGTTGCCCTGCCTCAGCTTTTTCGGGGCGGACTTTTCGCCCTACATGCTGCTGTACTATCCCATTCTAAGCACTTCGCTGTATGCCGTGGTGCTGCTTATCGAGATCATTGTCACCATCGCGCGGCTAAGCAAGCGGGGCATTAAGGGCACCACCCACTTTGTGGTGCATTTCAAGGGCGCGCTTATCCTGATGCTGCTGGCCAATATCCTCATGGTGCAGTTTGCCGGCCAGGGCATGCCCCCCGCTTTTGGCAACACGCTTTCCATGGCGCTGCTGTACTTCGTTGTGCCCATCATGGCCTTCCTCAGCTGGCTGCTGCTGGACATGAAGGGCCACTACCGCTTCTGGGGGCCCATCGTCTGGATGCTGGTGCCCTTTGGCTACTATGGCATCACGCTGCTGGCGGCCATTGGCGGCGTACACTACTACACCGGCGCCAGCTACCCATATGACTTCCTCAACCCCGGCGTGGACGGCGCCGGCTGGGCGGGCGTACTGGTGCGGGTGGTCATCATCGCGGTCATCTTCATGGCGGTGGGCTTCGTGTTCACCATCCTCGACCGCATCCTGGGGCGTATCGGCAACCCATCGGCCAGGCAGCCGGCTGTACCCGGCACGCCCGGCAAAGCCGTGTACACGGCCGGCAGCGCC
The DNA here is from genome assembly GCA_012729855.1 of Oscillospiraceae bacterium. Taxonomy (GTDB): domain Bacteria; phylum Bacillota; class Clostridia; order Oscillospirales; family Ruminococcaceae; genus JAAYCI01. Next base: position 7,296 of record JAAYCI010000027.1, read on the forward strand.
GCACCTGCCAGCCCCACGCCCGGCGGTACCGCCGCACCGCCCACCACACAGGCCACCCAGGCGTCCGTACAGCCTGTCGCGTCCCTGTCGGACGCCGCCGTGCCGGTAGCGCTCCCGCCCCCACCGGGCAGCCCCGGCGGCCCCGCCAGCTAAACCCTATATATATGCAAGAGCAGCAGATGAAAACACATCTGCTGCTCTTTTACAGCAATTTAAGTTAATGTAGGTATATTTCTTGCAAAATATACAATGCTGCATTACAGTTTCTAGCAAATGGTCGGTAGCGACCATTTGCTAGAAACTGTAATACTGTAATAATGTATGCTGCTTTTGCTTTATCCCGCCATGCGCGCGGGTCACTCGTCGTCCTCGCCCAGGTTATCCTCCAGCGGCTGGCCCAATTGCAGCTGCGCGGCTGGCCCGGCCAGGTCGCCGGCCTCTATACCCTCCACGCTGCGCAGCTTGCGTTCCATCTGGCGGGCGCGGGTGCCCATCAGCTCGTCGATGTTCCGGGTGGCGCGGTCCATGTGGGTCTTGGTCTTCTCCAGCAGGTCCAGGAACTTGGCAAACTCGCTTTTCACATTGCCCAGCACCTTCCACACCTCGCCCGAGCGCTTCTGGATGGCCAGCGTGCGGAAGCCCATTTGCAGGCTGTTCAGCAGGGCGGCCAGCGTGGTGGGCCCGGCAATCACCACTTTGTAGTCGGTTTGCAGGCGCTCCACCAGGCCCCGGCGCACCACCTCGGCGTACAGCCCTTCTACGGGCAGGAACAGGATGGCAAACTCGGTGGTCTCGGGCACGTGCACGTACTTGCTGCGAATCTCCTGCGCCGCGGCGCGGATGCGGGCGTCCAGCACCTTGCCGGCGGCGTCCACCGCGGCGGAATCAGCGCTCTCGTAGGCGTCCAGCAGGCCAGCGTAGGCGTCCGACGGGAACTTCGCGTCGATGGGCAGCCAAACGTGCTCGCCCGCGCCGTCGCCCGGCAGCTTCACGGCGTACTCCACCCGCTCGGCGCTGCCTTTTACGGTGGCCACGTTGGTGCCGTACTGCTCGGGCGACAGCATCTCGTTCAGTATGGCCCCCAGCTGTATCTCGCCCAAGATACCGCGTGTCTTCACGTTGCTCAGCACTTTTTTCAGGTCACCCACGCCGTTGGCCAGGGTTTGCATCTCACCCAGGCCATGCTGCACCTTGTCCAGGCTGTCCTTCACCAGGCTAAAGCTCTGCTGCAGGCGCTCGTTCAGCGTCTTTTGCAGCTTTTCGTCCACGATGCGGCGCATTTCATCCAGCTTTTCCTCGTTGCCGCGCTGCATGGCGGTCACACGCTCCTCCATGGTGCGGCGCACGCTTTCCAGGTTTTTAGCGTTTTGCAGTGAAAAGTCGCCAATGCGCTTGTCCATGGCAGCCATCTGGCCACTCACGCTGGCCTGCAGTGCGGCCTGGCTGGCGGCCAGCTGCTCCCGCAGCTCTTTCAGGCGTATGTCCTGCCGGCCATCCAGCTGCTTCTGGGTTTCGGCCTGGCTTTGGGCGGCGGCGCGCACCTCTTCGCGCACCGTTTGGCTTAGTTCGCCGCGTGTTTGGCGCTGTTCATCCAATATACGGCGCTCAAAGTCGGCGGTGTCGGGCTTGGCCGGCTTGCGCACCAGGTTCACCACGCCCACCGCCAGCGCGGCCAGCGCCACCACCAGCACCACCATCAGCAGTATGCTTTGCAGGTCCATGCTTATCCCCTCTTTCAGCAAACAGGCTGCCGCCGCCATACGCAGCCGCAGCCCGTTATATTTTGTGTTATGCCTGCCTGGAGTCTGTTTTCAAATGGGAGAAATGACCAAAGCCGGGCGGAGTTGGTGGCCCTGCAAGGCGCTTTTCCGCCGCAAACCTTGGTGGTTTGCAAGGGAAAGCCACGCGGCAGGGGCGCCAAAAACGCTGGATTTGAGCGTTTTGGAGATTTGAAAACAGACGCTAGATAATGCCGGTCACATCCAACGTCGCGAAGTAGTCCTCCGGCGTCTCCGCGCGGCGTATCAGCTCCACGCTGCCGTCCTCGCGCAGCAGCAGCTCTGCGCTGCGCAGCCTGCCGTTGTAGTTGTAGCCCATCGAAAAACCATGGGCACCGGTGTCGTGCAGGATGATGCGGTCGCCTATGTCGATTTTGGGCAGCATGCGGTCTATCGCAAACTTGTCGTTGTTCTCGCACAGGGAACCGGTCACGTCGTACAGTTGGTCGGCGGGGGCGTCCTCCTTGCCGGCCACCGTGATGTGGTGGTAGGCGCCGTACATGGCCGGGCGCATCAGGTTGGCGGCGCAGGCGTCCAGCCCGATATACTCTTTATAGATATGCTTCTCGTGCACGGCGGTGGCAACGAGGTGGCCGTTGGGGCCCAGCATAAAGCGGCCCAGCTCGGTGAAGATGGCCACGTCGCCCATGCCGGCGGGCGCCAGAATGGCTTTAAACTGCGCTTCCACCCCCCGGCCAATGGCGGCAATGTCGTTGGGCTTATCCTCCGGCTTGTAGGGGATACCCACCCCGCCCGACAGGTTGATGAACGCGATGTGCACGCCGGTCTCCTGTTGCAGCCAGGCGGCCATCTCGAACATGACGCCGGCCAGCACCGGGTAGTATTCGCCGCCCAGGGTGTTGCTGGCCAAAAAGGCGTGGATGCCAAAGTGCTCGGCGCCCTTTGCCTTCAGGCGCAGGAAAGCCTCGCGCAGCTGCTCGCGCGTCATGCCGTACTTGGCGTCTTTGGGGCTGTCCATGATCTGGTTGTGTATGGTAAAGTCGCCGCCGGGGTTGTACCGGCAGCAGATGGTTTGGGGGATGGCCCCCGCCGCCTGCTCCAGAAAGTCGATGTGGGTGATGTCGTCCAGGTTGATGATGGCGCCCAGCTGCGCGGCGTAGCGGTATTCCTCGGCCGGCGTTGCGTTGGACGAAAACATGATCTCGTGCCCTTCAAAGCCGCAGGCCTCGGCCAGCATCAGCTCGGTGAGGCTCGAGCAGTCCACCCCGCAGCCCTCCTGCTTCAGTATTTTTAAAATAGCCGGGTTGGGCGTGGCTTTCACGGCAAAATATTCTTTAAACCCCGGGTTCCATTTAAACGCCGCCAGCAGGCTGCGCGCGGTGGCGCGTATGCCTTTTTCGTCGTAGATATGAAACGGGGTGGGGTACTGGGCAATAATGCTTTCCAGCTGCTTGGCCGTTACAAAGGGCTTCTTCACGGGGCATTCCTCCTATCGGGTAAGCCCATCATAATGCGCAAAGTGGGGCTTTGTCAAATGGAAGGACGACAAAAAACCGCCGGGCGGTGAAGCCGGCGGTTTTGGTTAAGAAAAATGGGATCAGGCCTTTATCAAAACGGCATGCTATGCCGCAATGGCCTCGTTGAACATTTCTGCCTGTATGGTGGCCTCGGCCACTTCGGCCGCGGAAGCGCTGTTGGTGGTGAACTTGACAGACTTCGGCGCGGTGTAGAAGCTGGCGGGCTTGCTTACTTTTTTGTTTTCGAAATAAATGTTGGTCGAATAGCCGTCTGCATACACATACACCCTTTTCACCGTTTGCCCGGTTTTGCGGGCAACCCACAGGTAAAAGGTCATGCCGTCTTCTTGGTAACTGTAAACCATGCATTTTTGGCCCAGCACGGTTTGGTCGGCATACGTATAGAAGTTTTTCCGCTTGTCCTTGCCGCCCGATGAGCCGCCAGAACTTTTACCGGTTTGTTTGGTGCCGGTGGTGGCGCCTTTTTCCCAGTAGTAGTTGGTGTATTTTTTGCCGGCAGTAAGATACAGCGAACGCTGAGTGTTCATGTTCTGGCCTTCATAGCTGGAAAGCAGCGGGGTGCTCTCGCTATAATAATAGCTTTTTGTAGAGCCTTCTTTGCTAAGCGACCAACCTTTGCGAACATAGACGCCGGAGTAGAGTTGCGAATTGCCGTTCAAATCGGTGTACGGCGTGTTGTTCCTGTAAAAAGACAGTTGGGCGCTGTACCAGCTGGTGCCGCTGCCCTTTGGTTTGTAAGGCAGCTTGCCCAGCAGGGCGTTCACTTTTGCTTTGGTGCTTTTCTTCTTGCCTTTGGTGGGCAGGCCGGTGTCGTAGGTAGCAAAGTTTTCCGCCGTAATCGCATTCAACTTCTTTTCGTTGGCGGTGGCGGCCATGGCCGTTACCGGCAGCATGGTGGCCAGCATAACCAGCATAACCGCAATGGTGAGTACCTTCTTCTTCATACATTTCTCCTTCCGATAATACCCATTTTTTATTGGTTACCGCAAAGCTAACTGGTCTTGCCCCCGCGTGTTGTACCAGACGCAAAGTTAGTAAAGATATGTTAAACTAACTTTGGAGGGAAGCAGAAAATGGCAAGGAAGAGATACACAATTGAACAGATTATCGTAAAATTGCGA
>JAAYCI010000028.1 GCA_012729855.1 Oscillospiraceae bacterium
AGCGCCGCAGCGCTGTTTCGGAGCGCAACCGGGCAAAGCCCGGCGCCCAGCGCGAAGATGGACAACGCAGAGAGACGGAAAAGCACCAAGGAGATATCCGTGCTTTTAGGCGACGCAAGCTACTAGCCTGCGCGGCTTTGCAAAGCCCCTGAATGCCCACGCCCCTGCCGGTAAGCATTGCCGCGGCAGGGGTTTGCATATTTTCAGGGTTTCAATTTTCCGGTTTTCTTCACAAATAGCTGCTATACTATAGGCCTGTGCGGCGAATTTCAGCAGGGCTTCAGGTACTGCTTACCCATTATATACAGCCTGCCAGTGCCAAGCCCCCCCGGCCAGCAGTTATTTAAATGCTATTTTTAAAGAATTAATTTGGATTATTTATTTGGCATGATGCTTGATTTATTTTAAGAGGAGGCGCAACGCATGGGCGAGCTTCAAAAACTGCCCAATATCGCCGATAAACTGGAGGTCCAGCTGCAGGGTGTGGGTATATGCACCCCGCGGCAGCTGCGCGCGGTGGGCAGCCGCGAGGCCTGGCTGCGCATCCTGGCGGTTGACCCCTCGGCCTGCATCAACCGCCTGTATGGGTTGGAGGGCGCGGTGCAGGGCATCCGCTGGCATCACCTGGATACTGCCACAAAACAGGACTTAAAAGCATTTTACACCGCCCATAAAAATATAATTTAATTCCCGGTTAAATATGGGAAAATAGAGGAGACCCTATGTCCGTTACCATTCGTTTGGAAACCCCGCAGGACCACCGCGCCGTGGAGCACCTGACGCGGGAAGCCTTTTGGAACCTGCACATGCCCGGCTGCAACGAGCACCTGCTGGCCCACAAGCTGCGCACCTGCGCCGCCTTTGAGCCCCGGCTGGATTTTGTGGCCGAGCAGGACGGCCGCGTCATCGGCAACATCATGTACTCCAAAAGCCGTGTGGCGCGCACCGGCCAACCCGACTTTGAGACTTTGACGTTCGGCCCGCTGAGTGTGCTGCCGGCCTTCCATGGCCGGGGCGTAGGCGCCGCGCTGGTGCGGCATTCACTGGCCGAGGCCGCTGCCCTGGGCCACAAGGCCGTTATTATTTTTGGCGACCCCCACTACTACCACCGCTTTGGCTTTGCCAGCGCCGAAAGCTTTGGCATTGCCACCAGGGACGGCGCCAACTTTGACCCTTTTATGGCGCTGGAGCTGCAGCCCGGCGCGCTGGCCGGCATACAGGGCCGCTTTTACGACGACCCCTTTTTTGTGCTGGACGCCGCCGAAGTGGAAGCTTTCGACAAGCATTTTCCCAAAAAGGAAAAAGGCCCGGCGCGCGTACCGCTGGGCTAGAGCCTGTTTTGCTTTGCATAAAAGCGACCTACCTGACCGGGGCGGCCACCCGCCCCGCAACCCCGATAAAACCCACCGGCTGCGGGCCCCAACCGGCACGCGCCCGCAAGCGTATGCCGCCCTTCCAGGCATCACTTCCCCCTGTTACAGCACCGGTTTTACGGGTGCGACACCGAAATGGAGACCTGACCCATGCCCCGCAAAAACAAAACCGAGGCGGATACTCTCTCCGCCACCGAGACTCCCCGCCCCCCGCGGCCGGACGCCGAACCCGCCCCGCCTTTACCCGCCAAACCACCGCTGCGCCGCAAGGTGGCGGCCTGGGTGGTGGCGGTGCTGCTGCTTGCCTGCGCCGTGTGGGCCGTACTGTACGGCGTGGGCGCCCTGTTGAAGCACCCCACCCTGGCGGAAAGCCAAAGCCTGCCGCCCGCTGCTTCTGTGGTGGATGGCAGCGCTCTGCCGGCAGTCGTGTCATCGCAGATGGCCTCCCTGCCGCAAAGCGCGATGAACACCGCGCCCCTGCCCGGCAGCGGCGCTTCCGCCTCCGGCTTAGAGCCCGAGGTGGAGCTGCCCTGGAACGCCGCTATTGAGGATGGCGTGGTGGCCAATGCCATGCAGCAGCGGATAACCGACGCCCTGCAGCAGGACGGCACCGAGCGCACCCTCTCCTTTGTTACACAGCCGCTGGACGAAAGTGCGCTGGCGCGCATTGCCGGCGACAACTTTACCTACGCCGCCTGGGAGGGCACCCCCGCCCTGGGCAGCGCGGCCATTCTGGCCTGGGGGGTGCTGGGCGATGCCAGCGGCACCCTGCCCGACAATGCGCCTGCCGGCCTGGGCGGCGAAGACCTATACGCTGTGGCCGGCCTGAGCATAGACGGCGCTTCCATTGTGCTGCTGGACGCCGACCGCCTGCCTTTCAGTATACCCAAGCAGGACTTTTTCACCAGAGTAAACCAGGCCGGCTTTTATGTGCGGGTGGATGCGGTGAAGATCGACGTGCCTTACCTCTCCCAGCTGGACGCCGACCTCATCCACGGCTGCGAGGTCACCTCGATGGCCATGATGATGAGCCATGCCCTGGGCCTTACCGACGACCCGCTGAGCCCCGCCGATATGGCCGCCCAAATGACTTACTCCACCGACGGCACCCCCGCCACCGGCTTTGTGGGCAGCCCCACCACCACCGACAGCTGGACCACCTATGTGGAGCCCCAGATGGACTTCGTCGCCGGCGTCATTGGCTCGGCGGTGAACCTGACCAACTACACCTACCCCGGCATGGCCGCCACCGGGCAAAATGCCTCCAGCCTGGCGCGCGTGCGGGCCACACTGGCCCAAGGCATCCCTGTGGTGGCGTGGCTTAGCGGCTACAGCCAGGGCTGGGCCGACTACGAGACCCTGGGCATCACCCACTGCGTTGTCCTCACCGGGTTTGGCGCCGACGGCTTTACCCTGCACGACCCCTACCGCTATAACCCCGAGCAAAACTACAGCCATCTGCACTTCCCCAGCACCGATATCTACAACTGGATGTCCGCGCACGACTTCCGGGCCATGGCGTACTAACCCTCTATGCAAACATCCTATAGCTTACCCTGCCAAGTTGGCTGGGTTCGCCGCCGCCGTTTCCCGCAGCACGGCGGAATAGAAAAAATCCCCGCACACGTGGGGGTTTTTTCATTGAAGCCGTGCGGAGGGGAATGGCGGCGGCGTTCCCGGCCAGCCTGGGCAGCACAACACCGCCACGCCCACTAGCCCTGACAGCAAAAACCCGCCACAGCACTGGTCTGCGGCGGGTTTTCATTTTGCATTTGTGTTCACTTTTAGCAAGCGATACTCAGCCCTTACTCGTGCGGGTGCATCACAATTTTAAAGTGGTTGTTGCCGGGGGCGCTCAGGTCCTCAAAGGCCTTCTGCGCGCCGGCCAGGTTGGTGGTGCCGGTCTGGTACTGCTTCACGGGGAAGCTGCCGTCGGCCACAGCCTTGAAGGCGGCCTCATAGTCGGACACCTGGAAGCCCAAAAAGCCCTTGATGACGGCGTTGCGCAGCAGCACCACGGGCGACTGGAAGTCAAACGGGTGCAGGCGGGCGCCCTCCCACACAATGGTGTGGTCGCTGCGAATCAGGCCGGCGGTCAGGTTCAGCGCCGAGTGGTGGGCCGACGCTTCAACAATCACGTCAAAGCCAACCGGAACGCCAGTCGTGGCCAGCATCTGCATGCCCAGCATATACTTTTGCAGGTAGTGGGGGGCCGCTTCGTACTGCTGCATCAGCTCCACAAAGGCGGCGTCGCCGTTCAGCCATACATCGGCATAGCCCATGTCCAGCACCTTTTGCGCGCGGGCGGCGTTGGGCTCGGTAAAGTACACCTTGCCGGCGCCTTTAATTTTGCACCACTGCATGGTCATGGCGCCAATCAGGCCGCCGCCGGTAACCAGCACATTGTCGCCGGGCTTCATGTCGGTTTTCATGAAGCAGTGGTAGGTAACGGCCACCGGCTCCACCATGGTGGCTTCGTCAAAGCTCATGGTGTCGGGCAGCTTGTACAGGTATTCGCCCTTTTCGGGCATAAAGTACTCGGCATAGGCGCCCACGTTTTCAGGCCGGAAGATACCGGGCGACTTGCCCTTGTTGGTGCAGGACTTGGTGTCGCCGCTTTTGCAGGCCGCGCACTCCAGGCAGGGCGCAACAGACAGGCACACCACACGGTCGCCTTTTTTCAGGTCATTCCGGTCGCCGGGGTCTTCCACGGTGCCGGCGAACTCATGGCCCATCACCAGGTCTACGGGCTGGCCGTCGTCCCAAAAATGCAAATCGGAGCCGCAAATGCCCACCGATTCCACCTTTATCACCGGGCGCTTGCCGTCCGATACCGGTTTGTCTATCTCGCCCACGCCCAGCTGTTTTACCCCTGTAATCTTAACGCACTTCATACAGAACCTCCCAAAAGTAGTTTTACGGCAAAGCCGCGCGCCCCTTTCCAAATACGCGGCGGCTGCGCCATTGCCCTATATTATACGGCTTTACATTGAAATGCACAACACCGCAATTGCCTCGCCGCCGGCCACCCCCAAAAAAACAGCCCCGCACCGCAATGCCTGCGGTACGGGGTCGGTTTGCTATTCGCAGAAAAGCCGCTTAACCCTCTTGCGGGTGCACAATGATTTTGAACTGGGCGTTGCCCGGGGCGGTCAGCTTTTCAAACGCCTGCTGGGTGGTGGCCAGGGTGGCGTTGTCGGTGTGGTATTGCTTCACCGGGAAGCTGCCGTCGCCAATGGCTTTCAGCGCGGTCTCAAAATCGGTGACGGACGTGCCCAGGAACACCTTGATGGTGGTGCTGCGCATGATGAGGGTGGACATTTGGATGGTGATGGGTGTGAACTGCACCCCGGCCCACACCACCGTGGCAAAGTTGTGCAGCATGGCGCTGGCCAGGTTGTAGGCCGAGGGGTGGGCCGAACACTCCAGCGCAATATCAAAGCCAAGCCCCACGCCCAGCAGCTTTTGCAGCTGCGTGGCCGAGGCAATTTCCTGCTCCCACGGGCGGGCGGCGGCAAAGGTATCCAGCAGCTCGGCCGCGCCGGGCACTTCGTTTATCCACACGTCGGCGTAGCCCATCTCCAGCACCTTCTTGGCGCGGGATTCGTTCACCTCGGTGAAGTAGACCTTTTCGGCGCCCAGCGCCTTGCACCACTGCATGGTCATGGCGCCAATAAGCCCCGCGCCGGTAACCAGCACCTTGCTGCCCTTGGTCACCCCGCCCAGCGTGGCGGTGTGGTAGGCCACGCAGGCCGGCTCCACCATGGCGGCCTCGTCAAAGCTCAGGTGGTCGGGCAGCTTGTACAGGTAGCCGCTCTTCAGCGGCATAAAATATTCGGTATAGGCGCCTATACGGTCGGGCGATATGATGCCGGGACTGGGGCCTTTGTTTTCGCACAGCAGGCTGTTGCCGCTTTTGCAGGGCCCGCACTCCAGGCAGGGCGCCGAGCCCAGGCAGCTCACACGGTCGCCCACCTTCAGGTCCTTGCGCTCGCCGGGGTCTGTCACCGTGCCGCTGAACTCGTGGCCCATGATGAGGTTCATCGGTTCGCCGTCTACCCAATAGTGGATGTCGGAGCCACAAATGCCCACAGACTCTACCCGGATGATGGGGCGCTTGCCGTCCGATACCGGGTTGGGCACGTCCTTTACCGTCAGTTGTTTGGGGCCGGTCAATACTACTGCTTTCAATGTGAACCCCTCCTTCTTAAATTAGTGCGCTGTGTGATATAGGGTAAACCAAATGGCCCGCCCGGCCGTGGGCCGCCAATGTGGGTATCGGTAACATCTGCAAGTTTATTAAAACGGCGAATGCTGGGCCAATACGGCTTGGCGGCCACCCGGGCGGGCGGGCCTTTATGCTTGCTTGTAGGCTAAGCGGCGCGGGCGCCCTTAGCCTTCAGGGGGTTGCGCTTCAGCCCTTCTGGGGGTAAACCATAATCTTGAACTGGCTGTTGCCGGGGGCGCTCAGCTTTTCAAACGCCGCCTGGGTGGTGCCCAGGGTGGCGCTGTCGGTCTGGTACTGCTTCACCGGGTATTTGCCGCTGAAGATGGCGTCGCGGCAGATGTCAAACTCGGTGATGGGGGTGCCCAGGAACGCCTTGATGGTGGCGCTGCGGAAGATGGTGAGGGCGTGCTGCATGGGGAAGGTGTGGAAGCGCACACCCGTCCATACCACGGTGCCGCGGGGCCGCAAAAGGCCCAGGCCCAGGTTCAGCGCCGCGCCATTGCCCGAGCAGTCGATGACCACGTCGAAGCCGCCGGGTACGCCCAGCGCCTCCTGCAGCTGCGCGGCCACCATCAGCTGGCCCATGTAGTTATCGGTAAAGTCGTCATACTTTTTCAAAAGGTCGGCCACGCCGGGCACTTCGTTCAGCCAGGTGTCGGCATAGCCCATATCCAGCACCGCTTTGCTGCGGGCTTCATTTATCTCGCTGAACACCACCTTGCTGGCGCCCAGGGTTTTGGCCCACTGAATGGTCATGGCGCCAATAAGCCCCGCGCCGGTAACCAGCACGGTGTCGCCTTTTTTCACGCCACCCAGCGCGGTGCCATGGTAGGCCACGGTGCTGGGCTCCACCATCGAGGCCTCTTCAAAGCTGATGTTGTCGGGAATCTTGTACAGGTGGGCGGCGGTTTTCACCTTGAACATCTCGGCATAGGCGCCAATACGGCTGGCGTCGATGATGCCCGGGGTCTCCACTTTGTTGGTGCAGGCCAGGGTGTCGCCGCTCTTGCAGGCTGCGCACTCCATGCAGGCCGACGACGGAATGTAAAACACACGGTCGCCTTTTTTCAGGTCTTTGCGGCTGCCGGGGTCCACAATGGTGCCGGCAAACTCATGGCCCATTACAAGGTCCAGCGGGTCGCCGTCGTCCCAGTAGTGCAGGTCGGAGCCGCAGATGCCCACGGTATCCACGGTCATAATGGGGTGTACGCCGTCGGCCGCGGGGGTCTCAATGTCCACAACTTCCAGTTTTTTTACGCCGGTCAGTTTTACAGCTTTCATAAACAGTCTCTCCTCCAATATGGTATGTTTGCGCTCTATCATGCCGCCACCAAAGGCCGGCAGGGCGGTTACTCCGCTGCCGGCCCCGGTGGGTAATGCCTTATTCGGTTACTTTTGCGGGTACAGGATGATCTTGAACAGGTCGTTGCCGGGGGTGGTCAGCTTCACAAAAGCCTCCTGGGTGGTCTCGGGCGTGCAGCTGCCGCTCTGGTACTGCTTCACGGGGAAACTGCCGTCGGCAATGGATTTCATGGCCATCTCATACTCGGGGATATCAAAGCCCAGGAACGATTTGATGTTAATGTTGCGGAAGATGGTGAGCGAGTGCTGCAGTGCAAACGGCTTGCTGCGCACACCGGCCCACACCACCGAGCCATAATTCTTGGACAGCGCAATGCCCTGGTTCAGTGCCGAGGGGTGGCCCGAGCAGTCCATCACTTCGTCAAAGCCCAGCGGCATGCCGGCTATCTGCAGCATTTGGGCGGCAATGCCCAGCTGGATGCCGTAGTTTTCAGAGCTTTCGTCAAACTTTGCCGCCAGCTCGTTGTAGCCTTCCAGGCCGTTCAGCCATACATCGGCATAGCCCATCTCCAGAATCTTTTTGGCGCGGGATTCGTTTACCTCAGTGAAATACACCTTTTTGGCGCCCAGCTTTTTGCACCACTGCATGGTCATGGCACCAATGAGGCCGGCGCCGGTAACCAGCACGGTTTTGCCCATTTTGTCAATACCCAGGCGGGCGGTGTGCAGGCCCACGGTGGCCGGCTCTATCAGGGCGGCCTCTTCAAAGGTCATGCTGTCGGGCAGCTTCAGCAGGTATTCCTCTTTCAGGGGGCTGAAATACTGCGCGTAGGCGCCGGGGCGGCTGGCCTCTATGATGCCGGGGGCCTTGCCCTTGTGGATGCAGGCCGAGGTGTGACCGCTCAGGCAATCCGGGCACTCCAGGCAGGGCGCCACAGACAGGCACACCACGCGGTCGCCCACCTTCAGGTCCTTGCTGCTGCCGGGGTCGGACACTGTGCCGCTGAACTCGTGGCCCATCACCAGGCCCAGGGGCTGGCCGTCGTCCCAATAGTGAATGTCGGAGCCACAGATGCCGGAGGCCTCCACCTTAATTACCGGGCGCCCGTCTACGCTCTCGGGGGCGGGTTTTTCCTTTACAGTCAGTTCGCGTACGCCTGTCAGTTCTACTGTTTTCATCATTTGTTCTCCTTCCTGCTATTCTATGTTTAAAGCGTTCTGTTTCCCGTTCTTTTACTATAACATATACGGGCGGTGCATGTCACCAGTTTGTTATTTTCTGCCAACAGGGCATTTATTTTTTGTGCACCCCGCCACGTGCCTCCGCGCGGGCCCTGGCGGCCTTTTCCCGCTTGGCCTGCGCCTTTTCGGCGGCCAGGCGGGTATTTTCCTCTACCCGCCAGCGCACCACCTCGGCCACCAGGTTCAGCGGCAGCGGCTGGCTGTTTGGCAGCTGTATGCCCCCCTTGGTGGTTTTAAAGCCGGCAAATTTGCCCGCAAACGCCTCCACCCCGCTGGCGCCGGGGTAAAACCCGATGTGGTGCTTCTGCGCCGCAAAATGCACCAGGTTGCCCTGCTGCACATAGGTGGCCATGCCCCAGCTTATTTTCTCTGCGGCCTCGGGCGCGTTGGCCTTTATGGTTTGGCGCATGGCCCGCAGCCGGGCCTGTATGTCGGGCGGGTACTGCGCAATGTAGGCGTCCACGTCGGGTATGGTTTTGGGGTCCATAGGCCCATCCTCCTGGTGCGCGGCAGTTTTTTGCCCGGCGCATATATTCAAGCGGTGGTCAGGCTTTCAGCGCGGCCTCAAACACCGCGCGCACGCCCTCCTTGTCCACGCTGCCCTCCGAAAGCTTTTGCTGCCCCAGGTAAAAGGCGGGCACATAGAAATAGTCGTACTGGTCGGCCTCTTTTTTCTTCAGCCGTTCCTCCACCAGGCGCACGGGTATCTGCGCATAGTCGGGGTTTTCGGCGCACAGCTGCTTCATGTAGGCACGCGCCAGCTTGCAGTGGGAGCAGCCGCGCATGTAGAACAGGGTCACTTCTTTCACGGGGGTCTCCTTTCGGCCGCATTCACGGGCCGGCAGTTATTCCATACCCACAGACCGGTGATAAAATTATACGCCTTTGGTCGCTTTCCGTAAAGCGATTATTGGCATTTGTGCCATTTTTATCGCCAAACTTTCACAGCTATTTGCCCGTTGGCACAATTTCCGCCATTCCGGGCGGTGGGGCTTTTCTTTTGGCGCGCTTTTTGGTATACTATATTATTATGGCAAACCGTGGGCAGTGTAGAATATATTCCCCGCTTTCCACGGGGTTTTCAACCATTTATATTTCGTTCCTATTTGGTGCTGTGCCCGGCGGGCGGGCCGCTCGCCGGCATCGTGGGGGTTGCACTTTAAATAATACCAAAAAATACCCCGGAAAATACCAGAAAATAAATGGCTTATAAATCGAGAGAAAATGCCGCATAAATAAGAGGGAGACAAACAAGATGGAACTGATGCTCGGCAACGAGGCCGTAGCCCGCGGCGCATGGGAGGCCGGGGTAACGGTGGCCACCGCCTATCCCGGCACGCCATCCACCGAGATCACCGAGGTGATCTCCGCCTGGCCGGAAGTGTACAGCGAGTGGAGCCCCAACGAAAAAGTTGCGCTGGAGGTGGCCATTGGCGCGTCCATGGGCGGCGCGCGCGCCATTTGCAGCATGAAGCACGTGGGCGTGAACGTGGCGGCCGACCCGCTGTTCACCGTGGCCTACACCGGCGTGCGGGGCGGGCTTGTCATCGCCGCGGCCGACGACCCCGGCATGCACTCCTCCCAAAATGAGCAGGACAGCCGCTACTATGCCCGCAGCGCGCACATTCCCATGCTGGAGCCGGCCGACAGCGCCGAGTGCCTGGCGTATACCAAGCGTGCCTTTGAGCTGAGCGAAGCTTACGACACCCCGGTTTTTCTGCGGCTGGTGACCCGCATTGCCCACGCCCGCAGCCTGGTGCAGCCGGGCGCCCGCCAGGAGGTGCCGCTGAAGCCCTACGAAAAAGACGTGGGCAAGTATGTGATGATGCCCGCCGGCGCCCGCAAGCGCCACCTGGTGGTGGAAGCGCGCGAAAAAAAATTCCTGGAAGACATTGGCAGTTTGGGGCTGAACCGCATTGAATACGCCGACAAAAGCGTGGGCGTGGTGTGCAGCGGCGCGGCGTATAACTACGTGAAGGAAGCGCTGCCGGGCGTCTCGGTGCTCAAACTGGGCATCGTCTACCCACTGGATGAAAACATTATCCGCGAGTTTGCCGCCAACGTGGAAACCCTCTATGTCATCGAGGAGCTGGAGCCCTACTTCGAGGACGCCATAAAAGCCATGGGCATTGCCTGCAGCGGCAAGGACAAAACCGGCCTGCAGGGCGAGCTGTTCGCCCGCAAGGTGGGCCACCTGTTCGGCGGCGAGCCCGCCGTGGGCCCCTTGGAAACCCCCGACATTCCCGGCCGCCCGCCCGTGCTGTGCCCCGGCTGCCCCCACCGCGGCATGTTCAGCGTACTGCGCGACATGAAGCTTACCGTTACCGCCGACATCGGCTGCTACACGCTGGGCGCGCTGCCCCCGCTGAACGCCGTGGACAGCGTGGTGTGCATGGGCGCCTCCATTGGCATGGCGCTGGGGCTGGAAAAAGCCCGCGGGCGCGACTTTGGCAAAAAAACCGTCGCCGTCATCGGCGACTCCACCTTCATCCACTCGGGCATCACGGGGCTTATTGACGTGGTGTACAACAGCGGCCATGCCACCGTTATCATTGCCGACAACAGCACCACCGGCATGACCGGCCACCAGCAGAACCCCACCACCGGCGCCGACATTCACGGCCGGCCCGCCCCCCAGCTGAACCTGGAAAAGCTGTGCGAGGCCATTGGCATTGCCAACGTGCGGGTGGTAGACCCCTACAAGATGAAGGAATTCCGCGCCGTGGTGCAGGAAGAGCTGGACCGCGAGGGCCCGTCGGTCATCATTGCGCGGCGGCCCTGCGTGCTGTTGTTCAAAGAGGCCCCCACCCCCGACGTGATCGACCAGGACGCCTGTATTGAGTGCGGCGCCTGCCTGAAGGTGGGCTGCCCGGCGCTCCTCAAAGCCGAGGATGGCATGCGCATTGACGACTCCCTGTGCAAGGGCTGCCACCTATGCGCAAGCGTCTGCCCCAAGGGCGCCATCAAGGGAGGCAAAACCAATGGATAAACTCAATGTAGTTATTGTGGGCGTGGGCGGCCAGGGCACGCTGCTGGCCAGCCGGGTGCTGGGGCACATTGCGCTGGAGCTGGGCCTGGACGTAAAGGTGAGCGAAGTGCACGGCATGAGCCAGCGCGGCGGCTCGGTCATCACCTATGTAAGCATGGCCAAAAAGGTATACTCCCCCCTGGTGGAGCAAAAGGGCGCCGACTTTGTGGTGGCCTTTGAAGAGCTGGAAGCCCTGCGCGCCATGCCTTACCTGAAGGACGGCGGCACCATGATTGTGAACACCCAGCGCATACTGCCGCTGCCGGTGATTGTGGGGGCGGCCAGCTACCCGGAAAATATTGTGGAAAAAATGAAAACCGAGGCAAATGTGGTGCCGGTAGACGCCCTGCCCATGGCCAAACGGGCCGGCAACGAGCGCGCGCTGAACACCGTGATGCTGGGCCTTTTGGCGGCCCGCCTGCCCATAGACAAAGCCCTGTGGCAAAACGCCCTGCAGGCCAGCGTGCCCCAGCGATTTATGGAGGCCAATATGGCCGCCTTTGAGCTTGGGTACGCACATTAACGGGCCTGCTTTGCCACACTGCACACTGCAATAGGCGCTAAAGCCGGGAATGAATAGCTGCCAAATGCTTTTAAATTCCCTGTAAATCCGGTTTAAATAACCGGACGCGCCGCAGGCCCCTGGCATGAACCGCCGCCGTTAACGGCGTTTTCGTGCGATGTTCCTGAATTTTTCTTGCAAAGCGCGGAACATCGGAAGGGTGTTTAAAATGGGCAATAAATACGCAATAATTCTTGATAAAATAAAAATTAACGCCCGGCGATGCCCAACACCGGCCATGCCCGGTGTTGTGTTTCGATTTATCTTGGCATGCTAACACCCCCGCCACCGGCACAACAGTTTTACCGGCAGCGGCGTGCTTTTTGGTGTACCCCTTTTTAGGGGCGCCTTGCAAAAGCCGTTTGCCACAGCTGTTTTGCCCTGCTCTGTGCGGGTTCCCGTGTTGGCGGGCCTTTTCGTTTTTGCCCTTTGCCGCGGCACAAAGCTTTATGCATTGCGTAAAGCTTTGCATAAATAGTATAAAAAAGCCACTTAAATAAACCATGAGGGTGATAGATTATGTACTGGAACAAACCTGTTGAGACCATGGAGCGCGAGGCGCTGGAAAAACTGCAGCTGGAACGCCTGCAGCACACCGTGCGCCGTGTATACCAATGCGTGCCCTTCTACCGCGAGCGCATGCAGGCCGCCGGCGTGGAGCCGGGCGACATCCAAAGCCTTTCCGACATCCGCAAGCTGCCCACCACCGAAAAAACCGACCTGCGCGACAACTACCCGTTTGGCCTGTTTGCGGCCCCGCAGGAGGAAATTGTGCGCATACACGCCAGCAGCGGCACCACCGGCAAGCCCATTGTGGCCGGCTATACCGCCCACGATGTATCGGTGTGGAGCGAGGTGGTGGCCCGCTGCCTGGGCTGCGCGCATATCTCCCGCGACGACACCGTGCAGGTAAGCTATGGCTATGGCCTGTTCACCGGCGGGCTGGGCCTGCACTACGGCGTAGAGCGCATGGGCGCCAAGGCCGTGCCCACCAGCGCCGGCAACACCCAGCGCCAGCTGATGCTGATGGAGGATTTGGGCAGCACCGCCATTGCCTGCACGCCCAGCTACGCGCTGATGATTGGCGAGGCGCTGCGGGACGAAAACTTCGACCTGACCCGCCTGAAGCTGAAAACCGGCATCTTTGGCGCCGAGCCCTGGACGGAGAAGATGCGCGACGAGATCCAGAAGCTGCTGAACATCAAGGCGCTGGACATCTACGGCCTCACCGAGACCATAGGCCCCGGCGTGGCCATGGAGTGCATGGAGGCCCAGAACGGCCTGCACGTGTGGGAGGACCACTTCATCATCGAGATCATAGACCCCGACACCGGCGACGAAGTGCCCGACGGCGAGATGGGCGAGCTGGTCATCACCACCATCAGCAAGGAGGGCATGCCCACCATCCGCTACCGCACGCACGACCTCACGGCCATCATCCCCGAGCCCTGCGCCTGCGGGCGCACCCACCGGCGCATCCAGCGCCTGCGCGGCCGCACCGACGACATGCTCATCATCCGCGGCGTGAACGTGTTCCCCAGCCAGGTGGAGGCCGCCATTGTGGGCATTCCCGGCATTGCGCCCCGCTACCTGCTGGTGGTGGACCGCGTGAACAACATGGACGTGCTGGAGGTACAGGTGGAGCTGGCGCCCGAGCTGCTGAGCGACGAAGTGCGCAAGCTGGAGGAGCTGCAGCGGCAGGTGGCCCGCGCCATCGAGCAGGTAATAGGCCTGGGCGTAAACCTGCGGCTGATGAACCCCGGCTCCATCGAGCGCAGCGAGGGCAAAAGCCGCCGCGTGGTGGACAAACGCGTGCTGTGAGCCATAAGCCGTTTTACTTAATGGTCACTGCCCGCCCCATAGCTTTGTACATTCTTTGCTATTCATCCCCGTTGCTTCGTGCTATACTGAGGGTACTAAAACCAGGCGCACAGGCCGCCAACCGATGCCGCGCTTTTGGGAGGGAACACGCCAATGATGGTTGCCAGTAATTTCCGCTTCACCGCGCGGCAGGCGCTGCGGGGTAACTGGGGTATTTCGGTGCTTACGCTGTTTGTGGCGGGGCTGCTGGGCGCCAGTGTTACCAATGTGGTTACCTATACCTACAACAGCAGCACCAGCCGTACAACCTTCACCGATTTATCCCGCTTTGCATCCGACCTTTTCACCGGCGACTTTTTCTATTTTATGTCTTATGCGGCGGCAACGGTTACCGCGTTTGCTTTTGTCGTGATGCTCTACAGCCTGTTCCGCTTCATTTTTGGCGCGGCCATAAACCTGGGCGTAAACCAGTTCACCATGCGCCTGGTGCTGCGGCTGGAGCCCCACCGTGTGGGCACGCTGTTTTTCCGGTTTCACATTTTCGGCCGGGCGCTGCTTACCCGCTTTTTAACCAGCCTGTTCATCTTTTTGTGGGGGTTGGCTTTCTACCTGCCGGCTACCATCCTCATCGGCATTTCCAGCGGCGCCTTTTATATTTACGGCACCGGGTATTATATCGTGCTGCTCATCCTGGGTATCCTGCTGGCCATTGGCGGCAGCATCTTCCTTATTGCGGTGCAGTACCGCTACGCCATGGCGCCCTACCTGCTTAGCCAATACCCCGACATGGGCGCGCTGGAGGCCATCCGCCAGTCCAAGGCCATCATGAAGGGCAACAAGGGGCGGCTGTTTGGCCTGCATTTCAGCTTCATCGGCTGGTATATCCTGTGCCTGTTCACCTTTGGCGTGGGTTACCTGTGGCTCAGCCCCTACGTGAAAACCGCCGAGGCGGCCTTCTACCTGGAGATCACCGGCCAACTGCCGGCCTGGGTCAAATTCCCGGCCACGGTGCCGGGCTACCCGCAGGCGCCGCCCCCGGGCCCGCCGCCCGCAGGCCCGGCGCAGGCCCCTTACACCTATGGCCAGCCGCCGGTGCCCCCCACGGCACCCCCGCAGGCCGCCAGCCCGCCGCAAGGCGCACCAATGGAAAGCCCGCCCTCCACCATGCAGCAGGCCCCGCCGCTGCCGCCGTCCTCCATTTACAGCCCGGCGCCGGAGGATCCCGAAGCCCCCAGGCCATAAACACGCCGCCGGGCCGCTTTACCTGTTAAACCATCACCTTCAAGGAGGCATTCCTATGTCTGTTAAACAAATATCCGTCTTCATTGAAAACCGCCAGGGCGCGCTGGAAAAATTCACCCGCCTGCTGGGTGAAAACGGCATCGACCTGAACGCCCTTTCCATGGCCGACACCACCAACTTTGGCATTTTACGCGCCATTGTGAACGAGCCCGCCAAAGCCCTGCAGCTGGTGAAGGACCACGGCTACACCGCCAACCTGACCGACGTGCTGGCCGTGGCCGTGCCCGACAGCCCCGGCGGCCTGACCGACGCGCTGGAAGCTTTGACCAGGGGCAACGTCTCCATCGAGTACCTGTACTCCCTGGTGCGGCGCGTGGGGGAAAAGGCGGTCATCATCTTCCGGGTGGACAAGCCCGACGAAGCCGCCGCCCTGCTGGCCGGCGCCCATGTGGAACTGCTGAGCCACCAAGCCATAGCCCAGGCCAATGGCCATTAAACCGCCCACCCACAAACGAAAGGATGTTGCCCCATGAAAACCCTGGTGATTTTTTACTCCTACAATGGCTCCACCCGCCGCCTTGCCCAGCAACTGGCGGCCGAAACCGGCGCCGACCTTTATGAGGTGGAGGACCAGAAGCGCCCGGGCGTGCCCTTCTTTAAAGTGCCGGCCGCCATTGGGCAAAAGCCGGGCAAGGTGAAGCCCATCACGGCCAACCTTGCCGCCTACGACAAAATCATCATCATGGGGCCCATTTGGGCCAGCCACCCCGCCCCGCCGGTGAACAGCATCATTGCCCTGCTGCCCGCCGGCGCGCAGGTGGAACTGCGCATGGTGTCCAGCGGCGGCAGCAGCGAAAAAGACAAGGTGACCGCCCTGGTGCAAAGCAAAGGCGCCCAGGTAACCGCCTACCTGGACATTGCCTCGGGCCAAAAACCGCCCGAATAAAGAGGAGGCGCCATGTCTTTTATCACACTGGACCACGTGACCAAGCAGTACACCATGGGCGAGGTGCCCGTGGTTGCGCTGGACGATATCAGCTTCGCCATCGAAGCGGGTGAGTTCGCCCTGGTGGTGGGGGCGTCGGGCGCGGGCAAAACCACCGTGCTGAACCTGATTGGCGGCATGGACACCTGCACCTCCGGCCAGATTTTTGTGGATGGCCAAGAAATCAGCCACTTTAACCCAAAGCAGCTTACCGGCTACCGCCGCACCGACATTGGCTTCGTCTTTCAGTTTTACAACCTGGTGTCCAACCTGACGGCGCTGGAGAACGTGGAGCTGGCCACCCAGATATGCCCCGGCGCGCTGGACCCACTGGAGGTGCTGGAGCAGGTGGGCCTTGGCCACCGGGTGAACAACTTCCCCACCCAGCTTTCGGGCGGCGAGCAGCAGCGGGTGGCCATTGCCCGCGCTGTGGCCAAAAACCCCAAGCTGCTGTTGTGCGACGAGCCCACCGGCGCGCTGGACTATGTGACCGGCAAAAAAATTCTGGAACTGCTGTACAGCACCTGCCGGCAGCGGGGCATCACCGTGGTGGTGATTACCCACAACAGCCAAATTACCCCCATGGGCGACAGGGTGCTCACCTTCCGCGGCGGCAGGGTGGCCGACGTGCGGGTGAACGCGGCGCCCGTGCCGGTGGCGGATATTGAATGGTAAAAAGTTTTTTACATGAATTTAATTGAATTAATCTTAATTAATTCGCCATGATCTCAAATAAATAAAACGGGGAGCGCAGTGGCTCCCCGTTTTATTTATTGGGAATTATTTTCTATTTTTAAAAGACTTGGGAAAATTATAATATAGTCAAACCACTTGAAAACCGAAACGGTTTTCAAGACGGCAGACGAAGCCTGCCAGCACACCCTTCGGGCGGGCCCGCGCGATTCTCTCGCGCGGCTTCAAAACCATATCGGTTTTGAAGTGGTATTAGTATAATAGATAATTCTTCACCATAATAGCCCTTCAAACAGAGGGCATTTGCCTATATCAGCATGCTCCATAAACTGATGGCCGACACCACACCGGCCAGCACGATATACAGCACCACGCCCACATTGCCAAACAGGCTGCCCATGCTGCGCGGCCAGTTGGGCGGCCCATAATAGGGTACGCCGTAGCCAACGCCCTGCACGGTGCCCACGCCCATTTGCCGCATGGGCTGCCCGGCCAATGCCGTAGCCGCGGCCGGGCCCATCTGGGCTGCTGGTGCCGCCTGTTGCGCGGGCAACGGGTATACACCGGCCGCCGGGCCGCCGGTGGCTGGCTGCGGTGGTGGCTGGGCAGCGCCTGCGCCCGGGGCCGGGGTGCTTGCCTGGGTGCTGTAAGTCCACTGGGCGGGCACGGGCGCAGGCGCCATAGCCGGCGGCTGAGGCGGGGTTGCCTGCGCCTGCCAGGGATGCGTTGGGGCCTGTGCAGCAGGCCCCGTGGCATAGCCCTGCGGCGGGTAAGGCGGAGGCATGGCAGGCCGCGCATACTGCCCGGTGATATAGCCTGTATAGGGCGGGTAGCCATGGGCCGCGGCAGGCGCGGGGCCGGCGGCAATGCCCCAGCCTGCCGGCGGGGCAGCATAGGGCAGCGGCTGCAGCACCGGCTGCCAGCCCACACCGTCCACCCACTGCCAGTCGGCGGGGTCGGCGGGCCAGCGGGGCTTTTTCCAGGGTGTTTGGCGCGGCATCTTGGGGGGCTTGTAGGGCCAGCCGGGCTCCTGCGGGGGCTTCATGGTGGCCAGCACGTGCTTGCGGTAGCGGAAAAACCACACCACAGCCAGCACCATGGCCGCTAAAGCCAGCAGGCCGAATATCATGGTGGCAATCTCGCTTTCCAGCGCCAGCGGCGCCAGCACCATGCCCACCAGGTTGATAAAAAAGTGCAGCGTTACCGGCAACCAGATGTTGCGGGTGGCCAGATACAGCCAGGCAAGCAGCATGCCCAGCACAATGGCGTACGCCCCCTGCACAATGTTGCCGTGGAACAGCCCAAAGCACAGCCCGCTGAACACCACGTAGGTCATATCCGAGCAGCCGCGCATCTTGCGCCGCAAATAGTACCGGAAAACAAACTCCTCGCCCAGCGCCGGAACGCAGGCGCCAAAAATCAGGTTGGGCAGCACGCCGCCCTCGCTGGCCAGGTCGTCCAGGATATTGCCGTCCGGCAGGGCGCTTTCGGAGGAAACCAGCATCTGCAGCAGCGAAACCAGGCCGTTCATGGCATAGGCAATAATATAGGTGGCGCCCAGGCAAAACACCAATATGGCCAGGTAGCGCAGCGGCCCCACGGGTGTTTTGCGGCGGGGCGGCTCCACCGGGCCGTCGGGGATGGTGCGCAGCACCAGCAAAAACACCGGCAGGCCCAACAGGTACAGCGGGATATCGTTCACCAGCCAAACCACCCAGGCGCTGTTCAGCAGGGTCACATCGTACAGCATCACCAGCACCGAGCCAACATTGGTGACCACCAGCCAGACCAGCATCATGAAGAACAGGCCCAGCCCAATGCGCGAACACACCTGCACCGGGTCTCGAAATTTATGCATAGGGGCTCCTTGGAGGGCAATTTATAGTATGCTTGATATATAAACCCCAGTTTACCACAGCCGGCCGGCAATGAAAAGCGCATTCCCCCGATGCATGGCGGGTGGCGATGCACCCGGTACTGCTGCGTTGCGGCAATATGCCTCCAAAAGGTACGGGGATGCGATGGGCAAGGCCGCGGATGGGTTTTCATCTGTTGCGCCGCACTGCGCTTTCATTGCACTTGCGTTTTCAAACCCGCCCCGGCAGGTCATTCACGCTTATAATTTTGCTGCCCTTGCTTTCGTAGTAAGCAAGCATTTCGTTAATTTTCCTTTTATCGTAACTGGTAATGCAATCTGACAGGACACTGGCGGCATAGCCGGCTTTGCGCATATTGAAGCAGGTTGATTTAACACAAGCAACGGCATCCGCCCCCGCAATGAAGAACTCCCCTATTTCATTTTTACCGATAAAGTCTGCGAATGCCTCGCTGGTCAATGCGTTTCCCTTGCTTTTTGTAAAAACATTATCGGATACTATTTTTAAGTCCGGGGCCAATTCCGCCCCCTTGGTATTGGGCTTGAAAGTCCGCGTGCCGGCCGATAGGTTTTCATGCCTTATATAAACAACATGAATATCATGATTGGCCGCCCATTCAATGGCCGTATTGATATTGTCAATTACTTCTTTGTAGTTCTTTGTTATGTCATTTTGAATATCTATTATTACTAAAGCTTTTTTCTGCACAGTGTTTTCCTCCGGCCGGGTAAATTGTTTTGTCTGCTTCTATAGTATACCATATTTTACGCCTTTTTCTGGCGTTCGCCTCCGCGGCTTGTTTGGCCGGGTGTGGCCCAGCCCGTCGCGCCGGGCCTCCACCACTCGGCACCCCCCTTAACGCATCACTGCCTCACTATACCCGGTACTTGGCCAGGCCGGGCCATTCTGTTTGCTTCGGCAAGCCGGAATTGACACTTCGTGCCCCGTTGGTGTTTTCCTGGCTTCGGGCCCATTGCTTTTTCTCCTCCGCTTCCTTATAATGTGTGTGTTGTGTTTATACGGTGTTTTATTGCCACCTACAGGAGGGCCCCATGCCGCTTTATACCACGGCCGAGCTTTTCGACCTTTCGCAGACGCTGGCGGCGCCGCTGCTGGCGGATACCCGCTATCCCTGGCAGGCGCTGGACGGCATTGCCGATTTTATCCTGGCGGTGGGCCCCACGCTGCCGGCCGAGCGTTTCGGCCAGCCGCAGCCGGGCGTGTGGGTAGCCAAAAGCGCCACAGTGGCCCCCACGGCCTCCATTGCGGGGCCCTGCATCATAGACGAAGACGCCGAAGTGCGCCACTGCGCTTTCATCCGGGGCAGCGCCATCATTGGGCGGAACGCGGTGGTGGGCAACTCCACCGAGGTGAAAAATTCCATTCTGTTCAACGGCGCGCAGGTGCCCCACTTCAACTATGTGGGCGATTCCATTGTGGGCTACAAGGGCCATTTGGGCGCCGGGGCCATCACCTCCAACGTGAAGAGCGACAAAACCCCGGTGGTGGTGAAGGCGGACGGCGAGCAGGCAAACACCGCCCGTAAAAAGGTGGGCGCCATGGTGGGCGACCACAGCGAGGTGGGCTGCAACAGCGTGCTGTGCCCCGGCAGTGTGCTGGGCAAACACACCCTCATTTACCCCACCAGCTGTGTGCGCGGGCAGGTGCCCCACCACAGCATTTTTAAGGGCCCGGGAAACATTGTGCCGCTCACGTAGTGGGTTTCCCCACCGCCATCTATTAGGAAATTTTTGGAAATTGCCGATTTTTCCATATTTTCATTACTATAAATATAATAACGGAGCGTGACTTATTTTATGGCAAGACTTTTTGGTACCGACGGCATCCGCGGCATCGCCAACGAGGATATGAACGTGGAGCTGGCCCTCAGCATTGGGCGGGCGGTGGCGTCGGTGCTGTCTCAGGGGCGGCGGCGCCGGCCCCTGGTGGTGATTGGCAAGGACACCCGCCTGTCGGCCGACATGCTGGAGAGCGCGCTTTCGGCCGGGCTGTGCTCGGTGGGCTGCGACGTGATTTGCGTGGGGGTGGTGCCCACACCAGCCGTGGCTTTTTTGGTGCAGCGCTTCAAGGCCGACGCCGGCATCATGATCTCGGCCAGCCACAACCCCTACCCCTACAACGGCATCAAGATTTTCAGCGGCGAGGGCTTCAAGCTGCCCGATGACCTGGAAAACCGCATTGAGGACCTGGTGCTGGACTCTCCCGAGGAGATTGCCCTGATGAAGGCCGAGGAGCTGGGCACTATGTCCTACCGTAAAAGTGCCGTGGCCGACTATGTGGAGCACCTGAAATCCACCGTGCCCACCACGCTGGAGGGCCTGCGCCTGGCCGTGGACTGCGCAAACGGCTCGGCCAGCGCCACCGCCGCCATGCTGTTTGGCGATTTGGGCGCCGAAGTGGTGCTGTTGGCCAACGAGCCGGACGGCCTGAACATCAACGAGAACTGCGGCTCCACCCACATGGAGCGGCTGCAGCAGTATGTGGTGGAGCATGGCCTGGACGCCGGCGTGGCCTTTGACGGCGACGCCGACCGCTGCCTGTGCGTGGACGAAAAGGGCAACCTGGTAGACGGCGACATCATCATGGCCATTTGCGCGCTGGACATGAAGCAGCGGGGCAAGCTGCGGCGGGACACCGTGGTGGGCACCATCATGACCAACCTAGGTTTTAACCGGTTCTGCGCCGAAAACGGCATACATTTCGTGGCCACCAAGGTGGGCGACCGCTTTGTGCTGGAGGAGCTGGAGATAGAGGGCTACCGCTTTGGCGGCGAGCAGAGCGGCCACGTGATTTTCCGTGACTACTCCACCACCGGCGACGGCCAGCTGACAGCCATCCAGCTGCTGTGCCACCTGCGCAGCAGCGGCAAAAAGCTGAGCGAGCTGGCCGCAGTGATGACCCGCTACCCCCAGGTGATGGAAAATGTGCGCGTATCGCCCAAGGGCAAGCTGGCCTTTTACAACAACGAGGCCATCAAGGACAGCATCAACAAATACAAAGACGCCCTGGGCGAGGACGGCCGGGTGGTGGTGCGTGTGTCCGGCACCGAGCCCCTCATCCGCGTGATGGTGGAGGGCCTGGACGAGGCGTTTATAAAAACCGCTGCACGTGAAATTGCCGGCGTGGTGGCCGAGGAGCTGACCTGAGTCGCTCTTCCTGTGCAAACCACTTTTTCTTTTTTATGCTTTATTGGCTATTTAAAACAGTATTTTCGCTTATTAAAATTATATATATTAAATTTTTGTAAATTACCTGAAAATACATAAATAATTGAGGAAAATTCAAAACCATGTGGATGGACACCCCCCTGCGCCGGGCAGACCGCGCCCTGGCCCCCGAGGCCGCCGAGGCCCTGCTGCAAACCGGCAGCTATGGCGTGCTGGCCACGGCCGACGCCGAGGGCCTGCCGCTGGCCACCCCGCTGAACTATGTGCTGCTGGACGGCGCGCTCTACTTCCACTGCGCCGCGGCCGGCCACAAAATGCAAAACCTGGCCGCCCGCCCGCAGGTGTGCTTCTGTGTGGTGGGTGAGGCCCAGCCGGTTTTCCACCACGACTTTACCACCCGCTACGAAAGCGTGCTGGCGTTTGGCAACGCCTCACTGGTGGAGGACGACGGCGAGAAAACCCGGGTACTGGCCGCCCTGTGCGAAAAATACCTGCCCACCCACATGGCCCAGGCGCCGGCAGCCATTGCGCAAAGCCTGGCGCGTACGGCCATTGTACGCATTGAGATTTCACGGGTTTCCGGCAAGGCCAACCGGGCGGGCGGCACGTAGCTTGCCGCCGTGTTGAGACCACCCCTGTTTTGCTTGCTTTTCGGCCGTATTATTTCAGTATTATTTATCCAATAATAAACGGGGCCAGCGCTAACCGCACCGGCCCCGTTATCTATTTTGTCTTATTTTTCAGCCATTTTATACTAGATATTGTCGACAATAGAAACATGATATAATAAAAAAACACAGGATGGAGGTTTTCTTCATGGCGGCATCTTACCACCGGCACGATATATCCGACGAGGCATGGGCCTTAATTGAACCGCACACCATTGGTAATAAGGGGACATGGGGCGGAAATGCCGACCTGCGGCACTACATCCCGGTTCTTGCGAGGCGCAGCCGGTGTTTTGCGCGGACACTGGAAACATTGCAAGCTGTAGTAGAAGTGTTCGTAGGTGCTTACAACCGCTTCGGTGCTGCCAACCACGCCTATCGGCAAAGGCGCCCAACTGGTGGCTTTCCCTTTGCTTTAGTCGATTTCTTGTAACCAACGCTATGGGGCACTCCAAAGGTACCCGTTTTATTGACAATATTGATTTTTTGTGATATTCTGGAATAAGTATATCTTGCGACAGCCAAATGCCGTATTTCGCCGCTTTTCTCCAGTATATGGCCTACACGCCAAGCTGCCGGCCGCACACCCCCGCGCAAGGAGGGCCCCATGCCAAACAGCGAACCCCGTTTCCGGCCGGTAACCACCGATGCCGATATTGCCGCCCTGGCCGCGCTGGCCGACACCATTTGGCACGAGTGCTTTGCAGACCTGCTCTCCCTGGCGCAGATAGACCACATGGTAGAAAAGTTCCAGAGCGCGCCGGCCCTCACCGCGGCTATCCGGCAGGAAGGTTACGAATACTTCCTGATTTATTTTGAGGGCGCGACAGACGACGCCCCCGGCGGGTACATTGGCATACACGCCGACGCCGGCAAGCTGCTGCTGAGCAAGCTGTACCTGCTGGCACAGCACCGGGGCAAGGGCTACACCCACACCATTATGAACTATGTGGAAAAAGCCGCCCGCAAGCGCAGCTGCGACGCCGTATGGCTTACCGTGAACCGCTACAACAAGCGCGCCATTGCCGTGTACCGCAAAACCGGGTTCGACATGGTGCGCGAGCAGGTGCTGGACATTGGCGGCGGCTATGTGATGGACGATTTTGTGTTTGAAAAACCCCTGTAGGGGCCCGCGCAGGCCCCGGGGCATGATGGCCCTGCTTTACGATATCCTTTTGGTAGAGGAGTTGGATGCATGACAAACCGCCAATATTTGGAGCTGCTGGCCAAGGAATACCCCAACGCCAGCGCTGTTTCGGCCGAGATCATCAACCTGTCGGCCATCTGCCAGCTGCCCAAGGGCACCGAATATTTCTTCAGCGACATCCATGGTGAGGCCGACGCCTTCGCCTACCAGCTGGGCACCGCCTCAGGCATGATACGCGCCCGCATCGAGCAGCTGTTCCAGAACGCACTGCCCGAGCCCGAACGCCTGATGCTGGGCACGCTGATTTACCGCCCCACCGAGGTATTGGCCGACCGCCAGCAGAACTGCGACGATGACGACGACTGGTGCCGGGTAACTATTTTCCGGCTGGTGCAGGTGTGCAAAAGCGCCGCCAGCAAGTACACCCGCAGCAAGGTGCGCAAAAAAATGCCCGCGCGGTTCGCCTATGTGCTGGACGAACTGCTGCACGCCAACACCGAGGAAAACAAAGAAGACTACTACACCGCCATCATCAACGCCATCATCGACACCGGCAAGGCCGACAAGTTCATCATAGCGCTTTGCCGGCTCATCCGCCACTGCAGCATCGACCAGCTGCATATACTGGGCGATATTTTTGACCGCGGCCCCCACGCCGACCTGGTGTTTGAAGAGCTGGCAACTTTCGGCGACGTGGACATCCAGTGGGGCAACCACGACATCCACTGGATGGGCGCCGCCGCCGGCCACCCGGTGTGCGTGGCCAACGCCGTGCGCCTGGCCATCAGCTACAACAATTTCGACCTGCTGGAGGACAGCTACGGCATCAACCTACGGCCGCTGTCCACCTTTGCCAGCGAGGTGTACCACGACGACCCCTGCTTCCCCTTCCGCCCCAAGGTGCTGGATGAAAACGTTTACGACCCCATTGACGAGGACCTGGCCGCCAAAATGCACAAGGCCATCGCCATCATCCAGTTCAAGCTGGAGGGCCAACTGTACGAGCGCCACCCCGAGTTTGGCATGGACGCGCGCAACCTGCTGAAACGCATCAACCTGGAGGAGGGCCTGCTGGAGAGCGGCGGCACCTTCTACCCCATGCGGGACACCTGCTTCCCCACGCTGGACACCCAAAACCCGCTGGCGCTCACCCCCGCTGAAAACGATTTGATCCAGACGCTGGCCTACTCCTTCACGCGCAGCGCCACCCTCAACCGGCATATCCGCTACCTGTACAACCACGGCAGCATCTATAAAATAGCCAACGGCAACCTGTTGTACCATGGCTGCATCCCTATGGAGGAAGATGGCAGCTTTACCAAGGTGCCGGTGGGCGGCAAGACCTACAGCGGCCGCGCCTACCTGGATAAAGTGGACGCCCTGCTGCGCACCGCCTATTTTGGCCCCGAGGACGCCCCCGAGCGCATGGACGCCGGCGACGTCATCTGGTACCTGTGGTGCGGGCGCAACTCGCCGGTGTTTGGCAAAAACCACATGACTACCTTCGAGCGCTATTTTGTGGAGGATAAAACCGCCCACAAGGAGCACGACAACCCCTACTACCGCCATGTGAACGAGCGCGAAACCTGCGAACGCATCCTGGAGGAGTTCGGCCTGGACCCCCACTCCGGCCATATCATCAACGGGCACGTGCCGGTGCGCCTGACTGAGGGCGAAAGCCCCATCAAGGGCGGCGGGCGGTTGTTCGTCATCGACGGCGGGCTGTCTAAAGCCTACCACAAACGCACCGGTATTGGCGGTTATACGCTTATTTTTAACTCACACAACCTGGCCCTGGCCCAGCACCGCCCCTTCCAGGAGGTGCGCGACAGCGGCTTCAGCATCACCCCCCAGGTGGAGGTGGTGGAGCGCTTTCCCCGCCGGCTGATGGTGCGAGACACCGACATTGGCCGCCGCCTGCAGCAGGATATTGTGGAGCTGAAAAAACTGCTGGCGGCCTACCGCGACGGCACCATCCAGGAGAAGTCCAACTGAGGGGCGCCCCAATTTGGGGCGGTTTTGCCTGATGTGTTTCTCTTATCCCGGAATTAACCATGATTTTACAGGACATTTATTGCTTTATTTTTTCTGAATTATAAACCATTTTTGAACCACCCTGCCAAACGACACAAAACGCATGGGTTTTACGCAAAATCATATGGATATCTTGGCACACCGGCACCTGAAACGGTTTCAAACATTTGTAGAAGTGCTTTCAAGGGAGGAAGTATTGTGCAACGAACCCGCTCTGTCCAAAAGCTGACCACCGCGGCCCTGCTCATCGCCATTGGCATCATCATCCCCATGTTTTCCCCGCTCAAAATCCTCATCGAGCCGGCCTCCTTCACGCTGGCCAGCCACGTGGCCGTCATGCTGGCCATGTTCATCTCGCCGGGGGTAGCGGGCGCGGTGGCCGTGGGCACCACACTGGGCTTCTTCTTCGGCGGCTTCCCCATCGTCATTGTTCTTCGTGCCGCCACCCATGTGGTGTGGGCCGTGCTGGGCTCACTATGGCTGTCCCGCCATCCCGGTACGCTCAGCAGCCCGGCCAAATCCCAACTGTTCTCGCTGGTGTTGGGCCTGGTGCATGGCGCGCTGGAGTTCATTGTCGTTTCCATGTTCTACCTGGGCGGCACCGGCGGCTCCAACTTCCTGTACTCGGTATTGCTGCTGGTGGGCGTTGGCTCGGTGGTGCACAGCATGGTCGACTTCCTCATCGCTCTCATCATCGCCAAGGCGCTTTCCCGCAATACCATGATCAATGCCCTGTTCATCAACGCCAACAACTAGCCGTTTCATCTGCGCGGCAACCGGCTGCCATTTGCATTGCATAAGCTTTATGGATGCATTGTCATTTATTATACTAAAACCACTTCAAAACCGATACGGTTTTGAAGCCGCGCGAGAGAATCGCGCGGAACCGCCCGAAGGGCGGTTTGGTTACCGTTCATAGTCAAACGCGCACCCGCAGGGTGTGCCGGCAGGTTTCGCCTGCCGCCTTGAAAACCGTTTCGGTTTTCAAGTGATTTGACTATATCATAGTAATTAAATACCCAATAATAGTACAAAAATCCCTGTGCGCCTTGTGCCGCACAGGGATTTTTGCAATTTATTTGCCTTTTATGGCTATTTTAATTTTTTGCTTTTTAACGCCAATTTAAGCCCTTTGTTTCCATACGGCGCCGGGATCCTGCACACTGAACTTGCCGCCGCTCACCTCCACGCACACGCCGGTGATATAGCCACTAGCCTCCGACGCCAAAAAGACGATGGGCCTCGCCAGATCCTCCGGCGTGCCCAGGCGGCCGGCCGCCACGTCGGCTGTCAGCGTGGCGCGATGCTGCGCAATGGTCGCCGTGGTCATGTCGGTTTCTATCATGCCGGGAATCACCGCCACCACCCGGATGCCATAGGGTGCGCACTCGGCCGCGAAGGTTTTGGTCAGGGAGTTTACGGCGGCTTTGCTGGCTGCGTAAATGGCGCGCTGCGCGGAGGGAATAACCGTGGAATAAGACGACAGATTGATGATAACGCCCGGTATCTTCTTGGCCACCATCTGGTTGGCCACTATTTGCGAGGCAAAAAACAGGCTTTTCAGGTTGATATCCATTACATAGTCCCAATCTTCGGGCGTGGCCTGCAAAATGGGTTTATTGCGGCCAACACCCGCATTGTTCACCCAGATATCGATCTGGCCAAACCGAGTGCAGACAGCATCAATAAACGCCCGCACCGCGGCAAGGTCGGCCACATCCACCTGGCTGGCCATAAAAGTAGCGCCGGCGGTCTCCAGCTCGCGGCTGGCGGCGTCCAGCTTCTCCTGTGAGCGCCCGCAGATAGCCACTTTGCAGCCCTCGGCGGCAAACGCCAGCGCCGCCGCCTTGCCAATGCCGGCGCTGCCACCGGTTATTGCGGCTACTTTTCCGTTTAAGTTCAAGTCCATATGCTTCCTCCTGTTTTTGGTATTATCCTGTATGTTTCCTCCTATGGAATTGGGCAATTTCCATTTAATGACTGATTATTCATACCATTTCCGCTATTTCCATACCGTATTTTCTTTTTTGTGTAATCACCCCAGAGGTATAATCTATATTTCCTTATATAAAACATACCCGCATGCCAGCAAGCCAAAGCCAGATACCAATGAAATTGCCAGCCCTACAATTTGATAAGAGGCCGTGGTGCCATTAATGATTATTTCAAACTGGTTTGTATCCATACTGCCGCCATTATTTGTAACCGCCGCGTTTCCGGCTTGCAGGCCCATTGTTGGTGCTGAAAAAATAAGAACCAAGCCAACTATAAAAACAACACACATAACAATTAATGCCACAATTGCCATTTTCTTTTTCAATATAACCAACTCCTACCAGAGCTTTGAATGATTTACACAAAATTCTTGTGCGCGCATATTGTACCAAACCACTGTTTCTTATAATTTCTACAATATAGCATAGCACAAAAGAACCAGAGCCGCCACTTCTATGGATAGCAGCGCTACATAAAAGCAAAAGCCCAGCACTCGTAAGAATGCCGGGACTTTATGTTGGTGCACCTTCAGGGACTCGAACCCGGTCTACCCGTCGCACCGGGCCTCCGCTTCACTTCGTTCAGCGTTTTCCCGGCTCCGGGCTCGGCTGTTTCG
>JAAYCI010000003.1 GCA_012729855.1 Oscillospiraceae bacterium
CGGGTCGGCGGGGTCTGCCTGCTCAATGGGGGCCGGGGTGCTCTCGTCGGGCTGAGCGGGTTCCGATTCGTCTGGCTGGGCCGGTTCACGTACCGGCTCGTCTTCTGGCGGTGTCGGGGTGGTTTCGGTCGGGCCCGCAGGCACAATCGGGTCAGGGTCGCCCGCCGGGGTTACCGGGCCTGGGCCTGGGTCAACCGGATCGGGATCGGGATTGGGATCGGGGTCGGGATCAGGGTCACCGCCGGTGGTGGTGTCGCTCACGGTCAGCACACCATCTACCACCGTCACGTTGTAGTTCGGGTTGCTGTCGTAGGTGGCGGTCAGGGCGTAGGCGCCCTCTTTGCTGGTGTCATCGGTGGCATACTTCAGGCCGTAGTCAATCAGGCCCAGGTCGTTTGCGTTCACCAGCTCACCGGTCATCACGCCGTCAAAGTTCGGGTCGGCTTCGTCGGCGCCCTTGCTGTAGCTGTTGGCTGTCAGGGTAATCTCGCGCGGCAGGATGGTTACCGTGGCGCTGCCGTAGGCAGTGCCGTAGCCGGGCAAGCTCACAATGAAGTTGATGATACCGGAGTCGCCCACGTTGATCTTCTCGGGCTGTATGGTCAGCCGGGCGGGTTCTTCGGGTGTGTAGTAGATGATGGTCGGGGCAGAACCGGCGGGCGCGGTGGCCGGCAGGTTCACCATCACATCAATGCCGTGGCTGGCGCCGTCATAGGTCACGGTCACGTCGGGGGCGGTGGCGGTCAGGTCGGGCCCGGCCACGATGGTGAACTCGCCCACGCTGGTGGTGATGACATAGTTGCTGTTCACGGCGCTGGTGGCGTTGTACACCACGTTCACATCGTAGGCGCCTATCAGCTCGCCAGTTTCACGCTCGATGCTGAACTGCGGGCGCTGTGCGGCACTGATGGTGCCGGGCAGGGTGGTCATGCTGTACTTGTCGCTCCAGTCGGGGTCGGCGGTGTTCACGCTCTTGCTCAGCCCGGTCATCGGGTCGATGGTAATGGCCAGCGGGTCGATGACCAGTTCGCCGGGCGTAGTCGATGGTGCGCTTGCGCCGCGGAACAGCTCGGTCAGGTTCACGTCGCCGTCCCACACTTCGTAGCCCGTTACGGTTACCGGGTAGGTATCGGCGTTGGTGCCCGTGCCGTAGGCGGTCACGTTCCGGGCTTCCAGCGTGGTGGGCAGGCCGGTCGCGGAGGCGGCGGTCACCTCGTGGGCCGCGCCGTCAAAGGTTACGCGGTCGCTGCCGGCGGCAATGTTCCAGGTCCAGGTAAAGCCGTCGGTGTGGATAACCAGCGTGCCGTTGGCCGGGGTTACCAGGTAGTTGCCCACCTGGAACGGGGTCATGTCGGTCAGCTTGGTGCCATCCAGCGACAGTTCCACCGGGTAGCCGTCCGGGTAGTCGGGGTTAAATTCGTTGGGGATGCGGCCCACGCCGTAGGCGGTGAAGCCGTCCAGGTCGGTATCTCCAACCACCCGGCCATCGCCAATGGTCAGCGTTTCAACGGTCTGGTCCTGCGTATTGTACAGCAGGTTGCCGTCGTTGGCGGTTACGGTTATCGGGCGCGGGTTGATGGTGAGGATGGCCTCCAGGTAGCCGGTCTCGAAGTTGTCATGCTCAAGCTTCGCCCAGACGGTGTAGCGGCCAGCGTTGGTGTAAGCCGGCATGCTGCCGTCGCCAATCGCGGTGAACACGCCATCCGCGTAGGTGCCGTAGGTCACGGTCTCGCCATCAATGTCGTCGGGGTTCGTGTAGTTCGGGTTCACGGCGGCCAGGCTGTACGGCGTGCCGTCGTAGGTCACAATCAGGCCGGTAAAGCTGGCGCGCATGGCGTCATCGTCGCCGTCGTCCGGGTCATCCGGGTCCTTCGGGTCGGGGTCGCCGTCGCCGTCCTTGTCGTCTTCGTCCTCACGGTTGAAGTCGCCCTTCACAATGTTGAAGCCGTCGTTCGCGAAGCGGAAGGTATAGTTGCTCTTGAACTCGGTCACGGCAATCGCGTCAACATCCGGGCTGGCGTTGTAGGCAGCGGTGCGCACGTTCGGGCCGCCGGTGATGGTGATCTTGTTGTTGGCGCCATAGGTGGCGGTGTCGCCATTCACGATGCCGGAGTCGCTGTCGGCTGTGGCAGGCTCGAAGCTCACGTCGGCAACCACGTCAATGGTTGTGCCGGTGTACTTCTGCTCTTTGTCGGCGGCCGGCACGGTTATGGTTACCAGCACCGGGCGCGGGTTGATGGTGAGGATGGCCTCCAGGTAGCCGGTCTCAAAGTTGGGATGCTCGACCTGCGCCCAGATGGTGTAGGGGCCGGGGTCCACATTGGTGTAGCTCGGCATGGTGCCGTCGCCAATCGGGGTGAACACGTCGCCCTCATAGGTGCCGTAGGTGATAATAGCCTTGGCAGCATCGTCACTGTTCTTGTAGTTCGGCTCCACGGCGTCCAGGCTGTGTTCGTCGCCATTGTAAAGCGCTATCTTGCCGGTGAAGCTGGCGCGCATCGCGTCGTCGTCGCCGTCGTCCGGGTCATCCGGGTCCTTCGGGTCGGGGTCGCCGTCGCCGTCCTTGTCGTCTTCGTCCTCACGGTTGAAGTCGCCCTTCACAATGTTGAAGCCGTCATCCGCAAAGAGGAAGGTGTAGTTGCTCTTGAGTTCGGTTACTGTGATGGCATTGGCGTTGGCACTGGACATATAGGGCGTCGCGCGCACATCCGGGCCGCCGGTGATGGTGATGGTGTTGTCGGCGCCATAGGTGGCGGTGTCGGTACCCACGATGCCGCTTTCTGCGTTACCGGCAACCGGGCCAAAGGCCACATCACCCTTTACAGCAATGGCTTCGCCGGTGTACTTTTGCTGCTCGTCTGCAGCCGGCACGGTTACCGTTACCTGCACCGGGCGGGCGGTGATGGCCAGCGCGCCATAGCTGCGCGCGATGGTGGTGCCGTAGTTTGTAAGGGCCACCGGGTTGCCGGCGCCATCCACAATGATAAAGTCTTCGGTGCCGCTGGCCAACTGGTAGGTGCCCACGTTTTTGCCAGGCACCGAGACAGTGGCGGCATTTTCGGCGTTGGCTGCGCTCACCAGGCGGTGGCCGCCCACCAGGCCGCTGGCTGTAATTTCAGAGCTCAGCGTCTGGGATTCACCGTTGTACACGCGCTCACCGCCGGCGGCGGTCAGGGTCAGCGTGGCCGGGGTGATGGTCAGGCTGGCATCCAGGTAGCCGGTTTCAAAGTTGGGGTGCACAACCTGCGCCCAAATGGTGTAGGTACCTACCTCGGTATAGGCCGGCATGGCGCCCGCAGCTGTGGTATCGGTGGCCGGGAACGGGGTGAACGTGGTGCCGTCGTAGGTACCGTAGGTCACGGTTTGCAGGCCACGGTCGTCAGCGTTCTTGTAGTCAACGCTCACACCGGTCAGCGCGTGGTCAGCAGCATCATATGGAACAATCAGGCCGCTAAAGCTGGCGCGCATGGCGTCGTCGTCGCCGTCGGCCGGGTCATCCGGGTCCTTCGGGTCGGGGTCGCCGTCGCCGTCCTTGTCGTCTTCATCGTTGCGGTTGAAGTCGCCAGCGGTAATGCTGAAGGTGTCGTCCACATAGATGAAGCGGTAGTTGGCTTTGGTGCCCGGGGCAATGGTCACGTAGGTGTCGCTGGCGGCGGAGTAGTACGGGCTGCCCGCTACGGTTTTGCCGGTAATGTCCACGGTGTTGTCGCCGTTGTAGGTGCCAACATCGCCGTTCACCAGGCCGGTAGTGCCGCCTGCTTCTGCGTTTTCAAACGTTACGCCGGCTGTTACTATAATGTCCGCGCCGGTGTACTTCTGGGTTTTGTCCTCGGTGTTTACAGCCACCGTCACAGTCACGTTGCGCGGCTGGATGGTCAGCGTTGCTTTGATGACGCCGGTTTGGAAGTTGTCGTGCGTCACCTGTACCCACAGCGGGTAGCTGCCGGCTTCGGTGTATTCGGGCGGGCTGGCCAGGGTAAAGGTGCCCGCTTCGCCGGTCAGGCTGTACCGCACCGTGGTGGTGCTGCGGTTCTTGTCGGTGAGCAGTGTGTAGGTCAGGGTGGCGGGGCTCGAGGCCTCGCTCACCGGCAGCAGGCTGTGCTCATCGCCGTCATAGGGCACGGTAATGTCCGCGAAGACGGCGTTCATCAGGCCGGTCTGGTTGAAGGGGGCCTTGGTGATGAGCAGGCCGGCCTCGGTGATGGTAAAGGTATAGTTGCCCTTCTTCGCGCCGCCGGTCTCGCTCACGGTAATCTCGTCTACCGTCAGGCCCGATGTATAGAGCGTCGCGGGGGTGTTCACCTCTTTGCCGCTCACCTGCACAGCTTTTTCGCCCTGCGGGGTCACATAGGTCTCTTCGCCGGTGATAAGGCCGTCATAGCTGACTGTCGCATCGATATTCTGGGTAAAGCCGGTGTACGGCACGCTGGTCTGCTCAGGTGTTACCGTTACCGCCACCGCTTTCGGGGTGATGGTCAGCGTGGCCTCGGCCGTAACAGGCGTATAGTTAGGGGCACTGGCCATGACATAGAAGGTGTACGGCGTGTTCACACCGTCAACCCACTGCACGTCTTTGCCAATGGCGGGCGGGCTGGTCAGGGTAAAGGTGCCCGCTTCGCCGGTCAGGCTGTAGGTGATGGTGGCGCCGGCCACGTTGGACTGGCCTGCCTTGCCGGAAGCCTGAGGTGCGCCGCTATATACCTTGGTGTCGGGGTCCATCCACACTGCCAGCGCGTCCGAATCGGTGATGCGGTAGGTGCCGTCGGTGTAGGTGATGGTGTAGTTGCCCTTGGCGCTGGTGTCCCGGGTGCTGGTAATGGTCAGGCCGGCCGCGTAGTCGTAATCGTTGGCAACCGTCCAGTACAGCGTGTAGGTGCCGGTGTTCGGGCCCACTTCAAAGGCCATGGTGGGGGCGGTATAGGTGTCTCCGCCCACCAGGCCGGTGCCCTCGGTGGTACCCACCGACACGGCGGTACTCGGGGTGTGCGCGTTGGTATCATAGGGGCCCCAGGTGGGGTCGGCCGTAATGATGAACTCCACCGCGCGCGGGGTAATGGTCAGGCTGCCTGTGGCCTTTGCCGTGGCGTAGTAGCCGTTGGTGTCTACCACCTGCACATAGATGTCATAAGCTGCCGGAGCTGGCGGCGTGGCGGTGTTCCACTTCACGTCAATCAGGCTGATGATATCCTCCAGGCTGCTGTAGGTGTAGCTGCCGGCTTCGCCTGTGAGGCTGTAGCTGGTTACCAGGTTGCCGCCCGCGCCGCCGGTTATCACCGCCGGGTTGGTCAGCGTTTGGGCTGTGCCGGTGTATTCCTTCGTCTCGTTACCCAGGGTGACGCTCAGGCCGGTGATGTTCTGGGTAATCTCGAACGCACCGGGCTGGATGGTGACAGCATAGTTGCCATTCACAATGCCCTCGGCGCCATAGATGTTGAACACGCTGCCGGCGGGCAGGTTCAGGGTGTAGGGGCCCACGGCCGCGCCTTCGCTGGTGGCAAAGGTTTTGGTGTAGGCGGTGCCGGCCAAGATGCCAAAGTCGTGGTCACTCACCAGGCCCATGTTGGTTGCACTCAGCGGGCTCGCCAGGGCAATCGTCGGGTTCAGGTCATAGTTGGCATTCTTGTAAGGCGCGGTGCCTTCGTCCGAAATCTGGAAGATAATGGGCCGCGGCTTGATAAGGATGGTGGCAGACTTGCTGCCTTCGTACGTAATACCTGCGTGTGTAAACGAGATGTTCGCAGTCAGAGTGGTGTCCACCACGTTGGTGAAGGCGTTGTTATTTGCGCCCGTGCCGCCAGTGTACGTAATCGTAACGTTTTCGGGCACGCCGTTTGTGGTGCCGTAGGTCAGCACAGGGGCTACGGTGATGGCGTCATAGAACTTTTCCACGCCATTCAGATCGGTGAGGTACTCGAACTCGAACTTGTCTGCGTCCAATTCCCATATGGCGTATAGGGTCACGTCGCCCTGGATATTGGTAATCTGCGCATCCTCATCCCCCACCGGGTAGGTGATAGCCTCTTTGGCCACGTCGGGGTTGGTATCCCAGCCCAGGAACTTCAGCGGGGCCAGCTGCGGCACGCTGCCGTTCACTTCAAAGATAACGTCGGCGTTGCTGCCTGCCAGGTAGTCTTTGTTGTCGGCCGGCACCGGGGTGGCGTCGCCGGCATCATAGAACACATTGTAAACCTTGGCAAAGTTGGCGGTGAAGGTCAGGTTCTCCGTCACGTTGGCGCTGCCGTAGGCGGCCAAAATGCCGGCGGCGTCATCAAAGGTCTGGGTGCCGTTCGCCACAGTGGTAATGGTCCAGTTTTTAAACTGGTACTTCTGGCCATCGGCGCCGGTAACGGGTGTGGGGGTGGGCACGGCGGTTATGCCATAGCTTGCCCAGCTGCTGCCGCTGGCCCTCGGGCCAAAGCTGTTGGGCGTGCTCACGCTGCCGCCCTCGCCCGCCACAAAGTTCACAGAATAAGTGGGGGTGAACCAGGCGTACAGGGTGTAGTCTTTGTCCACCAAGCCGTCGGCCACAGCGTCGTAACTCCAGGCCACCATGCTGTCGGGGCTGGACGACCAGCCCGTGAACTCATAGCCAGCCGCAGGGGTGATAGCTGTGAGGGCGGGCGGGGTTGCGCCCGCGTCGGCCCAGGTCTGGTCTTCGCGCGCGGTGTATCCCACCGGGTCGCCCGCCACAGTACCCTTGTTGTGTTCTGTGTTCCGGGTTACCGTATAGGTGATGTTGTAAACCTGTTTCGCGCCAAAGGTGGCGGTGAACAGCATGTCGCGGTCCACGGTGCCGGCCGCAAAGGCGTCCAGGATATCCTGGTTGGTTTTATAGATAATCTCGTCATCCGGGTCATCACCGTCATAGATCCAGCCGGTGAACTTGTCGGTGGTGGCGTTCGTCGGTACCGGTGTGGGGATGCTGATGCCGTAGTCGGCCCAGTCGCTGCCGGCCTCTTCGGGGCCATAGGTCACGTCGCCGCCGCTCAGGCTGCCGCCCGCGCCCGCCACAAAGCTGACGGTGTAGGCGTTGATGATTTCAAAGTCGCCAAACACAACCGTTACTTCGTAATTGGGGTTGGGGGTAAAGTCCGCATACAGCACGTCGTCGTAGGTGCCCACGGCTTCGTTGTCTGTGTACTTTGTCAGGTCGCGGTGATAGGTAACTTCACCCAAGTCGCCCGCGTTCACAAGCTCCGCCACGGTGCCGGCAAAGGTGGGATCATCAGTGCCAAGCAGTTTCTTGGCATTGTCAACAGTGATGGTTACTTCTTTCGCCACGATCTCCAGCGTGCCGTCGGCGTAGGTCACGGTATAGTTCCCGCTTACATCGCCGCCGCCACGGGTGATGGTCAGCTTGTCTCTGTTTTCCACCACCACTGTATCGGTGCCCACAATGGTGCGGCTCCGGTATACGGTCACGCCGCCCACTGCGTCGCCGGTTTTAAGGCCCGGGGTGGTGTAGCTGTCCACAATAATCGGCTGGCCGGTGTATGTCTGGTTCGTCTTGCTGCCGGCCGTAATCACCAGGCTTACCGCGTTTACGGTAAGGGTGCCGCGCTCAAGCGCCACATAGTACTTGTGCGCGTTGGCGCCGCCCAGCGTTACATAGCCGGTGTTTTTAATGTAGGAATCCAGGCCGAAGCCGGCATTGGTGCGGCTGCCGCCATAGGCATCGCCGGTCACATCCACGGTCACGCCATCAGGCAGTTCGCCCACCACTTCAAATTCGGTGGCCACCAGCGGTGTGCCGTCGTAGGGCTTTTCGGCCGCTTTCGGCCGCACGGTAATGGCTGTCTTCGCCGCGTACCGGGCCACGAAGGTCATGTTTCCGGTGATCGCATCATCATCACCCGGCAGCACCGGGTCCCAGCCCGTGAAATAATAGCCCTGGTTCACATTCACTGTGGGCTCCACAACAATACTCTTGCCCCACAGGGTACCATGCGTGATTTCTTCGAACGTGGTCGGGCCTGTCAGGGTGCCGTTGCTGCCGGGGCGGAACTCCACGGTCCAGCCGGCAACCTTCCAAACACCGTAGAAATCCTTCGCTGCGGTCACGGTATAGGGCTGGCCAAAGGTATAGGCAGCTGCACTCTGGCCGGCACTGTCAGCCCAGCCAATCAGCTTGTTCCCTTCTTGGGTGAATATCTCGCCGGCCAGGTTGATGCTGCTGCCGGTGGGCACATAGTTGGTAAGCACTTGGCCACTGGCATCGGTGGCAAAATAGCGCACCCGAACCAGGCCGCCCGCAGAGGCATACTGTGCCACCAGCTCCACGTCGCCGTTCTCGCTGATGTCAATGAAATCGCCGGGGTAGTACATATTGCCGCTTGCGTCTTTCCAGGCGTAGAATAGCTGGCCATCGGGCGGCGTCAGGCCGCTGCCCTCCAGTACGCGGGCGGTCGTGCTCATGTTATACGTGTTGCTGTCTACCGGCACTTCGCCGCTGCCGGCGCCGGCGTTATACGTTATGCCAAAGCCGTCTGTTGCCCATGTGGCATACAGCGTGTAATTGGTGTATACAGGGGTATCCCAAGACCAATCTACCGG
This sequence comes from Oscillospiraceae bacterium, assembly GCA_012729855.1. Taxonomy (GTDB): domain Bacteria; phylum Bacillota; class Clostridia; order Oscillospirales; family Ruminococcaceae; genus JAAYCI01. Next base: position 8,554 of record JAAYCI010000003.1, read on the forward strand.
AATGCCGCTGATATCATATTTCCAGCCAAGGAAATTGCCCTTGCCGGGCACAAATTCGCCAATGGCCCAGTATTTGTCTTCAGCGTATTTGCCTTTGGCAACACCTTGCTCATCTTCCACCCGGCCGCCGCGGTCGTCCAGAAGGGTAACCGTGTTGGCAGTCGATTCCCACTTGGCATACGCCGTCATGCCGCCAATGGGCATTGTCAACGTTGCAAAATCGAACGGTTCCTTGTAGTCGGCATCGCGGTACCAGCCGGCAAATTTATATTCGCCGCTGGCAACCGTTGGGGTGGCGGCCGGTTTAAACGCCGCCAGGGGCTGCCCGAACATAAGGGTTTGCGGGCTGGCGGGCGCATTGCGCACCGTTTCGCCATCGGGCAGCATCATGTTAAAGGTCAGCGGCTGCGTGGTGCGGGTGTAAAGGAACACCCGGTGGGCCGTGCGGCCATAGCTACTGGTAGAGTAGTTATTTTGAGAACTGCTGTAATAATACGTATAGTGTGCATCCCGAACAGGCTCTAGCCCATTGATGGTCTTTGCCTTCAAATCCGAGGTATGGGTCTGATTATACTCCTCCATCAAAACATAGGTCACGCCGTCCCGTACAATGGTAACCTCGTCTGATACATCCTGGTTTGGCCAGGCCTGCACAAAATACCGGTATATATTGCCGGACGTGCTCTTTGTCCAATCCGATGTTACCGTATAGCCCATCTGCTGGCCATTTTCGGAAATAAAACCATCGTCCAGCACCCGGCGGATACTGGCAATACCGGCAGAGTCTTTCCACGTCATGCCACTGCCACGCGACCAACTTTGAAGCGTTGATGTAAACCGCCTGTTTCCACTGCTGGTATTGTCAAAGGTGGCAAAGCTGACACCCTGCACCGGCCACAGGGCAGAGATGTCCTGCTCGTATTTCAGCTGGAGCTTAAAACTTGTTCCGCCGCTCTGATATGTAACACCGCCAATTTTCATTGTTGTGTCATACGTTCTGCCGTTGTTATCAATGGTTGTCAAAGCGAAGGTATAGGTATACACCTTACGGGCGGCATACAGGTTAACAACGGTCAGGCCGTTGCCCTGTATCTCTTTGCTTTCCACGCTCTGCGGCGTGCCATATTTCAGCAGGCTGTGCCCGCCGGTAAACAGGCTGGTAATGCTGGCAGGCAAGCTGTTTGTGTCAATGGTGCCCGTGCCGGCCTGGCCGGTCAGCGTCACCGACGTAACATAGTTGTAGTCGGCATTTTTGCCCGGGGTGGGGGTACCGTCAAAGTTCGGCTTCTCCATCCAAATGGCCACGGTGTAGTTCACCGTCTTCGGCGCCCACTTGCCCACCAGAACAGTGTCTGCTCTTATGGCCGTATCGAAATTGAACGCCGTATTCTCGTTCGTGCCTTCAATGTACCAATGGACAAAATCATACCCGGCGCGGGTGGGGGTGGCTGGTTGTACCGCCGTCTCGCCGCCAACCACGGGCTGCGGCTCCACATAGCTGCCGCCGGAGTTGAAGATGACCAGGTACTGGTTGCTGAAATAAGGGCTGAATGTCATGTCGCTGCCGGCGGTAGCGCCTGTTCCAAAAGTGAAAGCCACCGTCGCGTCGCCGCTCGCGTCATACCAGTGGATAAGGCGCGTGCCTTCCGGGGCCACTATCTGGCCAAGGGTGGCCTGAGACGGCCCATAAATGGCGGCGCCGGGCTTCAGTTTATCGGTTTGTACAATGGTGCCATCCTGATTTGTATAGCTGATCAGATATTCTTCACTGAACTGGGCGTGAAGGGTCAGGTCGCTTGTTACTTCCGTAGCAAAGTCAAACTTTTCGCCGCCCACAGGCTGGGTGAACCAGCCAAGGAAAGTCACGGCGTTTTCCGGCAGGCCCGGGTCAGCGGGCGGCGCCGCTGTGGTGCCCGATTTTATGGTCAGGGGCTCGCCATACGCGGCGCCTTCCACCATAAAAGTAACCGTGACAAAATCTTCTTCTTCCACGTCCATGCCCGGCTCTTCATCTTCGGGGCTCACCGGCGGCTCTTCTTCGCCGTTCTCGGTGTACTGCGGCATCAGGTAAATGTTGCGCGCGGCCGCGTTGGCGGCGTCCACGCTGGTAACAAAGGTATCCACCGTGTAAAGCTGGTCGGCCGCGTCGCGGTCATACCAGGTATCAAACGCATAGCCTTCTTTGTCGGGGGCGGTGGGGAACTGCTGGCCCTCTTCACCCTCGGCCGCAAAAACGGAACCCAAAGCGGCGCCGTCGGCCACGGTCACATGGGTGATCTCCACGCCGTTTTCATCCAGGAAATAAACGGTGTGCTCCACGGGTGTTTCCGGCACGGAAGAATCGTCTACGGGTTCTTCCGGCACGGAAGAATCATCTGCGGGCGCTTCCGGCACAGAAGCATCATCCACGGGTTCTTCCGGCACGGAGGAATCGGCCACGACGGAAGAATCCACCACGGGCGCTTCGGGCACGGAAGAATCGGCCACAGGCTCCTCCACTTCAGGGGTTACCGGGGGCTGTGTTTCTTCAGGCGTATCCACCACAGGTGGCACGTCCTCGGCAGGCGCCGGGGGCTGTGCTTCCCCAGAAGACGCGCCCTCACCCTCGTCGGGGGTGTTTGCAGGCTCGGAAATGCCGCTATCCGGCTCGACGGGGTCCATGCCGGCCAATGTGGATATCGGCAGGAACGTAACGCACAGAACCGCTACGATCACTACCGCCAATACCTTGTTGAACTTCCTGCTATTCATAATAATCCTCCTACAGATTTCTCACGGCTTGTTTGGGGAATCTGCTCCCGTGCCCTGTGCAATGATTACGCGTCTTTATCGTCTGTTTCGGCGGCATCCTCCGGATGCTTTGCAATCAGGGCGCCGTCCATGATCTTCAGTAGCTCCAGCACACTTCGGAAGTGTACCTCCTGGTTTTGCCCGGCCCATTTCACGGTTCCCTGCCAAGTGGCATGCTGCCGGAACTGCACGTTTACCACAAAAGTGTCCGAATCGCCCGGCCCGTTGCCTGGGGTTTTACTCAAAGCGCATGCCTCCTCCCGGGTCAGGGTTCGGCCACGGCCTTAGCGGGGGCAACCCCGTGCTCCACCCGGTGCCGTGCAATGAACATGCGCCCTGCATCCATTTTCTATTTCGCACTGCCCGGCGCACCTCCATCCCCTGTATTTTTTGCGTCATATCGGGCAAGAAGTGTCTTGCACAAATACGCGCGTCTTTTTAGCGCCATTATTATAACACAACCGCCTGTTTGATTCAATCGTTTTGTGCAATTTTGTCGGGTTTTTTTAACGTTGATTTGCGTTTACCCCGGTTCCAAGACATAAACGGTCCATTGCAACAACCCCATTATATCCATGCGGGGTAACACAGCGGTAACAAAAAAGAAATGCTATCTCGTTCTTATGTTACTAGGCAGTTTGGTTGTTTCTTGCCACGGCATACATTATAATGTTACTATTATGTCCAGCGAGGTCCATCCGTGCGCGCCGTTCTGCCCAAAGAGAGCCCGCCGCCGGTATTTGCCGTATTATGGGCCACCGGCTTCACGTATAAACCACTATCCCGTCGAAGGAGGCACCGTCCATGGCATTGGAGGCATCTTCCAGCCCCGCACCCTGGCTGGCCGCGCTGGCGCGGGACGGCGGCGCCATACGCAATATGCCCGGCAGCTTCACCACACCGCCGGCAGCCGCCCACACGCGCGGGGCGGGGGCCGGCGACGGCAAAATCCACATTGCTTTTATCCTGCCCTGGATGATACTGGGCGGGGCCGACAGCTTTAACCTCAGCCTGCTGGAAGGGCTGGACAAAGACCGGTACCATGTTTCGGTGGTGACCACCCACCCGGCCGACAACACCTGGCAGCCGCGCTTTGAAGCCGTTACCCCGGACATTTACACCCTGCCATCCTTGCTGGATATGGATTATTTTCCTGCGTTCATGAGCGCTTTTATTGAGAATAATCGCATCGACCTGCTGTTTGTCTCCAACTCCGAGTTCGGCTACGCCTGCCTGCCCTGGCTGCGCTGCCAGTTCCCCGGCCTGGCGGTGGTGGACTATGTACACGCGCCCGACTGGCGCATTCGCGGCGGCGGCTTTGCCCGCACCGCCGCCGCCTATGGCGATGTGCTGGACAAGACCTGCGTGTGCAACGCGCACACCCGCGGCGAGATGATTGACCGGCTGGGCTGCCCGCCCAAGGCGGTGGAAACCGTTTATATTGGTGTGGATGAAACCCGCTTCGACCCCGCCCTTGTTGCCCCCGGCCAGGCCTACAGCCGGCTGGGCATTGCCCCGGCCCGGCCCATGGTGCTGTTCCCCTGCCGCATCGCGCCCCAAAAACGCCCCTTGCTGCTGCTGGCCATTGCCCGGCAGATGGCAGAGGCCGGCAGCGACGCCGCCTTTGTGGTGGCGGGCGACGGCCCCGACCTTGCCCGGATGCAGGATTATGTGCGGCAGCACCGCCTGGAGCAGACCGTCTGCTTTGCCGGCCCGCAGGCCGATGTGCGCCCCTACTACCGCGATGCCGCGCTGACGCTCATCTGCTCCAGCTTTGAGGGGTTGTCGCTGACGGCCTACGAATCCATGGCCATGGCCACGCCGGTCGTCACCAGCGACGTGGGCGGCCAGGCCGAGCTGGTGAGCAACGACAACGGCGCCGTGCTGCCGCTGCTGGCGGGCGACAGCCCCGACGCCGGGCACTTCACCCCCGAGGAAGTGGGCCTCTATGCCGATGCCATCCAGCGCTTGCTGGCTGACCCGCAGGACCTTGCCCGGCGCGGCGCGCTTTGCCGGCAAACGGTCATCCAGGGCTTTTCGCTGGCCGGCATGGTGCAAAAGATGGACACCCTATTCACTCAGCTTACCACCCCGGCGGCCGTTGCCGCCCGTGTGCAGCAGTATAGCCCGCTGGCCGGCTACACGCGGCTGTGCGCCGAAAACCTGCTCATCAATGTGGAATACCTGAAGGCGCGCGCCGCGCTGGAAGAAAACCAGCTGGCGTTGGCCCACGCCCAGGGCACGCTGGCGGCGGGCGCCTCCGCCGCCGAACAGGAGCTTGCCCGCATCCGCTCCATGCGCAGCTTCCGCCTGGCCAACCGCTACGCGGCTTTTATGGGGCGTTTGCGGCAGCGCGGCCGGCCGCCGCAAACGCCGCAGAAGTAACCCACCAAGCCACCCGCCACTCAAAAGAAAGGGTCTTTTATGCCAAACACCCCGCCCCTGCCCCCCAACCAAAACCCCAGCGCCCTGTTCGCCTACGCCCGCGGCGTGGTGGACGAACGCCACACATTGCAGCACGACGTTGCCCAGCGGGAGTTCTGGCTGGAGCGGCTGCGCCTGGAGTTTGAGGATATCAACAGCCGCTGCCGCGACCATGAGGCGCACATCAAGCGCCTGACCAGCGAGCTGGACGGCATCCTCAATTCCCCCGCCTGGAAGGCCACCTTCCCACTGCGCTACCTGGGCAGCCGTTTTGGCCGCGGCAGGGCCGCGCCCGGAATTGCCGCGCCAGAAGCGCCCGGCGAAGGCGGAGCCCCGGCGGAGCCCCAGCCGCCGCCACTGGTGCTTACCCCGCCGGCCAATGAAGTGCCGCCGCCCACCACGGCGTCGGTGTCGTTTATCATACCCAGCTACAATGGCCGGGACGATCTGGCGCAGCTGCTGCCCCTGCTGCAAAGCCAGGCGGGCCTTGGCACGGTCGAAATCATTGTTATCGACTCCGGCAGCACAGACGGCAGCGCCGAGCTGGCCGAGGCCGCCGGCGCCACGGTTATCCGCATCCCCAGCAGTGACTTCAGCCATTCCGGCGCCCGCAACCAGGCCGCCGGGCAAGCCGCCGGGGAATACCTTTGCTTTCTCACCCAGGACGCCCTGCCCACCGGCCCCCATTGGGCCCGCCGCTTGCTGCAGCCCCTGCTGGACGGCAAAGCCGTGGCCGTCTCCCCCCGTGAAGAACCCCGCGAGGACGCCGGGCTGTACGCCCGGGTGGGCATCTGGCACCATAACCAGTATTTGGGCGTGGCCGATACCGACCGTGTACTGGCCCTGCCCGAAGTTGACGACTACTACACCCTGCGCCAAAACGCCTCCCTGAACAATGTCGCCTGCCTCATCGGGCGCGATGTCTTCCTGCAGTATTACTTTAAGGGCGACTACGCCGAAGATTTGGATTTGGGCATCCGGCTTGTGCGCGCCGGCCACCCGCTGGCGCTGCTTGCCTCCGAGCAGGTCATCCATTCACATAGCCGCCCGATAAGCTATACCCTTAAGCGCGCCGCTATCAACGAGCGCTTTTTCCTGGCACGCTTCCCCGACTACCCCCGGCAGGACTACCCGCCCGATGAACTGCCTTCCCGCCTGGTGCACGGCTGGCGGCAGGCCTGCCTGCTGCGGGATTACCTGGCCACCTTGGGCGACACCGCACTGGACGCCGATTCCCTGGCCTACCACATGGAGATCTTTTCCACCGCGCTGCCGCTTTTTGACCCCGCCGCCCAGCCCGATGCCCCGATGCCCCCCAGCGGCGACAGTGCTTTTGATGATTTTTTGAATCAACTGCACACCCTTTATCTGGATACCACTCCGGCAGCCACCGGCATGGGCGACGATATCTACCACTACTTCCGTGCCATCCTGCTGCCCTACCTGCAGGCGTTCCCCGCCGCCATAGGCCCGGCACAGCGCGCCGAGGTCATTGACTGCGTCTTCCACTACTACGCGGCTACGCTGGGTGTGCGCCTGGGCGTGCACAGTTATTTGGCCACCACACCAGACGCGCTCACCACCTTGGCCCGGCCGCTTGCGCAGGGCGTTTGACGACCGCCCCCTTACATTAATAAAATAAGCAAGCAACCGGCCTGCAGGCACGCGCAGGCCGGTTGCTTATTTACTGCTATAGTACATAAATGCATACAAGGAATACGCCGTTGCCGGCCAGCGGCACTCAGCCGCCGCCCAGCGCGATGCCCACCACAATGGCGGCCACCAGCAGCACCACCAGCACCCCAATGATGATGTCCATCGTGCGCACCTTCAGCGGGATCTTATCATACAAATTCTCACGCAGGCGCTTTTTCTGTACGTCCTCGCGCGCCACCAGCCTGGCCTCACGGGCATTCAGCTCGGCCACGCGCTGATCCAGCTCCACATTGCGCCGCGCAAACTCGGCCAACTGTTCCTGTGTCATCTGTGGCATCTCTTCCCTCCTTCTGCCCTGCCTGTATCACGGTCTCTCCGCCCTTGCAGGCGGACAGCGTTCCACCCACGCCTCGGCGGCATACTGCCGCATCTCGCGCTAAGAGCCTCGCTACGCTCGATTGCGCTCGAAACGCGCCCTGCGGGGCGCAGTCTTGCGGCTCACACGGCGCGGCTGCGCCGCTTGCTTTGCCGGGCGCGGGCTCGCTGGTTTGCTGCGCAAGCCCAGCTCGGCCCATAGGGCCCCATTTGTTCGCCGCAGCATGTTGCCGTAGGCAAGATGCTGCTATGCAAGCCAAATTTTGCCCTAAAGGGCCCTACTTTTTCGCCAGATATTTCCGTACGTCAATGGACACCGCCAAAATGATGATCAGGCCCTTTATAATGTATTGCAGGTACGGGTTTACGCCTAGGAAGCTGAGGCTGTAGTTGATGACCTGCAGCAGGATAACACCAATGACCACGCCCGGTATGGTGCCCACGCCGCCCGAGAAGGACACGCCGCCGATAACGCAGCCGGAGATGGCGTCCAGGTCGTAGTTCAGGCCGGTCTGGGTGTTCACACTCTGAATGCGGCCGGCCTCCAGGAAGGAAGCCACGCCATACAGCACGCCGGCCACAATGTAAACGCCCATGATGTTCTTCTTTACGCTCACGCCCGAGACCGCCGCGGCCTCGGTGTTGCCGCCAATGGCAAACATGTTTTTGCCCAGCGCCGTTTTGTTCCACACAAACCACATGGCCACCGCCGCAATGGCAAAATAGAAGATGAGGTAGGGTATGGTGATGTTGTTGAAGGCCGGTATGCCCACGTCGCCGGTGATCTGCACGCCGCCGTTTACCAGGTTGATGAAGTTTTGGTCAAAGGTGGAGATGGCCTGGGCCCCGCCGGCCTGGCTGCTGATGTAGATACAGGTGACACCATAGGCGATAAGCTGGGTGCCCAGCGATACAATGAAGGCGTGCAGCTTGAGGAAGGCCACGCCAAACCCGTTGATGCAGCAGAAGAACATGGCCACCGCGATGCTGGCGAGCAGGGGCACGATGAGCGGCAGCTGCGGCAGGTCGGGCCACATGCGCGAGGCATAGCTGGTGCTTTGCACCAGCGAGGCCGTTACCGCCGCGCTGGCGCCCACGATGCGCCCCACCGAAAGGTCGGTGCCGGCCAGCACGATCATGCCGGCCACGCCCAGCGCCAGAATGCCGCGGGTGCTGGCCTGCTGCAGTATCTTCATAATGTTGGTGATGTACAGGAACTTCGGGTTGATGCACACCACCACCACGATCATTACACCCAAAATGATGTACAGCGCGTAAGTCAGGAAGAACTCCCGCACCTTGTCCGAGGTGAAGCGTTTGCTGGCTGTGCTTGCTTCCATCTTCAGAATCCCTCCCGCCTAAATGTATTTGGCCGCCAGGCGCATGATGGTCTCCTGCACCTGCTCGCTTTCAATCTCTTCATGCGTTAAAACGCCGGCCATGCGGCCGTTGCTCATCACCAAAATGCGGTCGCAAATGCCAATCAGCTCCGACATTTCCGACGACACCATCACAATGCCCTTGCCCTGGTCGGCCAAATCGATGATCATCTGGTAAATCTCGTACTTGGCGCCCACGTCTATGCCGCGGGTGGGCTCGTCCAGCAGCAGCACATCGGGCTCCGTCAGCAGCCAGCGGCCCAAAATCACCTTTTGCTGGTTGCCGCCGCTCAGGGACTTGATATAGGTTTTGGTGCCGGGGGTCTTCACCCGCATGCTGCCCACCATGCGGCGGGTGTCCCTTTCCATCTCCTTACCGCTTAAAAAGCCAAAATGGCTGTAGGCTTTCATGTTGGCAATGGTCATGTTGAAGGTGATGGTTTGCAGCGGGAAGATGCCGGTGGCCCGGCGTTCCTCGGTGAGCATGGCAAACCCGTTGTTGATGGACTCGCGGGAGTTGCGGTTGGCCACCGGCTTGCCGCTGAGGTCTATTTCCCCTTCGCCCCGGTGGGCCACGCCGAAGAGGGTTTCAAGCAGCTCGGTACGGCGGCTGCCCACCAGGCCGGCCACGCCCAGTATCTCGCCGCAGCGCAGCTCGAAGCTCACATCCTTGCAGGCCGGCGGGTAGCGGCCGGTCAGGTGCTTTACCTCCATCAGCGTTTCGGCGGGCACGTTGGTTTTGGGCGGGAAGCGGTTGCTCAAGTCGCGCCCCACCATCAGCCGGATGATCTCGTCGGTGGTCAGCTCGCTGGCGGGCCTGGTGGCCACCCACTGGCCGTCCCGCATAATGGTCACTTCGTCGGAGATGCGCAGGATCTCCTCCATCTTGTGGGAGATATAGATGATGCCCACACCCCGCTCGCGCAGCTTGTTGATGATTGTGAACAGGTGCTCCACTTCCTCGCCCGTCAGCGAGGAGGTGGGCTCGTCCAGCACCAAAATGCGGGCGTTGTAGCTCACGGCCTTGGCAATCTCCACCATCTGCCGCTGCGACACCGACAGTTTGCCAATTTGCACCCTGGGGTTCACGTCGATGTTCAGCTCGTCGAACACCTTCCGGGTCTCCTCCAGCATTTTGCCGGTGCTTACCAGGCCAAACTTTTTGGGGAAGCGCCCCAGCCATATGTTCTCCATCACGCTGCGGCGCAGCACCTGGTTCAGCTCCTGGTGCACCATGGCCACGCCGTTGTCCAGCGCCTGCTTGGGGCTGGAATACCGGGCCGGCGCGCCGTCTATGGTAATGGTGCCCTCGTCCTCCACATAAATGCCGAACAGGCACTTCATCAGCGTGCTTTTGCCCGCGCCGTTCTCTCCCATCAGTGCGTGCACGCTGCCCTTTTGCAGCACCAGCTGCGCGTGGTCCAGCGCCACCACACCGGGGAACCTTTTCACCATATCATGCATTTCCAGCAAGGCTGGTTCAGCCATTGTGTCGTCACCACCTTTTTCCCGTCCGGGGTTTCTCTGCCACTGAAAGAGTAAAAAATGGGAGGCCACCCATTTTTAGATGCACCTCCCATTTTTCAGTATTATTTTAGCTGATGGGCGAATAGGGGATACGGATGGACACGCCGTCTTCGGCCAGCTCATAGCCGGTGCCGTCCACATAGGGGGCCGCCGCGCCGTGGCCGGCGTTCACCGCCACAGCCACCAGGGCCTTGCCCATGGCGTCGCCGTCCTGCTTCACGGTGCCGTACATCTTGCCGCTTTCCACGGCCGCCATGCCGGCGTCGGTGGCGTCCACGCCAATAACCGGTATCCAGTTGCCTTCGTCCATGCCGCCGTTGTTGTAGCCTATGCTGTTCAGCGCCGCAATAACGCCCAGGGCCATGTCGTCGTTGTTGCAGTACACGGCTTCAATCTCGCCTTGCTTTGCGCCCAGAATGGCCTCCATCTGGCTCTGCGCCTGGTCGGTCATCCAGTTGGCCACCAGCGGCGCGCCGTTCACGTCTTCGCCGGGAATGCCGCGGTCTTCCATTTCAGACACACAGTAGGTGCTGCGGGCTTCGGCCTCGGGGTTGCCGGGCTCGCCCTTGAACACCAGGTACTGGCAGGTGCCGTCGCCGTTCAGGTCGGTCTCGGGGCGCGATTCCCACAAATCGGCCAGGATGTCGCCCTGCATCACGCCGGCCTCGCTGGCGGTAGTGCCCACAAACAGGCCCACAATGTCGCCGGGCTCGCCGTCTTCGCCCAGCGGCTGCAGCACGGTGTGGTCGGGCTCACGGTTGAAGAAGATGAACGGGATGCCCGCCGCGATGCACTTGTCGGCCAGGCCCTGGCCGCTGCCCGCGTCCACGGCGTTTATCAGAATCACATCCACGCCCTTCTGGATCAGGACATCCAGCTGGTCGTTCTGGGTGGCCTGGTTGCCTTGGCCGTCCTGCATGTCCAGCGTGATATCGGTGGCCGACTCGGCGGTGTAGGTCTCAATGGCCGAGCGCACGGTGGAGATGTAGGTGTCGTCATACTTGTAAATCAGCATGCCCACGGTGATGGGGTCGCCGCCGTCGGTGGCGGGGGTGCTGGCCGGCGTGCTTTCCGGAGTGCTGGCCGGCGTGCTGGCCGGCGTACTGTTGGGAGTGCTGGCCGGCGTACTGGCCGGCACGCTGGAAGACGTGCTGCTGCAGGCCGCCAGCGAGAACAGCATGCACCCTGCAAGCAGTGCTACTAGAAATTTCTTCATGGTGGAACCTCCTTAAATGTCGTGCAAGCTTTTTATGGCATTTATCAGGTCACAGCCAAATGCTGTGTGCCCCTACAAAAATTATGTGCCGTGCAAAAAACACTGTCAATTGGGCATATTTGAACAAATTGTATCCAAAAAACGCAGGGCTGCCCCCTTTTTGGCTGCAAAAGGCCACGCGCAGGGGCGGCCCACAAAAAATCCCTTCCCTGCGTGCCATTCAGCCAAAAATGAATAAATTGTAACCAACGCGCCTTCTGCGCCAAGCCTACACGGCCATATGGCCGCGGTACCATTTCAGTCCTATTGTACGCCATCCCAAAACGCGAAAATTGTAGAATCCTCTGTAGCACCTGCGCGTTCTTCGCCTTTTTTGCGGGCCGGCAAAAGGTTTTGCGCACCGGCCTGTTTTGGTGTATGATAGGTGTTGGTATAGAACATTTTAATTAGACGGAAGAGGTGTATTTCGATGGTTCAGGAGGATACCCGCGCGTTTGCCCAAACGCTGCGGATAGAACTGTTGCGGGGCCTGCGCGACGTGGGCCAGGGCCACCTGGGCGGCGCCATGTCTGTGATGGACCTGCTGGCGGTGCTGTATGGCGGCGAGATGAAGATAGACCCCCAAAACCCGGGCTGGGACGGCCGGGATTACTTTGTGCTTTCCAAAGGGCATGCGGGCCCGGCACTGTACACCGCGCTGGCGGTGAAGGGGTATTTCCCGCTGGACTGGCTGAAAACGATCAACTCTAACGGCACCCGCCTGCCCAGCCACTGCGACCGCACCAAGACCCCCGGTGTGGACATGAGCGCCGGCAGCCTGGGGCAGGGCTTTTCGGCGGCGGTGGGCATTGCCCATGGGCTGAAGGTGCAAGGCAAAGACAACTACGTGTACACCGTGGTGGGCGACGGCGAGTGCAACGAGGGCCAGGTGTGGGAGGCCGCGCTGTATGCGCCATCCCACCGGCTGAACCACCTGATTGCCTTTGTGGACAAAAACGGCAAGCAGCTGGACGGCCCCACCGACGACGTGCTGGTGCTGGGCGACCTGCGCCAGAAGTTTGAGGACTTTGGCTGGTTTGCGCTGGACGTGGACGGCCACGACACCGACGCCATTCGCGCGGCCATTGCCAGGGGCAAGCAGCAAACGGACAAGCCCACCATGATTATTCTGCACACGGTAAAGGGCAAGGGCTGCAGCTTTGTGGAGCATGAGCTGAACAACCACCACGCCCGCTTTACGGCCGCCCAGGCCGACGAAGCCATTGCGGCGCTTGAGAAAGGGGGCTGCTGACATGCCTTACACCGTACGCACACAGCTGACCCCCGGCGAAACCGAGATGCGCAAGGTTTACGCCGCCACCCTGGCCGACATGATATCTAAAAACAGCAAGGTGGTGGCGCTCAGCGCCGATTTGATGTCCTCCGACGGCACACAGGCCAACCACAAAAAAGACCCCGTGCATTTTGTGCAGGCCGGCATCCAGGAGGCCAACATGATCGGCGTGGCCGCCGGCATGTCCCTCACCGGCATCATCCCCTACGCGCACAGCTTTGCCTGCTTTGCCTCCCGCCGGGTGTACGACCAAGCCTTTATCTCGGTGGGCTTTGCCCAATGCAACGTGCGCATTGTGGGCAGCGACCCCGGCATTACCGCCACCTACAACGGCGGTACCCACATGCCCTTTGAGGACGCCGGCCTGATGCGCCTGATTCCCGGCATGACGGTGGTGGAACCCACCGACGTGGTGATGCTGGAGGATATCCTGCGCCAAACCGAGACGCTGCAGGGCAGCTTTTACATTCGCATGGCCCGCAAGGAGGCCGTGAACATCTACGAGCCGGGTTCCACCTTTGAGCTGGGCAAGGCCGCCAAGCTGCGCGACGGCAAAGATGTTACGCTGATTGCCAGTGGCTACTGCGTGGCCGAGGCCATGACCGCCGCCGGCATGCTGGCCAAGCAGGGCATAGAGGCCACCGTGCTGGACATGTACACCCTTAAGCCCATCGACCGTGAAGCCATTGTGGCGGCGGCCAGGGCCACGGGCGCGGTGGTTACGGCCGAGAACCACAACATCCTCAATGGCCTGGGCAGCGCCGTGGCCGAGGTGCTGGCCGAGGAATACCCCACCCCCATGGGCCGCGTGGGCATACAGGACCAATACGGCGAGGTGGGCACGCTGGACTACCTGCGCGACCGCTTTGGCATTGGCGCGCAAAACATTGCCGACAAAGCGTTGGACGTGCTGAAAAGGAAATAACCGGCACCCTCCGTGAAGCCCGCCCCATGCCTTACGTGCCTTTGGCCGCGAATACCCCGCCCCACGGGGCGAGATATTATACGTTGTTGTTACCATGCAATAAAATAACAGAGGGAGTGTTGGCACATGCAACCTGTTTACACCATGCGTTTTCCGAAGAAATACGTTTTTGGCGAGGGCGCGCTGGACCAAATTGGGCAGCACCTGGTGCCGCTGGGCAAAAAGTTCCTGCTGCTTACCGGCTGCGGGCCCATCACCGAGGAAGTGACCAACCGCATCCGCCAAAGCGTGGCCGAGGTGGACGGCGGCAGCGGCTGCGAGCTGATTTTTGAAGACGTGGACACCCAGCCCCCCACCCTGGCCTGTGTTACGCAGCTGGGCGAGCGCGTGAAAAAGGACGGCATCGACGTGGTGGTGGGTATTGGCGGCGGCCGCGCGCTGGACATTGCCCGCGGGCAGGAGCACTACTCTAAAAGCAAGGTGGCGCTGGTGGCCACCTCCGCCGCCACCAACGCCGTGGGCACCCGCATCCAGGTCATCTTTGCCGACGACAGCTGCACCACACTGGGGCCCATCCACCTAAGCGACACCATGACCGAGCTGGTACTCATCGACTCGGGCCTGGTGGTGAAAGCCCCGCCGCGCACCCTGAGCGCCGGCTTTGGCGACGCCTTCGCCTCCGCCTACGAGGGCCTCACCTCGGCCAAAAAGTTCGACGACTACCGCGACTCCTCCTTCGCCTGGGCCATTCTGGAGGATGGGCTGGACACCTTCTACAGCGAAGGCCTGCAGGCCATGGACGCCGCCAAGGCCGGTGTGGTGACCCCGGCGTACAACCATGTCATCGAGCACATCATGTTTGCCAACGGCATGGGCACCAGCAACCTGCGGGGCGGCATGTCGCTGCCGCACCTCATTGGCGACGGCACCCTGATGTTCCTGGAGACCGAGGAGCACCGCTTTATGCACGGGCACCTGGTGGGCTACGGCGTGCTGCCCATGATGGTGGAACGCAACTTCCCGCTGGAGGAGATATACCGGTATGTGGATTTCATGCAGGCGGTGGAGGTGCCCGTCAACTTTGGGCAGCTGGGCATCCAGGATTTCTCGCGCGACAAGCTTTACGCCCTGTGCGAAAAATCGATGGAGAGCATGGTGCTAAAGCTGACCCGCAACGTCATCACCCCGCAGGACATCTTCAAAAACATGATGGCGGCCGACAGCATCGTCAATACCTATCTGGCCTCCAAGTAACAAGGCCGTTACCCCTGCCGGGGCCCCGGAACCAAGCGGGGCCCCGGTTTTTGTTACGAAAGCCGGCGCCTTGGCATACAGCGGCCCGCAGGCGGTTTTGCCGGGCGCTTTGCCCTGTACTATCGGCCATTTTTAGTGTATAATGTTTAAAAGCATTTTACAGTTAAAATGTGGGCTGTCCTCGTTGGCGGCTCCACCGGGAGAAAAGCATGTCTTCTACGCCTCGCGGCCCAAAATTGCAGTCACTGCGGGTGGCTGTTTTGCTCATTTCCGCCTCTTGCCTGGTCATTTTTTCCATTTTATTTGTCTCCATCTTTTATATCACCATGCCCAGCATGCTCATGCGCTCTGAAAACCTCTACCTGGAAAACCAGATGGAGGTGGTGGACGGGCTGCTCTCCGACCAGGCCCGCGACGCCGAGCTGATTGTGGAGGATATCTCCGTTTGGAGCGAAACCGCCGAATTTGTGCAGGGTGACGACCCCGGCTACTTCACCGACAACTGGAGCGGCAACTCCCCGCTGAAGAACTACCGGTTCAACTATCTTATCTTTAAAGACCCCGATGGCAATGACGTTTATGTGGACGGCTACGACTATGTGCAGGGCACCCCCATGGCCTTGCCCGACGGCCTTTCCGACCACCTGACGCCCTACGCCCTGCAGGTGTTGCAGCAGTATGCCGAGGCCGAGGACCCGGAGGCTGTGGAGCTGAACGGCATCAGCTTTTTCGAGGGTGTGCCTTATTATGTCAGCCTGCGGCCGGTGGTAGCCCAGGCCGGCGACACCCAGCCGGCCGGTGTTACCATTCTGGGCAACCGGCTGGACAACAGCTACTTTCAAAACCTTACCCACTTCAACGATGTTACCTTTGCGCTGACGCCTTACAACGGCACCCTGCAGGCGGGCGACACCGCCTCCCTGCAGGGCACCATCCACCTGGAGGGCAATAACCAGGTGGCCACCGTGCAGATCTACCGGGACATTGACGGCAACCTGATAGAGCTGCGCATCAATGGCGAGCGGGAAATATACAACGCGGGCATTACCTCCGTTACCCACACGGTGATTTTGCTGGTGCTGTGCATGCTGCTTTTTGCCTCTGCCATGTACTTTATTGTGGTGCGCATGGTGCTTAACCCACTGGAGCGCCTGAGCCGCGACATTGGCAGCGGCGAAAACGCCCGCCGCTTCGAGGCGCCCAAATACTCCGACAGCGCCGAGTTCACCACGCTGTGCACTTCCATCAACAGCATGCTGGACGGGCTGCGCCAGTCCAATATCTCGCTGAACGTTTTCAAAAGCATTTTGAACGGGATGGACGCCAACCTGTATGTGACCGACCTTGAGACCGACGAGATCCTGTTCATGAACGACAAAATGCGCCGGATGTACGGCCTTGAGGGCGACCCGGTGGGCCAAACCTGCTGGAAGGTGCTGCAGGAGGGCATGACCGGCCGCTGCCCCTTTTGCCCCGTAAATGGCCTGCAGGCGGGCCAAAGCGTGGTGTGGGAGGAAAACAGCACCCTCACCGGCCGCACCTACAAAAACACCGATACCCTGATAGAATGGTTGGACAACCGCCCGGTGCATCTGCAGCACAGCGTGGATATCACCGACATCAAGCACGCCGAAAACGTGATGCAGGAACGGCTGGCGCAGCAGGAACTGATGACGGCCATTTCCCAAAGCTTTATTTCGCCCGAGGACAGCGGCGTGCTGATAGACAAAGCCCTGCAAATGGCCGGCCAATTTTTGAACATGAGCAAGGTGATGATGTCCCGCTTTGACGAGGAGACCTCCGCCCTGCATTTTGATCACGAGTGGTACAACCCCGAGCAGGACATGACGCCGCTGATTGCCCGCGAGCACCGCATTGTAGAAGGCGACCCCATGTATGGTGTGCTGCAAACACTGAAGCAGGGGCGCAATTTTGTCTGCGAGGATTTGGCCGGCAACCCCCAGCTGAAATATCTGGAGGCCGGCAACATCAAGTCCTTCGCGGTGGTGCCGCTGCTGGTATCGGGTTATTTCTGGGGCATGATCGCCTTTGACGACTGTGTGGCCAAACGCCCCTGGAGCGAGAGCGACGTGCAGCTGGTCACCCTCATTGGCAGTGTGATCTCGGGGGTCATCAGCCGCAGCATCACCGAGGAAAATCTGGTGCGCATGTCCTCCATCGTCAACTCCTCGCCCCAGTACATCTCCTACGTAAACCCGCAGGGCGGCTTCGACTACTTCAACCCCGGCGTCTCGCAGATATCGGGCTACTCGCCGGTGGAACTGGCCGAGGGCGGCTTCTCCATCCTGTTCAGCGCGGAGACCAACCGCAAGATATTTGAGCAGTACCTGCCCGAGGCACTGGCTAAGGGCCGCATCGCGTTTGAGCTGGAGCTCATCCGCAAGGACGGCGAAATACGCATTATGGCGTTCTCGGCCTTCACCACCGGCCTGGACGGCACGGGTGTGGGCGCCATTGCCACCGACATTACCGCCCAGCGCCGCCTGGAAAAAGACCTGGTGGCCGCCAAGGAAAAGGCGGAACAGTCCAGCTATGCCAAAAGCAACTTCCTCTCCCGCATGAGCCACGAGATGCGCACGCCCATGAACGCCATCATTGGCATGACCAATATCGCCCGCGCCACAGATGACCCCGAGCGCAAGGAGTACAGCCTGGATAAAATAAACGAGGCGTCCATGCACCTGCTGGGCGTCATCAACGACATCCTCGACGTCTCCAAGATAGAGGCCGGCAAGTTCGAGATTTCCAGCGCCGAGTTCGAGCTGGAGAAGATGGTGCTGCGGGTGGCCACCGTCATGAACTTCCGCATTGACGAGAAAAAGCAGGACTTTATTGTAAAAATAGACCGCGGCGTGCCCCGCTATTTAATAAGCGACGAGCAGCGCCTGGCCCAGGTGCTTACCAACCTTTTGGGCAACGCGGTGAAGTTTACCCCCGAGGCCGGCCGCATCACCCTCAGCATTGAGGACACCGAGCGGCACGGCAACATCCACACCCTGCTGGTGAAGGTATCCGACACCGGCATCGGCATCTCGGCCGAGCAGCAAACCAAGCTCTTCCAGCGCTTTGAGCAGGCCGACGGCGGCATCGCCCGCAAGTACGGCGGCACGGGGCTGGGGCTGGCCATCTCCAAAAGCATTGTCGAGCTGCTGGGCGGCGACATTTGGATAGAATCGGAGCTGGACAAGGGCACCACGGTGGCCTTCCGCATACCGGTGGAAATTGGCGCCGGCATCCACGAGGCCCGCTGGCACCCGGCCATCAACTGGAAAAGCCTCCAGCTGCTGGCCGTGGACGACGCCCCCGAGGTGCTGGACTATATCGCCGATTTAACCGAAGCGCTGGGCCTGCACTGCGAAACGGCCGCCAGCGGCCGCGAAGCGGTGAAAATGATAGAGGCCCGCCCCGATACGCAGCCCTACGACCTGATTTTTGTGGACTGGCGCATGCCCGAGATGAACGGCATCGAGCTTACCCGCGCCATCAAGGACCGCTTTGGCGAGCACACCATCGTCATCATGATCTCGGCCACCGAGTGGAGCGAGATTGAAACCGAGGCCAAGGCCGCCGGGGTGGACGGCTACATCCCCAAGCCCCTGTTCTCCTCCCTCATCGTCGACTGCATCAACGAGTACCTGGGCCCCGACCAGGTACAGATGCCCAAAACCCCCACCGACGCCCCGCAGAACAACGCCGACTGCTTTGACGGCAAACGCATTTTGCTGGTGGAGGACATTGAGATCAACCGGGAGATTGTGATGAGCATGCTGGAGCATACCGGCGTGGTGATTGATACCGCCGAAAACGGCTTGGAAGCCGTTGACCGTTTTGTGGCTTATCCCGCCTATGACATGATCCTCATGGACATCCACATGCCCGAGATGGACGGCTTCGAGGCCACCCGGCGCATCCGCGCGCTGGACATACCCCTGGCCAAAAGCGTGCCCATTGTGGCCATGACGGCCAACGTTTTCCGCGAGGACGTGGAAAAATGCATAGCCGCCGGCATGAACGACCACATAGGCAAACCCGTGGACATGGACGAGCTGATGACTAAAATGAAGCACCAATTGCTTTAGCGCCTGTTCTCCCCGCGGCCGGGCGGCCGCCCATTCCCCGGCACAAGAGGAGATTGCCCATGGCAACAGACAAGCACCCGAGCAACCAAGCGCCGGCATCCGATACAAGGATACCGGCGCTGGGCCATTTTGCGCCCTATATGAACGCCATAATAGACACCACCGAGATTGGCCTGTGGGACTGGAACCTGGTAACCGGCCAGGTGGTTTACAGCAAAGAGTGGGAACGCATTGCCGGCTACGGCGAAGGCGAATTGCCCCAGCACGTCTCCTCGTGGGAGAACGCGCTGCACCCGGACGACCTGCCCCCCACCGAAGCCGCCATTGACGCCTACCTGAAAAGCGGCGTGGGCTACTACACCGCCGAGTTTCGCCTGGTGCGCAAGGACGGCGCCGTTATTTGGGCGCAGGATAAAGGCCTGATTACCGAGCGGGACGCAAACGGCAAACCCACCCGGCTTATTGGCGTGCTACAGGACGTTACCCGCCTGAAGGAGGCCGAGCTGGCGCTGAAAGAAAAAAGCGAACAGCTGGATTTTGTGGCCAAAATGTCGGGCCTGGGCACCTGGGACTGGGACCTGGTAAATAACCATATCCGCTACAGCAACGACTACCTGGAAACCATGGGCTACACCCCCGCCGAGGTAACCGGCAGCCTGGAGGAATGGGCCGGGCGCAACCACCCCGACGACCTGCCCGGCACCAACCAGGCACTGGACGACTACCTGGCCGGCCGCACCGACAGCTACCTGCACGAAACCCGGATGCGCCACAAGGATGGCCACTATATCTGGACGCTGGACACCGGCCGTATAGTGGCATGGGATACCGAGGGCAACCCCACCCGGGTGCTGGGCGGCCACCTGAACATCGACCGCTTGAAGCGCACCGAGCTGGAACTGCAGGCCGCCCTGAAAAAAAACGAGCGGTATAATGAGCGGCTGCAGGAAGAAATACAAAACGCGCTGGCCGAACTGCGCGAGAGCCAGCGCTTTACCCAGGCCCTGTTCGACGGCAACCCCAATGTAAACGTGATTCTGGACGCCCAGCTGCGCCCGGTAAACTGCAACCCGGCAGCCATCAGCTTCCTGGGGTTTTCGTCCAAGGAAGAACTGCTGGACAATCTGCTCGAAACGCTTCAAAACAGTATTCCGGAAACCCTGTCCGACGGCACCCCCTCGGTCTCCTTCCGGGAGGGCATCGCCACGGTGATCTGTGAAGGAATCACCAGCTTTGAGAGCGAGATGATCCTGCAGGGGCAGCGGGTACCCATACACACCACCCTCAAACGGCTGGACAGCCCCGGCGGCTACAGCATTGCCGCATACCTGACAGACCTGCGGCCCATTAAAAAAGCCCAGAGCGAGCTGATGCGGCAGGACCTTTTGCTGCGCGCGGTAAACACCATGGCCAGCCGCCTGCTGGCCAGCCAGCCGGAAAGCTTTGACGAAGCGGTGCATACCGCCCTGCGGGCCTTGGGCGAAAGCGCGGGCGCCAACCGCGTGTATGTGTGGGAAAACTTTGAGCGGGAGGGCAAGCTGTTCTGCCGGCAGATTTATGAGTGGTGCGACGATGTGGCGCCCCTGCAGGGCATGCCCTTTGCCGAAAGCGCCGACTACGACGACATGCCCTCCTGGCGGGATATCCTGACGCAGGGCGGCCGTGTGAACCGGCTGGTGAAAGACCTGCTGCCGCAGGAGCGCGCGCTTTTGGAAGCCCAAAGTGTGCAGGCCATTCTGGTGGTGCCCGTATTTTTGCGCGGGGCGTTCTGGGGCTATGTGGGCTTTGAAAACTGCCACGAGGCACGCCTGTTTACCAACGGCGAGGAAAAGATTTTGGCGTCTGGCGCGGTGCTGCTGGTAAGTGCCATTTTACGCAACACCGCCACCGCAAACCTTATTGCCGCGCGCGAGGAGGCCCTGGCCAGCGCCCGGGCCAAAAGCGAGTTCCTTTCCCGCATGAGCCACGAGATACGCACCCCGATGAACGCCATTATAGGCATGACCACCATTGCCAAAAAAGTGCACGAGCCGGCCAAAATAAAGTATGCGCTGGACAAAATAGAGATTGCTTCCCAGCAGCTGCTGGACATCATCAACGACATTTTGGACATGTCCAAGATCGAATCGGGTAAGTTTGAGATTGTGGCCAACGAGTTTAACTTCGAGAAGATGATGCAGAATGTCTTCTCCATCATCCAGGTGCATCTGGAGGAAAAGCAGCAGACCTTCACCTACGACTTTGAGCACCTCTTTGCCCGCAGCATGATATGCGACGAGCTGCGCTTGAGCCAGGTGATCACCAACCTGATGACCAACGCGGTGAAGTTTACGCCCGATGGGGGCAGCATCAGCCTGAAAGCCCGGGTGCTGCCCGGGCAGGGCGACGCCGCCAGGCTGCATGTGGAGGTGCGGGACACCGGCATCGGTGTGCGGCCCGAGCAACAGGAGCGGCTGTTCCAGAGCTTTGAGCAGGCCGACGGCACCACCACCCGCCGCTACGGCGGCACAGGCCTGGGGCTGGCCATCTGCAAGCAGATTGTGGGCATGATGGGCGGCGACATCTGGGTGGAAAGCACGCCCGGCCAAGGCTCCTGCTTTATTTTTGAGGTGGACTTCACCTGGGGCGGCGCGCTGCGCGAGGAGCTGCTGCCCGCATCCCCCCGGGATGACTTGCGCATCCTGGTGGTGGACGACAGCGAGGACGTGCGCGTCTACTTCCAGAACATTTTAGCCAGCTTTGATTTGACCTGCGACCTGGCCGCCGGCGGGGGAGAGGCCATTGAGATGGTGAAGGCCGGCCTTGAGCTGGGCGCCCCCTACGACCTCATCTTTCTGGACTGGAAGATGCCCCAGATGAGCGGCAGCGAGGCCGCCCAACAGATCATGGAACTGATGAGCGACGCTGTGGTGGTGATGATCTCCGTGGCCGACTGGAGCGATATAGAGCGGGAGGTAAGCCATTACGGGGTGCGGCATTTCCTCTCCAAGCCCATCCTGCCCTCGGTGCTGTACAACACCATCGTCGCCCTCACCGACAACACCCTGGTAACCGAAGCGGAGGACAGCCACGCCGAGGCCTACCACTGGGCCGACAAAACCATTCTGCTGGTGGAGGACGTGCCCATCAACCAGGAAATTGTGCTGGGCATTTTGGAGGACACCGGCGTGCACATAGAAACAGCCGACGACGGCGTGCAGGCGGTGGAGATGTTCAAGAAAGCGCGTGGCCGCTACGACGCCATCCTGATGGATATCCAGATGCCCGAGCTGGACGGCCTGGGCGCCACCCGGCAGATCCGTGCCTCGGGGCTGGACGACGCCCTCAGCGTGCCCATCATCGCCATGACGGCCAACGCCTTCCAGCAGGACGTGCAGAACTGCCTGGCCGCCGGCATGAACGACCACGTGGCCAAGCCCATCCACGTGGACACCCTGCTGGAAAAGCTGGCTTTTTACCTGGACGCGGGCGCCGCGCCCCACCCAAGTGAAGGAAGTGACAAGCAATGAGTGCCCAGCCGCGCAAAAAAATGCTGGTGGTTGACGATATTGAGGTGAACCGCCTGATTTTGGTGGAGCTTTTCAGCGCGCACTACGACGTGCTGGAGGCCGAAAACGGTCAGGTGGCCATGGCGCACCTGACCCGGTATGGCAGCCAGATTGCCATTGTGCTGCTGGATCTCATCATGCCGGTGATGGACGGCTTTGCCGTGCTGCGCGAGATGAACGCCAGCGGGCTGATTAAAACCGTGCCGGTGGTACTGATAACCGGCGAGCACGACGACGAAAAAGCCCTGCAGTGCTATGCGCTGGGCGTGTCCGACCTGGTGACCAAGCCCTTCAACCCCAGCATTGTGGAAAAACGGGTGCAAAACGTGGTGGACCTGTACGCCCACCAGCAAAACCTGGAGCAAAAGCTGCGCGAGCAGAAGGAAAAGCTGCAGGAGCAATCGGAAAAACTGCGCCAGTCCAACCTGTTTGTCATAGACGCGCTGTCCACCACGGTGGAGTTCCGCAATTCGGAGTCGGGCGAGCATATCAAGCGCATACGGCTGCTGGTGAAGGTGCTGCTGGAGGCCATGGCCGGCCAGTATGGCCTCTCGCCCGAGGACATCGAGACCATCTCCAACGCCAGCGCCATGCACGACATTGGTAAAATTGCCATCCCCGACGCCATTTTGCTGAAGCCCGGCCCGCTGACCAAAGCCGAGTTTGAAATTATGAAAACCCACACCCTGCGCGGCTGCGAGATACTCAGCAGCCTGAAAAACGCGCAGGTGGAGGATGAGCTGCCCCCGTTTTTTGTACCAATCACAATGTTAGTGCGGAACCTATCCCTGAGCGGCAACCGAAGTGGAGCGTAGCGAAACAGAGGTTGCCGCTCGGTCGTTTTCAGGCCGATATCGGCAC
>JAAYCI010000029.1 GCA_012729855.1 Oscillospiraceae bacterium
ACCGATGTCAAATCCTTAATTTTACCGACGAAAGCTACAGGCTTGCAAACCGGCAGCAAATCTTTAACAACTAACTGGGGGATTCTTATTTGCCAAAATTGGTGGATTTCTGATTGACAGTGACAATGCCGAGGATGGGCAAATCTACCTGGTATACTGCTATACTAAACGCAACTGCAAATCGGATAAAATTCAACTCAATATGCACCGATCTCCTTGATGCTAAGTATGTAGAGATACTACTTAATCCGCGTGAAAAGCTACTTGCTGTCCGAAAAACCTTGCGTGCTCATCCGTTTTCTCCTTTCCGTATCAAACAATACTGTTATGTTGGGTTTGCCTGCGTTCCTACTTTATTATACGGGCAAGTTGTCACCAAAAAATGGACAAAACCGGCTTTTTTTAGCAATGATGATAGGAATATGATGGCTTGTGGACGCATTCGCCACAATTTCACCATAATTCTATTGGCATGTATAGCATGTACTTGTGCGCACCCCGCATTGCAGCAGGCCATTGAGCAAGCATTACCTCTTTTTGCATAGGCTATGCCCTGCACTTACTATATAAGCCGGGAAGTAAAGGCCCAGCCCAAAGTAGGGCAGGGTATTCTGCACAAATTGCCCCCTGGTCTATTTTCATCACCAATTTTATTCCCAACAGCCGCTCTTTTGGTTGAAGGCTTCTCAATGCACCTTGGCATATAAATACAAAACAACACCTCCCATCGAAAAAAAGTAAGCATTGCGCCGAAAAACGATTATGATGCGTTGCAATGTTCCGCAAATTGCTTTACAATACCATTGGTTGTGTGTGGTTACCTGTGGAGGCCACATGAGTACACGCCATGAAGTGGATAGGGAACTAATTTTGATCGTCCTGATTTCAACAGATTACCAAAGGACATTGAAGCAGGGCGAATACGCTGAGTAATGAGAATCGACAGATATCAGGTTTGCCATTGCCACAGGCATTTGGATTTTCTCAAGGCGCTCTCGCTGGTTTGCCTCGGACTGATCATGAATCACGAATCCATGCAGGATGGTGGGTGTAATAGACAGTGGCTATCGCTCTTTGCAGAAAGAGCGGTGGTGCAGCCACAAGTGCTGGTCACTACCGCTCCTTTTCTTTATTATTTAGCGGGCTGCTTCAGAAAGCCAACGATGTTTTGAGGTATGGACATGAAAAACATGCAGCCAGACAGCAATGACCGCCAATATACGGCTATGCTGGAAACTATCCTGAAAGCCGTGATGCTGATTGGCATGGCGGCTACCCTGGTGGGCGGCCTATACAATGCCTTCAATGGTTATCCCGGTTGGCCTGTCTATGTTCATGTGGGGGGCTTTGCACTGCTCGCTGTCCTATTCGTGCTTTACAAAAAAATAAAACGCAATATCATTGTTGTTACAGTGTTTTCATATTTCTGTTTTATATATACCCCGTTCGCGTGGGTCTCGCTGGGCGGCCTGTACAGCAGCATGTCCTATGTGGTCTACATTTTTTTCCTGCTTATCGCCATTTTGATGGACGGCCGCATCGGCCTGATTTTCACCATAGCCTATGCGGCTGAAATTGTGGCCCTGGTGGTTGAAAACAGGGTGGCGTACAGTGCGCAGAATTTGCCCACCCCCTTTTTCCCCATGGCGTTCAGTTACCTTGTCATGCTCAGTATCCTTATCATCGTATCCCATATTTACAAGCGGCAGTACAGCCGTTTTTTGCTCAAGAGCCGGAGCGACTCCATTACCGATTTGATGACCGGCCTGTACAACCACCGCTACCTGGTTGAACGCCTGGACGAAGTGACACAGTGGCACAGCGAAAACCCCGAGCGCGGCTATGCCGTGGCGATAATAGACCTGGATGACTTTAAGCAAATCAACGATACCTGGGGGCACAGCACAGGGGACGAAGTGCTTCGGGAGCTGGGTGGTGTTTTGCAATCGGCGTTTAACCAGCACATTGTGGGGCGCTATGGCGGAGATGAGTTTTTGGTTATCTTTCAGGATACGCCTTTTGAGGCGTGTACCGCCAGCTGCCAAAGCCTGCTGGAACAGATGGATACGAATACCTTCACAGAGCAAGGCATTTCAGTATCGCTCAGCATTGGGCTGTGCGGCAGCCACCAGGTACGGAAGGGAGACCCCTTTGCCGAGGCCGACGTGCTGCTGTACCGCGCCAAGCAAAATAAAAAGAACCAACTGTGCACCCCCGAGCTTACGAAGGAACCTGTGCCCACCACGGAACGCCGGCGGTATCCCTAATGGGCCGGGCGTATGCAGCCACCTGAAACGTTTGCCAGTGTTGTGCCGCTAAAAACCCCCGTACAATCAAACGATTATACGGGGGTTTGGTTTGCCTGAAGCGTAATAGGGCAGGCGGCGGGCGGGGTGGTTTTCCAGTGCTACAGCAGCGCTTCCACGTCGGCCATGGTGGGGTGCTCCAGGCCCAACGCGCGCAGGGTGCGGAAGTCCTCGCGGATGTTCTGCCGGTCGCTCTCGCCCCGGTCTATCAGCGTATGGAAAACCGCCATGCTCTCGTCGTAGCGGTCGTTGTACATCAGGGCATAGGCGTAAACAAGATTGATGACGGTGGTGTCGCTCATCAGGTCTATCGCGGCCTGGGCGTCGGCCAGGGCGTCCTCGAAATCTTGCGTGAACACGATCTTGTAGTAGGCGCGGCGGGCCAGGTACTGGGAATTGTGGTAGTCCCCCAGGCCTTCGGCCACCTGGCCGTATACCTCCAGGCAGGTGTTGTAGTAGGCGCGGGCGTCGTCCAGGCGGCCGGCGTCCAGCTCGTTTTCGGCAATATTGTAGCAGGCGCGGGCATAGGTGGCCATGGCCGCGGGGGTGCCGGCGGCGGCCTGCTGCCGGTAAATGGCCAGCGCTTTTTCAAAGTATTCGCGTGCGGCGTCGTAGTCTTCAAAAGTGTTCAGCCGCACGCCATAGTTGCCGTAAACGGCAGCCAGGTCGGCCTGGGCGGTCTGGTTCTCCTTGTCTTCGGCCAGGTATTCACGGTGGGCGATGGTTTCCTCATAATACTGGTTGGCCTGGTCCAGCTGGCCGGAGCGGTAATAGTTGTAGGCCATCAGGGCGGTGCTGTCGGCCACCTGGCCCAGGGTAAAGCGGGAGGGGTTTGCTTCATACTGCTGGCGGGTGATCTCCAGCGCCTGCTGCAAATAACCGATGGCCAGGGTGTATTCGCCCAGCCGGTTGTAGGAGGAGCCGATGTTCTGCAACGCAATGAGCAAATTGGCCCGCACGCTGGTAACGCCTTTTGTCATCAGCGCCTCATAGATGTGCACACTCTCCAGTTCCATCTCAACGGCCTCGCGGGTGGCGCCCGTTTGCACCAGGTTGGTGGCGCGGTTGTGGTAGTAACGGCCCAGGTTGGTTTGGGCGGTGTCGCTTTCGCAGGCAATGGTGGCCTGCAGCGTCACGGCCTCCTCAAAGCAGGCTTCGGCTTGCTGGTAGTCGCCTCCGGCGCTCAGGGTGTTGCCCAGGGCGCTCAGGCTCTCGGTATAGTCGGCCAGGGCGGCGCTGGTGTTCAGCCGCTGGTAAAGCGCGCGGAAAAGGTCGGCGGATTCCTCGGCGCTGGCCACGGCGGTGGTGTGGTTGCCCAGCACGGCGTAGGTGTCGGCCAGGCGCCGCAGGTTGATGGCCTTTTCCCGCTGCACGGTGTCGGGGTTGGTGGCCATCTCCAAAATGGTGTTGATCTGCCCCACATTCTCGGCAAGCAGGGTGGAGACGATGCCGTAGGTGCCGGGTACCTCGGCAAGGCTGGTGGGCAGGTCGTAGGTCAGGGTTTCGATGAGGTCCATTGTGGTGGCCTGCTGGTTGACGGCCTGCTGGCGGTATTCCCCGGCCAGCATCCACAGCCAGCCGGCTATGGCCACCACCAGCACCACGCCCACGGTGCCCAGGCCATAGCGCAGGGTGCTGCGCGCGGTTCGGCGCAGGCGGTCGGCTGTTTGCAGGGCGGCGGCCGTGCAGCCGGCGCACTGCGCAATAACCGGCAGCAGCCCCCCGGGCAGGTTTGCCAGCACCTGCTTTTGCCCGTCGGCGCGCACATCCAGCGTGCGGTCGTCGATATCGGGCACCTTTTTCAGGCTTTTGGGGAAGGACGTGTCCGCGTCGCCGCCTATCAGCAGCGCAAAGATATGGTCGGCGCGGCCCAGCTCAATGAAGGTGGCCACCTCGCGGTCCACCCATTCGGACTGGGGCGTGTCGGGCGAGCAGATGACCAGAAGGGTGCGGGTGGTATGCAGTGCCCGCTGGATGGTGTCGCTCAAAATGCCCGACACCGCCAGCTCCTCGGTGTCGCGAAACACGCGGGCGACGCCCGCATAGCCTTGGCGGGCCAGCGCCTTGGGCATTTTGTAAGATTCCAGCGTGTGAAAAGCTTTCACGGCCACCGCGTCGTCCAGCGGGCGGTGGCGGTAGCTGATGAAAACATCGTATTGGAAAAAGCCCAGGTCCGCCATGTTCATACCCCCATCACCGGCAGCGCGGCCAGTGCGTCGCGGGGAACTTCCTCGGTGTATACAGTAAAGCCGCCGGTGTTGTCCCGGCGCAAAATGCGCACCTGAAGTACGGCGTCGGGCAGGGCGTTGTTCAAAAGGGTCTGGTAGCGCTGGGCGGTGTCGAAGCTTTGGCCGTTCAGCGCGATGAGCATGTCGCCCGCCTGCAGGCTGCTGTCGGCGTCGTCGCGGAAGAGGTAATAAAGGTACCCCGCCGGGTTTTGGCCGGTGGCGGTCAGGGCTTCCATATCGGCCAGGAAGGGGGAAAGCAGGCTGTCGTCCAGGCCGGCCGCCGTAAAGCCCTGCTCGTACAGGGCCAGGGCGTTCTGGGGGTTGCCCGCCCGGCGCCACAGCGCCCCTTTGTGGACGACGGTGGCATCACTGTCGGTGTTGGCCACGGCCAACACGGTGCCCAGGTCGATGAGCTCCAGGCCCGCGCCTTCGCCGGCCAGCAGGGTGTCCAGGCTGCCCAACAGGGCGCTGTCCACAATGGCGGCGGCATCGGGCAGGTGGGCAAAGTGGCCGGGCAGCTGGGTGAAGATGCGCGTGGCCATTTCTGCGCCCAGCTGGGCCTGGCGGGTGGCAATGGCGCCCTCCTGCCGGGCCTTTACGCCAAAGTAGCCAAACACCGCGGCCACCACCAGCGCCAGTGTGCCCACCGTGGCCAGCAGGGTAACCATGCGGCGCTTGCGGCGTTTTTCGTGCCGGCGCTCCAGCACGTCGGGGTGGATACCCACCAGCGCCGCCACAATGCGCACCGTCTCGTAGGCCAGGCGGCGGCGGGCCTCGCCCGGGCTTTGGGCGCGCAGGTCGCTGGCCACCGGCTCTATGGTTTCGGTCTGCATCTCAATGCTGCCGTCGGGCAGCATGTGGGGCACTTCCTTTTCCTCGATGAAAAAGGGCGGGAAGGCCTCCACCGGTTCACCCTCTGCCAGCACGGCAATGATGTTCGCCTTGCGGCCCAAGCCTGCAAAGTATTCCAGCATCCGGGCAATAACGGCCGAGCCGTGGGTGCGGGGGGTGCACACCACCACCAAAAAACGGCTGTCGTCCAGGTTTTGGCGCAGCGCGTCGTCCCACACGTCGCCGCAAAAGGAGCAAATGCGGGTGTAGCCGGCGCCTTGCACCGTGCTAAAGGCGCCGCGCGGCAGCTTGTATTTCTGGATGGAAACGGCCAGGCGTTCGGCTGTTTCAATGTCTTTGCCGTTTGGCGGCGCACAGAGCAGGAAATCGTACTGGAAGTGGTTCATGTTTTCCCTCCCGAAAGGGGTGCAATATCCTGTTTGGTTTCCTTTATGGCCGGCAGGTGCGTTTGGCTATGAACGGCAACCAAACCGCCCTGCGGGCGGTCCCGCGCGATTCTCTCGCGCGGCTTCAAAACCGTATCGGTTTTGAAGTGGTTTTAGTATAATTATACACCATGCAAAGGGAAGGCGACAACGCAAAATTTACAATGCCTGTAAGCCTGCTTATATAGCAAAGCGCAGGCGCGCCCTGTACGGGAACGCCTGCGCTTTTGTTGGGTTATTATGCAGTGGGGCCTATTTCACTTTCACGGATTTGTAAGCGGACAGTTCGGCATAAACATTGGCCTGGGCCTCGCCAACAACATAAGGCGCAACCTTGTAGTAGTAGGTTTTGCCAGAGGTCAGGTCCTTATCGGTGAAGCTGGTGCTGGTGGTGTTGGCCACCAGGGTGTAGGTGCCGTTTTTGCTGGTGGAGCGGTAGATGCCGTAGCCCTTGGCGCCGGCAACCTTGCTGTACTTGATGGTGGCCTGGGTGGCCTTGCTGCTCTTGGCGGAAGATATTTTGGATTTGCCCGGAACAGCAACCTTGGTATAGGCGGCGGAGGCGGCCTTGGAAGCGCCCACGCTGCTGATAGAATGAACGTCGGTCTGGCCGTTGGGCTGGTTGGCATGGGCAATTACGAAGTAGTAGTAGGTCACGCCCGGCTCGGGGCCTTCAATGGGGTAATGGCTGGGGTATACCACTTCTTCGGTTTGGTAAATGGACTTGCCGTCGTCGGTTTTGCCCACTTCAATCAAATTGCCCTTGTCATCATAAGACCATGTCAGGTAGGTAACCTTGCGGTCGACCACGCTGGTGGTTTTGATTTCGCCAGTGTAGTAGGTGCCAACCTCATTGTATTCTGTGCCGGTAACCGCCGTATTCACGTTGTCGGTGTTCACCGCCACTTCATATACGTAATCATTGCCCGAATACGGATACGAATAGGATTTCGTGGTTTTGTCGTAGTCGGCATGGCTGTTGGTGGTGCGGTACACGGTGTAGTAGTCGGCGCCGGGCACTGCGTTCCAGGAAACCGCTATGCCTTCGCTGGTGGCCTGGGCTTTCACGCCCTGCACCACGCCCAGCTGGGGATACACATCTTGTGTAAATCCGGTGTAGGTTTTAGAGGCGGTATAGGGGCGTACGCGGTACGTCGCGCTGGCGGTGCCGGCCTCCACACGCGGGAAGGTGATGGTGGTGGCGCTGCTCTTCAGCGTACTGTGGGCTTCGTATGCTTGCGTTACAGGGTTATACTTCTCCACCTTATAACCCTTGAGCCCGGTCATCTTCTGCCAAACCACCTTGAAGCTGCCGGAGGAGGTGTAGTAAGCCTGCTTTACGGACATGCTGCCGGCCGCCAGGGAAGCAGAGGCGGAATCCTGAATGTAGCATTTTTGCTTGTTGATAGTGCGGAAGGCACGCACGTAGTAGCTGTAACCTTCGCCCTTGGCCAGCTTTTTGTCGGTGTATGTTTTAGTGGAGTCCTTGGTGATGGTTTTGATCAGCGTGTGGTTGCTGAAGCTGTTGAAATACTGTCCATTCTCGGCAACATCCCAGATACTGCCATAGTTGTAGCGGTAAATCTCGTAGCCTTCGGCGCCGGCTATTTTGCTCCAGCTCAGCTTGATGGAGGTGCTGCTGGCCACGTCGGCTTCCAGGTTCAGGGTGCCGCCCCAGGTGTAAACGGTTACGGTTTTCCAGGCGGTCCAGGTGGTGGCGCCGGTGCGCTCGTTGTAGAAGTAGGCGCGGGCGCGGTACTGGTATTTGGTGTTGGCGGCCAGGCCCGCGTCGGTAAAGTCGGCGCTGTTGCTGGTGTCCAGCGTTACCCACTTGCTGCCGGCCTTGCGGGCGTACTGGTAGCCGGTGGCGCTGCCCAGGTTCAGGTTGGGGCTCAGCGAGATGCTGTTGGCAGCGATATAGGTGGAGATGCTGGTCACTTCAGCCGCGGGAATGGCATAGGCGAACACGGGGGAATATTCGCCATCCTTGGTGCCGTCGGGCGTGGTGATGATGAAGTGCGGGTTGCGCACGCGGGCACGCACATAGCAGGTTTCCAGGCCCGGGGTGAAGCGGTTCAGGTTCACGCTCACCGCCTCGGTGGGGTCGGTGGTCTGGCGTGTGGTCAGGTATTCGTAATCTTCTTAGTCGGAGAATTCCGGGTTGTTGGAGATTTCCCAGTAAATGCGTTCATCGGCCTGCAGCACCGGGGGGGTCGTCAGCTCAAAATAAATATCGGTGCCGTACAGCTCTTTCAGCTGGACGCCCGCCAGCGTGGTGATGACGGTGTCGGAGGACTTCACGCTGGTGACGGTGAAGCTGTAGGGGGCGCTGTCTTTGCCCTGCGGGGTGTTGTACAGGTTGTACAAAGTTCCCTCGGCGTCCAGGGGCAGGGTCTGGTCGTAGTCTTTGCCGTCATAGGTGCCGTTATAAATAGAAGGCAGGTCGGCCACCGGCACATTGGAGGCCACCAGATAGTGTACACTACGGTAGTACATCATCGGCTTGATGGTAACGCTGTAGTTGCCGTCGGCCAGGGAGATATTATAGGAGAGCCCGTAGGCATCAACGGGCGGCGAGACAACCTTCGTCTCGGTATCGGTAAAGGTCAGTTCGTAGTAATTGGCGTTGGGCACGTTGTTCCAGTACAGCATTTCGGCCTTGGCGTCGTAGGTAATGCCGGTCACGTCGGCCAGCGTGTCATAATCAACCACCTGCGCCTGCAGGGCGGCCTCGGGGGCTTCTTCGGCCGCGGCCGGCGCTTCGGTATCAACCACAGGCTCTTCGGTGTCGACGACAGGCTCTTCGGTGTCAACGACAGGCTCCTCAGTGTCTTCGGTGTCTACCACAGGTTCCTCGGTATCAACCACGGGCTCCTCGTCCACTGGGGGAAGCTCGGCGCTTTCCTCCGGGGCCACCTGGTCTTCCACGCCGGACGTAGCCGCCGGGTCTTCCCCTTCGGCGAACACGGTCATCGGAACCAGGCTTAGCAGCATGGCCAAAGCCAGCAGCGCGGCGAGTGTACGGGCGGTGAGTTTTTTTGCAGCGGTTTTTCTTTGCATACCTTTGCCTCCAATATCCTCTTGATATTTTCTACCCCTGCACATGCAGGGGCGAATCACACCTGAAATGGGAATAACCCCCCGCAGCCTTTCCCTAAAGGCTACTTTTACCATGGTACCGCGAGAAACGGAAAATATCAACATTCTGTAGCTATTTTCGCACGGTGGCAGGGCGGCTTTATTATTCCGAATATAAAACATAGGATCGTATATTATAAAAAAGCCATTGGCGCAGCCGAAAAAGCCAAATGGCAGTAAGCAGGCACAAACCCGCATGATACAAGGCTTTGCGGCTTTTGGCGGGCGAGGCAAAAAACTGTCGAAACCCGCGCCGGTGCGTGGCCGCCGGGCTGGTGGCATAATGTTGTCAATTTTGTTCAAATAATATATAGTAGCCACAACATATGGTGTTTCCCATTTGGCATAGCTATTTCTTCAAATTATAACAGCACAAAGGGGTATCTGTACCTCTGAAGGAGCCGCAATGGTCATAGCCGGTATACAGAAACTCACCCTTCTTGACTACCCGGGAAAGCTGGCCTGTACGTTGTTCACCGTCGGCTGCAATTTCCGCTGCCCATTCTGCCAAAACACCCAGCTTATTGCCGGGCCGCCGCCGGCCACTATCACCCAGGCAGACGTACTGGCGTTCCTGGAAAAGCGCCGCGGGAAGCTGGAAGGTGTTTGCGTAAGCGGGGGAGAGCCGCTGCAGCAGGCGGGCCTTGACGCATTTTTAGCCGGCATTAAAGCCCTGGGCTATGCCGTGAAGCTGGACACCAACGGCAGCTACCCGGCCCGCCTGAAAGCCCTGGTGGCCAAGGGCCTGGTGGACAGCGTGGCCATGGACATAAAAAGCAGCTGGCAGGGCTATGCCCAAGCGGCCGGGGCGCAAAACCTGCCGCTGGAAGCCATAGAGGAGAGCGTGGCTTTTTTGCTGGGCAGCGGAGTAGACTATGAGTTCCGCACCACAGTGGTGGCGGGGCTGCACACCACAGCCGATTTTGAGAATATCGGGCCGTGGCTGGCCGGTGCGCGGCGCTATTATCTGCAGGGATTTGTGCAGTCGGATGCGGTGCTGGACAAAAGCCTGGAGGCTTTTACACCGCAGCAGATGGCAGATTTCTTGAGCATTGTGCAGCGGTGGGTGCCGGCGGCGGAACTGCGGGGGCTTTAGGGAATTAACTGGGTAATATGCCTCTGCGAACGCGCCCGGCCAGTGCTGCCCCAACGGTGCCGGCCACGTGCGGGGGGCGGGCTTTGCACACTGACGTTGCCTGCCTAGATAAGTAGATGCGTCCGGCACCGCCGGGGCAGCACTGGCCGGGCACGCCCGCAAAGGCAGGGAAACCGCCGTTTGCGGCACGTGTAGACAGCTTGCAGTATTTCAGCCGAAGGCAGCACATCTTGTGCTGCCTTTTATTTTTTCCACAATATATGGGTATTTCCCGTTGACCTCCCCGTTTTATCATGCTACAATATTCGTACTTTATTTAAAACGGGTGAGAACAGGGGAACATGCTTATGTATCAGGTGATCAAACGGGACGGCAAACTGGTGGAGTTCGATTTGGGCAAGATCCACGCGGCCATCACCAAGGCTTTTGAGGCGCAGGGCAAGCCCTACCACCCCCAGGTGGTGGACTTTTTGGCCCTGCAGGTAACGGCCGATTTTGAGCAGAAAATAAAAGACGGCTGTGTGACGGTGGAGGATATACAGGACAGCGCCGAGGCGGTGCTGGTGAAGGCCGGTTACGCGGATATCGGCAAGGCTTACATCCTTTACCGCAAGCAGCGGGAGAAGATACGCAACATGAAGTCCACCATTCTGGATTTTAAAGAGACGGTGGACGGCTATGTGAAGGTGACCGACTGGCGGGTGAAGGAAAACAGCACCGTCACCTACAGCGTGGGCGGCCTTATTTTAAACAACTCCGGCGCCATTACCGCCAACTACTGGCTGAGCGAAATTTACGACGCCGAGGTGGCCGACGCCCACCGGGGTGCCGACGTGCACATCCACGACCTTTCCATGCTGACCGGCTACTGCGCCGGCTGGAGCCTCAAGCAGCTTATACAGGAGGGCCTGGGCGGTATTTCGGGCAAAATTACCTCGGCTCCGGCCAGCCACCTGGCCACCCTGTGCAACCAGATGGTCAACTTTTTGGGCATCATGCAGAACGAGTGGGCCGGCGCGCAGGCGTTCTCCAGCTTCGACACCTACCTGGCCCCCTTCGTCAAGGTGGACAACCTCTCCTACGACGCCGTCAAAAAGTGTATTGAGAGCTTCATCTACGGTGTGAACACCCCCAGCCGCTGGGGCACCCAGGCGCCCTTTTCCAACATCACGCTGGATTGGGTGGTGCCGGGCGATTTGGCCGAGCTGAACGCCATTGTGGGCGGCAAGGAGATGCCCTTTAAGTACAAGGACTGCAAGGCCGAGATGGACATGGTGAACAAGGCGTTCATTGAGATCATGATAGAGGGCGACGCCAACGGCCGGGGCTTCCAGTACCCCATTCCCACCTACTCCATCACGCGCGACTTTGACTGGAGCGACACCGAGAACAACCGCCTGCTGTTTGAGATGACGGCCAAATACGGCACGCCCTATTTTTCCAACTATGTAAACAGCGACATGGAGCCCAGCGACGTGCGCAGCATGTGCTGCCGCCTGCGGCTGGATCTGCGCGAGCTGCGCAAAAAGAGCGGCGGCTTCTTTGGCAGCGGCGAGAGCACCGGCAGTATCGGGGTGGTTACCATCAACCTGCCGCGCATTGCGTACCTGGCCACCAGCGAGGCCGATTTTTACGCCCGGCTGAACAAGATGATGGACATCTCCGCCCGTTCGCTGCATATCAAGCGCGGCATTGTTGCCAAGCTGCTGAATGAAGGGCTGTACCCCTACACCAAACGCTACCTGGGCACCTTTGAGAACCACTTCTCCACCATTGGGCTGATAGGCATGAACGAGGTGGGCCTGAACGCCAAATGGCTGCGGGCCGACATGACGGACCCCGCCGCCCAGCAGTTTGCCAAGGACGTGCTGAACCACATGCGCGAGCGCCTGGCTGATTACCAGGAAAAATACGGCGATTTGTACAACCTGGAGGCCACCCCGGCAGAGAGCACCACCTTCCGCCTGGCCAAGCACGATATTTCCCGCTACCCCGATATCATTACCGCGGCGAACGACGGCGGCACGCCCTACTACACCAACAGCAGCCACCTGCCCGTGGGCTATACCGACGATATCTTCGAGGCGCTGGACGTGCAGGACGAGTTGCAGACGCTCTACACCTCGGGCACGGTGTTCCACGCCTTTGTGGGCGAGAAGCTGCCCGGCTGGCAAAGCGCCGCGGCGCTGGTGAAGAAGGTGGCCGAGAACTACAAGCTGCCCTACTACACGCTGTCGCCCACCTATTCCATCTGCCGCGAACATGGCTACCTGTCCGGCGAAGTGTATGCCTGCCCCCACTGCGGCGCAACCACCGAGATATACAGCCGCATTACCGGCTACTACCGCCCGGTGCAAAACTGGAACGAGGGCAAGAGCCAGGAGTTCAAAGACCGCAAGCTGTACGCGCTGAACGGGCAGACTGCCGCTTTGGGCAAAGCCGAAGCCCCCGCCAAAGACGGTGAGGACAAGGTGCTGCTGTTCACCACCAAAACCTGCCCCAACTGCAAAATTGCCACCGTGTTCCTGGACAAAGCCAACGTGACCTACGAGATGGTGGACGCCGAGGAGCACCCCGAGCTGGCTGACCGTTACAACATTCGCAGCGCACCCACCCTGGTGGTGGACAAAAGCGGCCTGGTGGCTCAGTACATCAACCCCTCCAACATCCGCAGCTTTGCGGAAGCCCACTGAACCCACCAACACCATTGGTTGCGGCCGGCCCATCCCGGCTGCAAGCGTGAAACAGAAACCCCATCCGGGCGCGGCGCAGGCCTGAACCGGATGGGGTTTTATAGTGATGAAGTGGTGACCCAGGGCCAGGTGAAAGCCAAGCCTAATGCATTTTGGGCTTCACCTGCCAGCGGCGCAGAGGTTGTTGCCGGAGTCTGGGGTCAAGGATGGCGCACAGAATGTCTGCTATGAATTGAACAAGCATACAGAGGATGGCCAGCGCCAATACAATACTGAGGGACAGCAGGAAGTCTTGTATCAGGATGGCTTCAAGAAGCCAAAAGCCCAAACCTGGTATCTGGAATATGTTTTCCACGATTATCGAGCTGCCCAGCATTGTGCCCAGGCTAGCAGCAACGCTGGAGATAATGGGAACCAGGGCATTGCGCAGCGCATGCCGGAACACCATGCGCTTTTCAGAACACCCTTTGCCGCGGGCGGTGCGCACATAGGCGGCCTCCGTTTGCGCCAGCATGGCTGAGCGGCTATGATGCAGGAGTATGGCAGCGGCGAGCAGCCCTTGTGTCAATACCGGCATCACCCAAGACAGGAAGCCCTGTTTTACCCCACCGCCAGGCAGCCAGCCCAAAATCCCGGTAAACAATAATGCAAACAGGATGGCCACCCAGAAAGCTGGCAGGGCAGAGAGAAGCGTGGCTATGCCAGTGGCAATGATGTCCAGTGCCGAGTGCCGCCTTAATGCGCTGGCCACGCCTAGCGGAACACCAACCAGAACGGCAACCAGTATGGAGGCGCCGGCAAGAATCAGGGTATAAGGAAGCGACATAAATATTTTGCCTTGTGGATGCGCATATGAAGAATAGTCAAGAACAACGCCTTTTTCTGGCCAAAAAAGAGAAATGAGCGTTTCCCCATAGAGAACTATCAGCGGCCGGTTGGCACCCAACTCTTCATTCAGTGCGGCCACTTCTTCCTCAGTAGCGTTTAAACCCAAAATAACCCGCCCGGGGTTTGGCGGGTTAACAGACAAGAGCAAATAAAACAACAGAAGAACCATGAAAAATGCCAGTGCCATGATAATGATGCGTTTCACAATATATCTGACCATGGGCGCTCCTTTAAGCAAACCGCAACAATATGCGGCAGATGCAAAGGCCGGATGAACAGATGGGTATTGGAGCGAAAAAACCTTGCCAAAAGGTGGTAAGGTTTTTTCTATCATAGCATAAGTCAGTTAAAGCTGCCATCCCAAAGCGGCATATTGGCGATGTATTCCCCGGCCACCGCCGGCACGTAGTAGGCGCCGTAGGTTTTCAGGCCGCCCTCCAGGGGCACCATTCCCATCTCTGCCCTGTCTATTTCCACATAGAAGCGGTAGTAGGGCATGAACACCTCCGCCGCGCTTTCGGTGCGGTACACCAGCTCCACTTTTGCAATGTATTCGGCGCCGGGCATTGCCTCGGGCACGGTGGTGATGTAGTGGCCCGCCACCAGTAGGTCCTGCGCTTCCTCTGGCGTGATGATGGGGTAATCGCCCAGCTTTTCGCTCAGGTCGGTGCGCCAGCGGCGGATGATGAACAGCGCGTTGTTGTCGTCGTTGTAAAAGCTGATGCGGTTGAAATGGTAGGCGAGGATTTGGTCGGTCAAATCGCCGGCGCCCTCATAGAGGCCGAGGTCAAAGCCACGCTGGGCGTAGATGTTGTAGTCCCCGCCCGAGATGTTTTGCACTGGCTGCTGCATGCCCACCAGTTCAGCATAGGTTTCGGACAGGTAGGCCAGGGTCTCCTGGGCTTGCGCGTAGCTGGTGCTGTGGTGGGTGAAGCTATATCCGGCGGGCAGGGCCACCGGAGGCTCCAGGTCGATGGTAGCCAAGCCGTCCGGCCCTACCGCGATGGTGCCGCCGGTCGTCGACAGCGTGACGCCGTAGAAAGCGTCCTCCGGCATGGGCGCGCCCATGCGCTGCAGATAAGCCTCCCGGTCCGACTCTGTGGGGAAATGCAGGGTCGACTCCAGCGGGGTGAAGCCCAGGGCGGACGCGGCGGCTTCGGCCTGGGCCACCATGGCGTCGGCATCGGCGCTGGAGCCCAACACGCCCAGGAAAACGGCCGGGGCGGTGTTGGTGAATACCGGCAGGGTGGTAAGGTTTGCGTCGGGCGTCCAGGGGTTGGCACTCACCAGGTCGCCGATATCATAGGCCATGTAGCCCTCAAAGCCCATGCCGCCAAAGTTTTCCTCCACGGTTAGCTGTGGCAGGCCGCCGGCGTCTTCCGGCTCGGCGGCGGTGATACTGGTGGGCATGGAGGCGTCCCCGTCGGCCTCGGCGCCGCCGGTGGCGGTGCTGCCATTGGGCGCGGCCATGGCGGCTTCGGGCGCGGCGTTGTCGGCGGCGTCCACCATGGCTTCGCCGGTAGATTGCGCGGCCGGGGCGCTGTTCTGCACAGCCGCGCCGCCCAAACCCCCACGCAGCAGCGGCGTGGCAAACAGCGCCACCACGGCCACCACCAGGCAGGCGGCTACCCCCATGCCAATGCGCAGGTTCCGGCGGCGATTGGGGTGTGCCACAGCCAGTGTGGGGGCATCGTATTTGGCGGCAGGGCCGGCGCTTGCCGCGGCGTTTTGGGCGGCGGCCAGCATTTTGGCAATGGTGGCCTGCTTAAAGGCATCGGACGCGCGGATGCCGTCAAGGCTGCGAATATAGGCGTTGTCAGCCATGGTCGGTGTCTCCTTCCGTCAGGATATCGCGCAGCTTTTTGCGGGCGCGGGAAAGCCGGGAGTTGACGGTGTTGAGGTTCTTCCCCAGCATTTGGGCAATCTCGGCAATGGTGTATTTTTCGTAGTAGAACAGGTACAGAATGTCGCGCTCGTCGGGTTTCAGCTGGAACAGCTCCTCCATGATGGCATGGTCCGGGTTATCCATGGTGGGCCAGTCCTGCTCTATGGGCACCGTTTTGCGCCGCCAGGCCGATTTCAGCACATCCTTGCAGCGGTTGATGGTCACCCGGATAAGCCAGGCCTTCAGGTGGGTCTCATCGGCAAAGGCAGGCTGCCCAAGCAGGCGCAGGAAAACATCCTGCGCCACGTCCTCGGCGTCGGCCCGGCTTTGCATGTTCTGGTAGGCAATGCGCAGCACCATGTCGGAATACTGCTCCACCACCGCCGGAATGCACGCCGCCGCCATCACAAGCTGCGCCACCAAACCACCTCACTTGGGGGAACCCTTCTATTTACCAAACGATGCAGGCCGGCCTTTTCGTGCAGGACATCCCAGATAAAAAAACGGCAACCGCCTATGGTAAGAGACGGTTGCCGTTTGAACAGGTAATGCAAGCTTAGCTGTACTGCCAGCAGGCCACGAAGTGCTCGTTGCCAACGTCCTTCAGCTCCTGCGGCTCGGCACATTCGGGCTTGGCGTATGGGCAGCGGGGAATGAAGCGGCAGCCGGGCTTCGGCTCGATGGGCGAGGAGACCTCACCCTTGATGAGCTCGCTCTCGTCCTGCGACTGATCCAGGTTGGGCTTGGGAATGGCGGCCAGCAACGCCACCGTGTAGGGGTGCCGCGGGTTGCGGAACAGCTCGTCCACCGGGGCTTTTTCCACCATCTCGCCCAGGTACATAACGGCGATATGGTCAGAAATATGGCGCACCACCGAGAGGTCGTGCGTGATGAACATGTAGGTGAGGCCCATCTGATCCTGCAGGTCCATCATCAGGTTCAAAATCTGTGCCTGGATAGACACATCCAGCGCGCTCACCGGCTCGTCGCACACAATGAACTCGGGGTTCAGCGCCATGGAGCGCGCAATCACCACGCGCTGGCGGCGGCCGCCGTCCAGCTCGTGCGGGTAGGAGGTGGCATAGCGTTCGGCAATACCCACCGTGTCCATCAGTTCCTGCACTTTGGCGTTCAGTTCGGCCCTGTTCTTGGAAACACCGTGTATCTTCAGCGGTTCGGCAATGGCCGCCGCCACCGACATGCGGGGGTCCAGCGAAGAGTAGGGGTCCTGGAAGATGATCTGCATGCGTTTGCGCATCTGAATCATCTGGCTTTTGCTCATTTTGGCCACGTCCTGCCCGTCGTACAGCACCTGGCCGCCGGTAATGGGCAAAAGGCGCAAAATAGTACGCCCTAGCGTGGACTTTCCACAGCCGCTCTCGCCCACCACGCCCAGGGTTTCCCCCTTGCGTATTGAGAAGTTTACGTTGTCTACCGCGTGCAGCTCGCCACGCGGGGTAGAAAAGTATTTTTTCAGGTCAATCGCCTGCAATAATACGTCACCCATCTGTTTATATCCTTTCCACTACAGTTTCCTCCGGGCGGTGTGCGCTGCCTTGCACGCTTGTGCCGTTGGCCCGGGTATGCGGGCGTGCCCTGTTTACTGGAACAAGACGCATTTTATCTGGTGCCCGTCCTTTTCAAAAACCGGGACGTTGCCCTCCAGGCACTTGTCCTCCATGCAGGACTTGCAGCGCGGGTGGAACTTGCACCCGCTGGGCAGGTTGCTGGGGTCGGGCATCAGCCCGTCGATGGGCTGCAGGCGGTCGGTACGCTCGTTCAGCAGCGGGATGGAATTGAACAGGCCGATGGTGTACGGATGGTGATCGAGGCTGGAGTCGAAGATGTCGCGCAGGGTGCCGTACTCCACAATCTCGCCGGCGTACATGATGGCCACCTTGTCGCAGATGCTGGCCACCACGCCCATGTCGTGGGTAATCATGATCATGGCGGAGTTCAGGCGGCTCTTCAGGTTGCGCATCATGTTCAGCACCTGGGCCTGGATGGTCACGTCCAGCGCGGTGGTCGGCTCGTCGGCAATCAGCAGGGCCGGCTGGCAGGCAATGGCAATGGCTATCATCACGCGCTGCTTCATGCCGCCGCTGAACTGGTGGGGGTATTCGTTTTTGCGCTGCTTGGGAATGCCCACCAGCTCCAGCATTTCATCCACGCGCTGCTCCACGTCTTCCTTGGTCATTTCCTTGTTGTGCAGCTTCACAACCTCGCCAATCTGCTTGCCCACCATCATCACCGGGTTCAGGGATGTCATCGGGTCCTGGAAGATCATTGACACAGAGCCGCCGCGGAAAGCCCGCAGGGCCTTTTTGTTCATCTTCAGCACGTCCACGTCTTCAAACTGGATGCTGCCCTCCGGTATTTTACCGGTATAGGTGGGCAGCAGGCGCAGAAGCGCCAGGGCGGTGGTGGTTTTGCCGGCGCCGGTTTCGCCCACAAGGCCCAGGGTTTCGCCCTTGTCCACCTTCAGGTTGATGCCGTTAACGGCTTTTACCACGTCTTTGCCTACCACATAGTGTACATGCAAATTTTCTATTTCCAACAATTTTTCGCTCATCCGGCTATATCCCCCTCCTGGGATGGCTGCGCGCAGCCATGTTGTTTAGGTCGTGTTGACACTACCGCAACGAATCAAAGACAAGGGCGAAACAAATGAAAGTGATGAAAACGCAATCGAGTTTATCGTAACGGGTGAAAACCCTACGAA
>JAAYCI010000030.1 GCA_012729855.1 Oscillospiraceae bacterium
AAGTTGCTATAGGCTACGTTGCCCCGCTGTTTAGGGAACATATGTTCAATTTGTTTGTAGTGCCTTTTTAGCATTTTCATGCTCTTTTTGTATCATAATTGTTCGTCTGCGTCAACACGACCTAGTATGGTTCAAAGTTACAGCTTCTTTTTCAGCTTTTCAAAATCTTCCTTCACCTTGCCGGTGGCCTCGGTGGCTTTTTCATGCCACTGCTTGCGCTTTTCCTTACGCATGTTGGCCTTGGCCTCCTTGCGCAGCTTTTTGGTGGCCTCCTCCGCCTGGTAAATCTCGGCCTGCACGCTGGCCGCATCCTGCCGGATAATTTGTTTGACGCCATACCGCCCAAAAAAGGCGTCCAATTCGCTGTTGTCCGGCTCATCGGCCACGGTTATCAGCGCCAGGTGGGCGTCGCCCATGTGGTAGGCCACCTGCTCGGTCACACTCTCCAGGCTGTCCTGGTCGTCGGTATCCACCACGCTGCCCACCACCGCGCCCAGGCCGGCGCCCAGCAGCATGCCCAGCGGGCCGCCCAAAATGCCCACAATACCGCCAATCAGGCCGCCGGCCATCCAGTTGTCGGTTTTATCGGCGTTGGTCCAGCTGTCCTTCAGCTGCACATACCCGACATTGTTCTGCATCACGGCGGCCTCCAGTATGGCGGTTTTCCCGCCCAGGTTCTTCAGCTCGGACAATCCCTCGTAAGCCTTACTCTCGTCCTCAAAAATGGCAATGATTACATTTTCCATGAGTAAACCTCCTTTTTATGCTTGGCTTTTTACCCATTATATACCCAAAAATGTTCCAAAAAATGCCGATTTTTGAAACCCTGGCTCAAAAATTGGCAGCGTCGGTCCTATCCTTTTGGGGAAATGCCGCCTCAAAGGCGTAGAGCGCGGCGCCCACGGCCCCGCACAGCTCGGGTGTTTCGCCCACCCACACCGGCGCGGCCAGTTTTTCGGCCAGGGCGGCCACCACACCCTGGTTGCAGGCCACACCGCCCGTCATCATGTAGGGGGGCGCGCCGCCGCAGCGGCCGGCCAGCGC
Source organism: Oscillospiraceae bacterium (assembly GCA_012729855.1). GTDB lineage: Bacteria > Bacillota > Clostridia > Oscillospirales > Ruminococcaceae > JAAYCI01. Next base: position 1,045 of record JAAYCI010000030.1, read on the forward strand.
AGCCGTTTTGCCGGCCACCGCCTTGTTCAGCCCGTGCACAATGTCGGCCTCGGCGTGGTCGTCGGCAATCAGCGAGATCACCTCCGACTCCGCAAACACCGAGCACACGCTGGAGATGGTCAAATCCTGCCGCCAAGAAAGGCCCTTCTCGGCCATCTCGGGCAGCTCCAGCTCCAGGGTGCGGGCCATCATCTCCAAAAAGCGGCCGGTGCCGGCGGCGCACTTGTCGTTCATCACAAAGTTCACCACGTTGCCGGCGTCGTCCAGGCGAATAACCTTGCTGTCCTGCCCGCCAATGTCCACAATGGTGTGCACAGCGGGGTTGAAAAACCGCGCGCCCCGGGCGTGGCAGCTTATCTCGGTCACCGCGTCGTCGGCAAAGGCGATGCTGCCCCGCCCGTAGCCGGTGGCCACAATGCGGGCGAAGGCGCTCTGGCTTATACCCAGCTGTTCGCACACCGCCTGCAGCGCGCGCCGGGCCCCAGCGCTGGCCTTGGGCCCGGTGCGCAGCGTCACGCTGGCGCACAAGGCGCCCGCCTTGTTTAGCACGGCAACGTTGGTGGTGGTGCTGCCGCTGTCAATGCCGGCCACATAGTCGCCCATCCTGCTTGCCCCTTTCTCGGTGTTTTCATGCCGGTGCATGCCCTCGGCAAAGGCCTGCACCCGGGTGGAAAGCTGCCCGCCGCCCCGGCCGCTGTAATCGCTCTCCAGCTTCAGCAGCGGCAGGGTGGCCCGCTGGCGAATCTTCTCGTACTCAAAGGGGTAAAAATCGCAGAAGGCCACCGTGTGGTACACCAGCCCGGCCATGCCCGGCTTTTGCAGCAGCTGGGCCCGCTGGCTGGCCAGGCCCATGCGCATGCAGGGCGGCTGGGCCAGCAGCTCGGCCGCGTAGGCGTCTACGCTATAGCCGCTATGCTGTAGTGCCGTCCCGTCGCGCCCGGCCTCGGCTTCCCTTCGCTCGCCGTTTTCCGGGCTCCGGCCAACAACAAGCTGCGCCGTATCATCCGTCGGTGGCCCTCCGGGCCCCACTTGCCTGTTGCCGCAACAGGTCAAATCCACCACCGGGTGGGGCAGGCTTTGGCCCAGGCCGGCCAGCAGGCTGTCAGTTACCCGCGCGCCCATCAGCCCAATGAACGGCCCCGCCGGCAGCGGCTGCAGCGGCTGAAAAGCCGCGGCGTAGCGCCCGGCATCAAACGGCGTTTGCTTGTAGGCGGCATATTCTTCGGCAAAGCGCCGCAGTTCCAGCGCCAGCATGTCTTTTGCGCAACCCTGGCTGCAGTCGGGCAGGTCCATCAAAAACAAAAAGTCGGTCTCCCCCGCCGCCAGCAATACATCATAGGCGCGGCGCATAGAGTCGCAGCAGTTAACCAAAAACACTGCCCGCACCCGCTGGCGATGGCAGTTTTCCAGCAGGGCTTTCACATAGCAGCACAGGTTGCTGTGGCTCAGCCGTTCGGCCTGCTCAAAGCTGTCGGCCTCGCTGTTCAACAGCACCGGCTGGCCGCCCAGCGCGGCTATCAGCTCCACCGGGGTGTATTTGCAGGCATAGCCTATCATCTTGTCCCCCCACCCACGCCTCGCGCGCATACTGCGCGCTCTTGCGGGTTCAGGCACCCCTGCGCGGCGCCTAAACCCGGGCGCGGGAAAATTTGTTCGCCCTAGAGTCTGTTTTCAAATTGGAGAAATGACCAAAGCCGAGCGGAGTTGGTGGCCCTGCAAGGCGCTTTTCCGCCGCAAACCTTGGTGGTTTGCAAGGCAAAGCAACGCGGCAGGGGCGCCGAAAACGCTGGATTTGGGCGTTTTGG
>JAAYCI010000031.1 GCA_012729855.1 Oscillospiraceae bacterium
CTCTTGCGGCTCAGGCGCACCCCTGCGGGGTACCCCTTCGCCGGGCGCGGGAAAATTTGTTTGCCTTGGCTTGTGTCGTACGGTTAGATAGCGGCGACGCAAGCCAAATTTTGCCCTTTGGGCCCTATTTCTTCAGCCAGCTCATCATGTCGCGCAGGTCTTTGCCCACCTTCTCCAGCGGCTGCTCGGCTTCCATACGGCGGGTGGCCAAAAAGCGTGCCTTGCCGCCGGCGCCCATCTCCTGGATGTATTCGCTGGCAAACTCGCCGTTCTGCACTTCCTTCAGCACGCGCTTCATCTCGGCGCGGGCTTCGTCGTTGATGATGCGCGGGCCCACGCGGTAATCGCCGTATTCGGCGGTGTTGGAGATGGAATACCGCATGTAGCCAAAGCCGCCCTCGTTGATGAGGTCGACAATCAGCTTCATCTCGTGGATGCACTCAAAGTAGGCCATCTCGGGCTCGTAGCCGGCTTCCACCAGCGTTTCAAAGCCGGCCTTCATCAGCTCGGTCACGCCGCCGCACAGCACGGCCTGCTCGCCGAACAGGTCGGTCTCGGTTTCTTCCTTGAAGGTGGTTTCCAGGATGCCCGCACGCCCGGCGCCCAGGCCGCCGGCATAGGCCAGCGCGTAGTCGCGCGCGCGGCCGGTAAAGTCCTGGTGGATGGCGATGAGGCTGGGCACGCCCGCGCCGGCCAGGTACTGGCTGCGTACGGTGTGGCCGGGGCCTTTGGGGGCCACCATGCCCACGTCGATGTTGGACGGCGGCACGATTTGCAGGTAGTGGATGTTGAAGCCATGGGCAAACAGCAGCATGTTGCCTTCGGCCAGGTTGGGCTCAACGGCGTTTTTATAGATGATGGGGGCCAGCTCGTCCGGCACCAGAATCATGACCAGGTCGCCCTTTTTGGCGGCGGAGGCGGCGTCGGTCACTTCCAGGCCCACTTCCTTGGCCAGGTTCCATCCGGCACTGCCTTCCAGCTCGCCCACGACGACCTTGACGCCCGACTCCTTCAGGTTTTGCGCGTGGGCATGGCCCTGGCTGCCAAAGCCGATGATGGCGACGGTCTTGTTGTCCAGCATACCCAGGTTGCAGTCTTTGTCGTAATACTTCTTGATCATTTTTACATGCTCCTTTACACCCGTTATAGTATTGTATATGTTATACACTTCAATAAATAGTCCGCCATTTTATTTGGCATTGCACTATCATACCACAAAATGGCAAGCAGTGCAGCACTTTACCGCATTATACAGCAAAAGTATTTACTCGTCCAGGTCTTGCCCCAGCACGGTGCTGCCGCGCTCCAGCGCGGTTACGCCGGTGCGGCACATCTCCAGTATCTCGTATTGGCTGATGACCGCCAGAAAGCCGTCAATTTTGGAAGGCTTGCCGGTAAGCTCCACCACCATGCTTTCTACCGAAAGGTCTACCACGCGGGCCTTGTAGATCTCGGCGGCCTCGCGCACGGTGCTGCGCATGGCCTGGTCGGCTTTCACCTTCACCAGCAGCAGCTCCCGCTGGATGCTGGCCGCGGGGTCTACCGCCACCACCCGGCGCACCTCCACCAGCTTGCCGGTTTGGCTGAGGATCTGATCCAGCACCTGCTTGTCGCCCTGCGTGGTGATGGTGATGCGCGAGAGGCGCGCGTCGTCGGTGGCGCTTACGGTCAAGGAATCGATGTTGAAGCCCTTGCGGGCAAAAAGGCTGGAGATACGGGCCAGCACGCCGGCGTTGTTGTCCACCAGCATGGAGACCACCTGTTGCTTTTTACTCATGCCTGCCACTCCCTTCTATTCCAGTATCATGTCGTCCAGCGTGCCGCCGGCCGGTATCATGGGCAGCACCTGCTCGTTGCGGTCTATAAGGCATTCTATCCACACCGGGCCCTCGGCCAGCAGGGCTTTTTCCATGGCGTCGGCAAATTCGTCCGGCGTTTTGGCGCGGTAGCCGGTGGCGCCAAAGCCCTCGGCCACCTTCACGTAGTCGGTCACGCGGTCCAGCGTGGTGCTGGAGAAGCGGTCCTCATAAAAGCTGTGCTGCCACTGGCGCACCATGCCCAGCACGCTGTTGTTCAAAATAACGGTGATGACCGGCAGGTTGTAGGTAACGGCCGTGCACACCTCGTTCATGTTCATGTGGAAGCAGCCGTCGCCGGTGATGTGCACCACCCGGCGCTCGCCCACGCCCACCTTGGCGCCAATGGCCGCGCCATAGCCAAAACCCATGGTGCCAAGGCCGCCGCTGGTGAGGAAGCTGCGGGGCTTCACCCGCCGGCAGTACTGCGCCGCCCACATCTGGTGCTGGCCCACGTCGGTTACCAGCACGGCGTCGGGGCCGGCCATCTCGGCCAGGGTTTTGATGACCTGGTGGGGCTTCAGCTCGGTGCGGCTGTCGGCGGGGTGGTAGTCGTCACGGCGCCAGGCGTTTATTTCGTCCAGCCAGGCTTCGTGGCCGGTGGCCTCCAGCATGGGCAGCAGCTTTTTCAGCACCAGGTCGATGTCACCCACCACGGCGTGGTCGATGTGCACATTCTTGTTCACCTCGCTGGGGTCGATGTCGATCTGCACAATTTTGGCATTGGGCGCCCAGCGGCCCACGTTCAGGGCCACGCGGTCGGAAAAGCGGAAGCCGATGGCCAAAACCAAGTCGGCGGCGTCGATGGCGCGGTTGCCGGTGGCAAAGCCGTGCATGCCCACAAGGCCGATGTTCAGCGGGTCGTCCCAGCTGAGCACCCCGGTGCCCATGATGCTGTGTACGGCGGGAATTTGCGCCTTGTGCATCAGCGCGTACAGGGTGTCGTTCGCGCCGCTGGCAATAACGCCCCCGCCAAAGCAGATGAGCGGCCGGCGGCTGCGGCCCATGTAGTTCAGCACCTCCCACACGGCCTCGTCGTTTTCCGGCGGGGCTTTTTCTTCCACAAAGCCGGGCTGGGGCAGGTAGTCGCACTCATTGATGGTGGCGTCCTTGGTGATGTCCACCAGCACCGGGCCCTTGCGGCCGCTGCCGGCAATGCGGAAAGCCTCGCGCAGGGTGGGGGCAATGTCTTCCGCCCGCTGCACCATGTAGTTGTGCTTGGTAATGGGCATGGTGATGCCCATGGTGTAAACCTCCTGGAAGCTGTCCTTGCCAATAAGCCCGCTGCCCACGTTGCCGGTGATGGCCACCATGGGCACGCTGTCCATATAGGCGGTGGCTATACCAGTGACCAGGTTGGTGGCGCCGGGGCCGCTGGTGGCTATCACCACGCCGGTTTTGCCGGTGGCCCGGGCAAAGCCGTCGGCCGCGTGGGCGGCGCCCTGCTCGTGGGCGGTAATGTGGTGGGTAATCTCGCCCCGGTGCTTGTACAGTGCGTCGTAAATTTCCAGCACCGCGCCGCCGGGGTAGCCAAACACGGTGTCCACACCCTGTTCAATCAGCACTTCGGTAATCACGTCTGCGCCTCGTATCCTCATAACTGTATGCCTCCTGTGTTTTGATGGTTATTGGTGGGTGGATGCGGCGGCCGCTGGAATAAAAAAAACCTCTGTCTCTTATACAAAGAGACAGAGGTTTACTCTGCGGTACCACTCTTCTTGCCATGCAAAACGCACGGCCACTCAGCCAGTATCCTCCCCGCACGGGCCGGGGGCCGAATACCGAGCACGGTAACGTGGTGCTAAACGTCCGCGCCTACACAAAAAGGGGCTCCTTTTCTTCAGGCGGCTGCTTCAGGGAGAGACTTCACGCAACGCTCCGGCACTGCCTTGCACCACCCGGCAGCTCTCTGTGGCCTTCTGCGCACACTACTGGTTCCCATCATCGCATTTGGCAAAATATGAAATTATCCCATATTATACCGGGGGGATTGGGGCTTGTCAACCTCTTTTTTTATTGCGGCTGGCGTGCCTTGGGGATTTTACTCTCGCACGGCACCGCCACCTGGCATTTGCCGCAGCCGTAGTAGGGGCGGTGGGCCGCCAGGGTGCCGGCCACAAAGGCCCCGCATTTGGCCTGGTCTTTGCCGTGCTCCAGGCTGATGGCATCGGGCGGGCAGTGGGGGATGCAGGCGCCGCAGCGGGTGCAGTAGGCGTCAAATGTGGTGTAGGGGCGCGCGGTGGCCTGCAGCGGCAGGGTGGTGATAACGCTGCCAAACCGCCCGGCCATGCCTTTTTCGGTGATGAGCCCGCGCGACAAGCCAAAGGTGCCCAGCCCGCACACATAGGCGCAGTGCCGTTCCGACCAGTTGCTGTTGTATTTGTCATTCGCCTCGGTGCCGGGGGCGCTGCCCTGGTGGAAGCGGCTGTCCAGCAGGGGGGCCATGGCCTGGTGGCCCATGTCTTTGATGGCCTCCACCAGAAAGGTGGTGAGCTCTGCGATGAACGCCTGCCCCTCGATGCGGGCGTGCATCCACTCCCAGGCGGGCCAGGTGTAGTCCCGCCGGTTGGCGGTGCGCACCTGCTGGGTGAAGGGCAGGAAGAAGGAGATCAGGCTCTGCCCCTCGGGCATCCACTGCCGGGGCGAGAGGTGGTGCGGCCCGATGACGCCAGCCTGCTTAAAGTCGTCGAACAGCGCGTCATCGGCGCTGCCAAAGCCCAGGATGGGCGCGTCGTATATCTGCATGTCGGCGGCCTCGGGCACCTGGGCGATGTCGGCCATCACCAGGTTGCCCGGCGAGCCGCGCACCACCTGGGTGGTCTTGTCAATCAGCAGCTGCCGGATATCCATCTCCATCGGGGGTCCTCCTCTATATGGGCCTGTGTTACAGGTCGGTTTCGGCGTCCTGGGTGGCCAGCAGGTTTTCCACAAACTGCCGGGCGGTACGCGGGCTGCGCCCACCATAGCGGATGGCGTGGGCCTCGGCCTTTTCCAGCAACGCTTCGCGCGGCAGGGTAACGCCGTGCTCCTTGGCCAGCTGTGCCACAATGGTGGTGTACAGCTCGCGGTCGGGTTTCAGGAAGGTGATGGTGAGCCCAAAGCGGGCCGACAGGCTGGCTTCCTCCTCCAGCGTGTCGCTCAGGTGCACGTCGCCGCCGGCGCGGTCGGCAAAGCGTTCCTTCACCATGTGGCGGCGGTTGCTGGTGGCGTACACCACCAGGTTCTGCGGCCGCGCGGAAACATTGCCCTCCAATATGGCTTTCAGCGCGGTGAAGTCGCCGTCGTCGGCCGGGAAGCTCAAATCGTCGATGAACAGGATGAACTTCAGCGGGTTGTCGGCCAGGGCGTCCATCAGCAGGGGTATCTGGTACAGCTGGTTTTTGCGCACCTCCACCAGCCGCAGGCCGTAGGGGGCAAATTCGTTCACCACGGCTTTCACCGTGCTGCTTTTGCCGGTGCCCGCGTCGCCATACAGCAGGATGTTACTGGCCGGCAGCCCCCGCAGCAGCGCCCGGGTGTTCACCAGCACCTGCCGCCGCTCGGCGTCGTAGCCGGTCAGCTCGGCCAGGCGCTGGGGGTCGGGGTTTTTCACCGGCAGCAGGCAGCTGCCCTGCCCCAGCGTGAACATGTGGTATACCGAAAAAATGCCGTAGCCCTTGGTGGTGATGGTGGCCAGGCGCTCGGTGTAAACGGCCGTAAAATCCTGCGCGGTGCTGGCAAAGGCCGGCAGCGGGTGCTCGCCGCCCACCAGGCGTTTCAGCCCGGCCGGGTCGATGCGGGAGAGCCGGTCCAGCACGGCCAGCTCGGTGGTCAGGCAGGCGGCCATCTCCGCCGGCAGCTGCTGGCCGGCGGCTTTCAGGCGCACAGCGGGGTTGTCGCTTTCCAGCACCAGCCGCAAAAGGTGGGCGCCAAAGTCGCCGCCCTCGGCGTACAGCGCGGCCACAAATTCGCAGTAAAGGTCGGCCCGGCGGGGCAGGTGGGGCTCGTCCATGGCGTCCAGCAGGGCAAGAAAGCGGGCGGGCACCGGCTGGAAAAGCAGCCCGCGGAAAAGCGCCAGCGCGTGCAGCTGGATGCTCAAGTTGCCGTAGTTGGTAGTGTCGCTCATGCGGGCTTGCCTCCGTTCGCGGTGGGCTGGGCCACTATTTCAAAGCCGGCGTCGGCCAGCGCGCCCTCTATCTCCTGCAGCTGGGCGTGGTCGCGGGTCTCCAGGCTCAGCGTTAAAAAGCAGCTGTTGATGGCCATGTTGGGGTCGGAGCGGTCGTACTGCACGCTCACCACGTTGCCGCCCTTTTGGGAAACGATGCGGGACACGCCCTCCAGCTGGCCGGGTTTGTCGATAAGCGCGATGGTGAGGCTGGCATTGCGCCCGCTGGTAACCAGCCCGCGGGTGATAACGCGCGAGAGGATGTTCACATCAATGTTGCCGCCCGACACCAGGCACACGGTTTTGCGGCCCGCCAGGTCGATTTTGCCGTGCATGGCGGCGGCCACCGCCACGGCGCCGGCCCCTTCGGCAATCATCTTCTGCCGCTCTATCAGCGCCAGAATCGCGCTGGCAATCTCGTCCTCGCTCACGTCCACCATGCCGTCCACATAACGGCGCACCAGCTCAAAGGTGGTGTCGCCCGGTTGCTTCACGGCAATGCCGTCGGCAAAGGTGCTCACCGCCTCCAGCGTGACGGGGTGGCCCTTCTGGATGGATTTGAGCATGGAGGGCGCCCGCGCGGCCTGTACGCCATATACCTTGCACTCGGGCCGCAGGCTTTTAATGGCAAAGGCCAGCCCCGAGATAAGCCCGCCGCCGCCCACCGGCACCACCACGGCCTCCACGTCGGGCATCTGGTCCAGGATCTCCAGCCCGATGGTGCCCTGCCCCGCGATGACGGCCTCGTCGTCGAAGGGGTGGATGAAGGTATAGCCCCGCTCGGCCTGCAATTCCACCGCGCGGGCGTAAGCGTCGTCGTAGCTGCCGGGCACCAGCTCCAGCTGCGCACCATAGCGGCGGGTGGCCTCTATTTTGGAGATGGGGGCGGAGTCTGGGATGCAGATAAGCGCCGGGATGTTATTTTTGGCCGCGGCCAGCGCCACGCCCTGGGCATGGTTGCCCGCCGAGCAGGCAATAACGCCGCGTGCCTTCTCTTCATCGCTGAGCTGCGATATTTTATAGTAGGCGCCCCGCAGCTTGAACGAGCCGGTCACCTGCAGGTTTTCGGTTTTCAGCCACACCTCGCCGCCGGGGCACAAATCAGGCGCGGCAATCAGGTCGGTGCGGCGGGCGGCCTCCTTCAGCACATAGGCGGCGTGGTAAATTTTGTCCAGTGTCATGATGTTCCTATTCTCCCTGCAAACAAAAGTCCCCGTCTCCATGCAGAGACGAGGACGAGGCTTCCCCGCGGTACCACTCTTATTGCCCCCAAAAGGGGCCGCTTCAAGGCGCATCCAGCAATGCACCCGCCCTGTAACGGGGGCGTCCGTCCTGTTCTACTGGCACAGGGCTGTAAACAGCCCCGGGCTTTCGGCAGGCAGCTCCAAGGTGATGGGACTAAGAGCAGCAGGCTGCTCTGGGCGGTTTCCGCTGTTTCGCACCGGCCAACAGCTCTCTTGAGGAAACGCATGCCGCGTCCGTCCTTTTCGTCGCTTTTGCTTGTATATTCTATAAAACTACCACACCCCAGTGGCTATGTCAAGGGGCACAAAGCGCAGTGAACGGGCTTGGCAGGGGCTGAACAGGCTATGCTTTCACAGAACGCCCTGCGAAGGGGAATGCAAGCAGGGGAGACACCACTTTTCTAAAGGGATAGGAAGACAGCAAAAACACAATGGCCAAAGACAGCAGGCCGGCCAGGAAAAGCCGGAAGTAGGGGTTTTGCACAGAGGACAAAACCGAATATTCCGAGAAAAACCGCATTAAAAACCCATGGAACAAGTAAACGGGCAAACTGTGTTGCCCCACGAAGGTGAAAAACACCTTGCCGCGCGGCACGATGGATATCAGGAACAGCGAAATGATGGCCGCACAGAGATAGACAAGCATCCGGATGCAAAAATAGATGTCCAGGCGATAAGCTTTTGAGCCGTAGAGCCAGGACAGTTCAATCTTGTTATAATACAAACAGGCGGCCAGCAGGATAACCGCCACAAGGGCGGCCAGCAGCAGCCGGGCAGTTTTATGGGAGACGACGGCCAAAAGGCTTTTGAGTTTGTTTGCCCGCTTCAGGCAAAAGCCCAGCACAAAAAACGGGAAAAAGCAGGCAATTCTTGACAGGCTCATGTAATAGCCGATATCGTCGAAGCAGCCTGAGGCAATACCCACCAGCAGGGAGCACACGATGAGCGCGCAAAAGCCTTTTTTGCTGTGCGTAAAGCGCTCAAGCAGCGGGATGAGCAAAACCCAAACGATCAGCGCGAAAAGGTACCACAGTATCCAGTAGGGTGTAGTAAACTGAAACGCTACGGTATCCTTCAGCAGGAACGTTTGCAGCAAATAGTAAAGCGACTGAAAGAGGATATAGGGATACAGCAGGTGGGTGAGTATTTTTTGGGGGTTGCACGCGGCAAAATAGCCGGAACAAAATATGAATAGCGGCATGTGGAATGTATAGATGAAGATGTAAGCTATTTTTGTCCAGCCCACTGCAAAGGGTTCTATGATATGGCCGAATACCACCAGCGTGATGAGTATGGCTTTCAGGTTGTCAAACAGATAAATGCGCGGTTGCTCCAGCTGCACTCTAAACCCCCATTTAGAGAAAGTATTATGTCATGCCAAGTGCCACAGCCCCCGCCTTCCTTCAGGGGCTGTGGCACACGTAAACGCAGGCCGCCGGGCGGCGGGTGTGCCGCGCCGTGGCTATTTCTTTTTCAAGGCGTCGGCGGGAATATCCAGCCCAATGCCGTGCACGTGGCTGGCCGGCAGCGAGAAGGATATGGCGTGGCTGTCGGTGTGCGGGCCGGCCTTTTCGGCAATGGCGCTCATAATGTTGCAGCTCACCGTGCGGTCGGCCAAAATCATAATCATATCCTTTTCCGGCTGGATGGTTACGCCAAAAAACTTTTCGGCGCCGGCCAGGCCGCAGCCGCGGGCGTGTATCACGGTGCCGCCGGTGGCGCCGGCGCCGCGGGCCACCTGCATCACTTCCTCGGTGTAGCCGCGTGTTAAAATAACCATAATCAAATCGTGCGTTGTCTTTTCCACCATTTTCTCCTCATCATTTCCACCGGCAAACTTTACCGGCTTGTGGTAGCATCCCTCGGCAATGGGGCACAGGTATGCCACGCCGTGCCCCGGTGTTTTAAAGTCCATCTTGTCGTCCAGCAGGTGCAGTATGCGCAGGGCGTGCAGGGTGGGCATAATGCTGAAATACACCGCCTTCTGTGTTTCGCCCAGGCCCAGGTAACCCAGTATTTTGGAGTTGGCCGTGCCGGTGCACATGGTAACCAGGTTGAAAAAAGACCGGTGGCTTTGCAGCACCTTCAGCACCTTGTCGCCCTTCTCGCGGTCGCACACCACGCCCAGCAGGCTTAAGTGTACGGGCGCTCCCTTTTGTGAAAGCATAATAACCGTTGTTCCTTTCTGTGGGCGCCGGCGGCCGGCGCCTGTATCGGTGGTGCGGGTTTTACCAGCTGGACCAAATCTCCATATCGTCCGGGTCGTCCATGCCCTCGGCCTCGGCGGCGTCCAGCACTTCGGCCTCGGCCTCCAGGCGCTCGTTCCGTTTCAGCTTTATCTTGTAAATCAGGCCCATCACCTGCACGGTGATGGAGGGCATCATGGCAATAAGCCCCACCACGCCAAACGCGTGGCTCAGCACCTCGCGCCCCGGTATGGCGTTGCACACGCCAATGGTGAAGGGCAGCACAAAGGCGGCGCTCATGGCGCCGGCGGCAATGCCGCCGCTGTCAAAGCCAATGCCCACAAATATCTTGGGCACCACAAAGGTAAGCAGCAGGGCCAGCGCGTAGCCGGGCACCAGCACCCACCAGATGGAGATATCGAACAAAATGCGCACCATGGCCAGGCTCATGGCCAGGGCCATGCCCACGGCCATGCCCACCAGCATCATTTTACGGCTGATGGCCCCGTTCGTGATCTCCTCCACCTGCTTGTTCAGCACGTGCACGGCCGGCTCGGCCATCACCACGCAGGCGCCTATCACCAGGCACAGCGGGATAAGAATCCAGTTATATTCCAGCCCGCCCATGGTCTCGCCCAGCGTGATGGCCGCCGGCATAAACCCGCAGTTCACGCCCGCCAGGAAGATGGTAAGCCCCACCAGCAGGTAGCCAAGGCCCACAAAGATCTTCACCAGCTCGGTGCGGGAGAGCTTCAGCTTTACAATTTGGAACACCAGGAAGATGACCAGCATGGGAATCAGCACCATCAACACTTCGAAAAAGCTGTCCAGCAGGCCGCGCCCGAACACCGACACCAGCTCGCCCGCGCTGTTCACGGTGCTTGCCGGCTCCGGGCTGTACTGGTTATTGGAGGGGTCGTAAAACATGCCCAGGATAAGCACGGCAATGATGGGCCCCAGCGAGCAGATGGCGCAGATGCCGAAGTTGTCCTCCTCGGAGTCCTTGGCGGCGGAAACGGCCGCAAAGCCCGCGCCAATGGCCAGCAGGAAGGGCACGGTTACCGGGCCGGTGGTAACGGCCGAGGCGTCGAACGACACGGCCAGGTACTCGCTGGAAAAGATGGCCAGGATGAAAATAAGCGGGTACATGACCAGCAATATGCGGCTGAGCTTCCACCGCAGCAGCACCCGCAGGGCGGCCACCACCAGGAAGATGCCCACGCTGACGCTGACGCACATGACAAAAGCGGTGCTGGGGATGGAGGACACCTGCTCCGACAGCAGCTGCAGGGCCGGCTCGGCCGCGGTAACAATGAAGCCAAAAACAAACAGCACGGCCACCAGCAGCGGCAGCTTGCGGGAGGTTAGCAGCGCCGAGCCCACATGCTCGCCCATGGGCATCATGGCCATGTCGGTGCCCAGCGAGAACAGCGTGAGGCCGATGATGAGCAGCACCATGCCCACCAGCATCAGCGCCAGGGTACCGCCCGGCAGCGGGGCAATGGTAAAGTGCAAAATAAGAATGATGATGCCAATGGGCAGCACGCATTGTACAGACTCTTTAAGCTTCTCCAGTAGGTTTTTACGCATGGGTTCGTTATCCGTCCATTCATTCAGAGTATGGACCGGGGCGCAAGCCACCTGTTTTCGTCTTGATACACCGTATCATAATTATTGCTTACAACTGCGCCCGGCCGGCGTTGTCTTTATAGTGTCTTCACCTGCTGCTTTCTCTACAGTATGTCCATATTATAGCATATCCCCCTGCAACTGTACACTTGTGGAATAACACCAAAAACCCGTTGACAGACCGGGGCCGGCATACTATAATTCAAGAAACACTTTAATTTTAAGGGTGGCTATTATGGAAGAGCGCTATTGGGAACTGGGCTACCGGCTGAACCGCATACGCCAGATACGCGGCGAGACCCTGACCGAGGTGGCACAGAAGGTGGGGGTGTCGCCCCAATTCCTCAGCATGGTGGAGAAAGGCCGCAGCGGCATCAGCATCAACAACCTGAAAAAGCTGGCCCGCCACTATAATGAATCTTTAGCGGCGCTGATAGACCAGGAGGCGCCCGCCGAGGGCGTGATACAGCTGGGCACCGCCCGCAAGCTGTACTTTGGCAGCGGCATAGAGTCGCGCTTGCTTACGCACGACACCGACGACGAGTATTTTGAACCGATATACTACATGCTGCAGCCCGGAATAAAGATGGGCCCCACGCAGCATGACGGTTCGGAGTTTACCTATATGTTGGAGGGGCACGTGCAGCTGGAGCTGACGGATGCCGACGGCAAAACGGTGCGGCACGACATGCACCCGGGCGATTCCATCCACTACCCGGGCAGCCACTGGCACAGCTACGAAAACACCAGCGGTGTTGTGGCGGCCTTCCTGAGTATTTGCACCCCGCGCATTTTGCAGGACAAATACCTGCACCCGCCCGAGGCGCGGGAGGACGAAGAAAAATAGGCGGTTTGTACGGTGCGCGGTACCGCCCGGCTTTGCCGGGCGGTTATTTTGCGGCAAAACAAAAATGCGGCAAAAACCACATTAACAATCCGTCGGAAAAACGTATAATTAAATTATTGCTTACATTGTAAGTAAAATGCGCCGGCAATTGGCGTGGGCTCGGCCAACCCGGCCCGGGTAAAGAGGCCGCCCAAAAGCTGTACGCCGAGAAAAAAGCGGCGCGGATGGCCTCCAAGAAATAAACGGTGTACCTGTACCGGTAACGCGCCAAGCTTATATGGATATAAAAGCAACGCCCCCTCCGATAAACGGACGGGGCGTTGCTTTTGCCCATAAAGCAGGCAGCCGCGTGAAAAAAAGGCCGTGCATGGGATGGGGCCGGTGCTATCGGCCCTTATAGAACGGGTCGCGCTTTTCCAGGAAAGCGTTGGTGCCCTCCTGCTTGTCCTCGGTGTCCAGCAGTACCGAGAACGCCCAGCCCTCGGCGTCCAGTGCGGCGTCCAGGTTGCTGTCGTAAGCCTTGTTTATCAGCTGCTTGGCCAGTGCCAGGCCCAGCGGGCCTTTTTTCATCAGGGCTTTGGCCAGCGCAAGGGCGGTGTTCAGCAGCTCCGGCTGCTCCACCACCTGCATCACCAGGCCCAGGCGCTGGGCTTCCTCCGCTTTCAGGGTGCGGCCGCCCAAAATCATGTCTTTGGCCACGCCAACGCCCACCATGCGGGCCAGGCGCACGGTGCCGCCGCCGCCCGGCAGGATGCCCAGGTTGGTCTCGGGCAGGCCAAAGCGCGCATTGGGGCTGGCCAAACGGATATCGCAGGCCAGGGCCAGCTCGCACCCGGCGCCAAAGGCAAAGCCGTTCACCGCGGCAATCACCGGTTTTTGGCTGTTTTCAATGCGCTCCAGCGCGGTGCGGGTAATGGGGCGCAGCATGTCTGTGCCTTTGTAAGCGCGCAGCATGTTGATATCGGCCCCGGCCACAAACGCCTTTTCGCCCGCGCCGGTGAAGATGATCACCTTGATCTCATCGTCGGCGTCGGCCATGACCATCACTTCGTACAGCTCATCCTTGCTGGCCTGGTTCATGGCGTTCAGCACGTCCGGGCGGTTCATGGTGAAAATGGCAACGCCGTCCCTCTTTTCAAACAGGAAATTCTGAAACGTTGTTTTCATAGTCAAGACCTCCTCATTGCCAAGTATACAGCGCACATGGGCGGGCTGTCTACAATGGGGATTAGTGCGCAGTGGAAATTTTAGCGGGACAAACAGCGGCAAAAGTGTCGCCCCGTCCAGCAAACGGACGGGGCGACACTTTTGCCCATAGAGCAGGCAGCTGGGTAAAAACCGCAGGCCGGCGGTTATGTACGATACGGAGGAGCGGCAAAACCTGGCGATGGGTAGCGGCGCCAACGGGGCGACGCCTGACGCGCCAAGCTTCGCTATCTATGTAGTTTCAGGTAGTGTTATGGCCCGCCGGCCTGCGGAGAGAGGCATTTATGCGCGGTGTGCGGGTGGTTGCGTGCAAAATGACAGTGGCGGGGGTTTAAACATTCAGGCGCTTGCTTGCATCCAGTTTGTTCCACGCGGGGCATTTATTGCGGTCGCGGTACCAGTGGCAAATGGGGCGGCAGTCGTAACATTTGTTGCTGGCCTTGCCCTTTTTGGCTTTCTCCACCCAGTCAGGGTCTACCAGCAGGCCGCGCAGGGAGGCCACCAGGTCGGCCAGGCCGTCCTCGATGATGCTGTTCGCCTCGGTAGACGTGACGCGGTAGACGGCCGAAACCGGCACCGACACAGCTTCTTTTACACGGGAAGCGCCATAGGTAAGCGCGCCGTGGCCAAAGCCTTCGGGCGGCTGGGGGCCCTTGTCCTCGGTGATGTTCACCATGCCAATGCTGCCCCAGGAGATGTCGAAGAAGTCGCAGCCGGCCTTTTCCAGCAGCTTGGCCATCTCCACGGCGTCTTCAATGCTGGTGGCATTGTAGGGCAGCCGGCAGGAGAGGATAAAGTTGGGGCTTACCTTTTCCTTGATGCCGGCGATGATCTCGGTGGCGAAGCGCACACGGTTTTCCACGCTGCCGCCATATTCATCGGTGCGGGTGTTCAGCAGAGACGACAGGAAGGTGTCCACCAGGTAGATGTGCGAGCACTGCAGCTGGATGCCGTCAAAGCCGGCCTTTTCGGCGCGCACGGCGGCGTCGATGTAGCACTGCTGGATGTCCTTCAGTTCGGCTTTGGTCAGCGCGCGGGCCTTTTTGCCATTCAGTTCAATGTCGCTGGAGGCCACCGGGTCGTCGGTGGAAACGCTGTTCAGGCCGGCGTGGTTGATGAGCATCAGCACCGGCACGTCCCGTTTGTGGGTGATCTCGGGGATTTTGGCAAGCCCTTCGATGAAATCATCCGACCAGATGCCCAGCTGCATGGGGGCCATCATGCCGTCGGGCCGCACGGTAACCGCCCCGGCAATAATCATGCCCACGCCGCTGTCGGCCAGCCAGTTGTAGTGGTCGATATACTCCTGGTTCACCTTGGCGTCGTCAATGTGAAAGTCGCACACCAGCATGGCCGGGAAAACCACGCGGTTTTTGAGGGGGGTGTTCTTGATGGTAAGCGGAGTAGACAGATTTGCCATGGTTGACCTTCCTCTCGTTTGTGTTTTTTAAGGCTGTGAAAAAGCGTGTAAAGCTTAGTCGGCGAAAGCCTTGCAGGTAAGCGGCTGCCCAAAGCAGCGGTTGCAGCTGATACAGCGCGCCGGGGCGATATCACCTTTTTGCCAGCGGGCTACCAGGCCCGGCTCGCTGAGCAGCGGGCGGGCCATGGAGATGGCGGCGATGTCGCTTTCGTTCAGCACCCGCTCAAGCACCTGCGGGCTGCGGTAGCCGCCCACGCTGATAACGGGGATGCTCACGGCCTTGGCCACGGCTTCTGCCTGCGCGGTAAAGCTGCCCTCGTCGGCCTCGCTTTTCACAATGCGGCTGGGGCTGGAGCGCTTGCCGTTGCCCAGGCCCCCGGTCACCTCAATGGCGTCGATGCCGATCTCTTCCAGCGCCTTGCACACCCAGATGCACTCCTCCAGCGTGATGGATTCATCCTCCAGGTCGGTGGCGTTTATTTTTACCCACAGCGGGAAGGTGGCGCCCAGGGTGGCGCGAACGCGCGTGGCCACCCGCAGCAGGAAGCGGGCGCGGTTTTCGATGGGCCCGCCGTACTGGTCGGTGCGTTTGTTAAAATGGGGGCTGAGGAACTGGCTGAGCAGGTAGCCATGGGCGGCGTGCAGCTGCACACCGTCGGCGCCGGAGCT
This sequence comes from Oscillospiraceae bacterium, assembly GCA_012729855.1. Classification (GTDB taxonomy): domain Bacteria; phylum Bacillota; class Clostridia; order Oscillospirales; family Ruminococcaceae; genus JAAYCI01. The sequence continues at coordinate 15,202 of JAAYCI010000031.1, forward strand.
TTTGCTCTGCAGGGCGGCCTCGGCAAAGTCGCGCACCGTCTGGTCTATCTCGTAGTCGCTCATGGCGCGGCCGGGGCGGCCGGGCACCAGCTCCAGGTCGGACGGGCCCAGCGGGATGCTGCCGTCGTCGTAGGGGCCAAGCTTGATGCCGCAGTGGTTGATCTGCACCACCAGCTTGCTGCCGTGGGCGTGCACGGCGTTCATGATGTTGGCAAAGGCGGCGTCGAAGCTGGGGTCCTCGTGGCCGTAGCAGTAGGGCTTTGACATCATGGGCACCACGTGGGAATCGCCGTTGATGCCCATCATGCCGGTGATGATGGCGCCCACGCCGCCGGCGGCCAGCGCGCCGTAGCGCGCAATCAGGGTTTCTTCACCCTCGCCGGGCAGCTCGGCGGGCAGGTATTCGTAGGTGGCGCTGCGCACAATGCGGTTTTTCACGGGCAGGCGGCCCAGGTCAATAGAATCAAACAGGGTTTTCATAGCCGTCACTCTCTTTCTCTCCCAAAGGGGTGGCGTTTGTCATGGATAAATCACCCGGTGGAACTGCTGTGAACAGGCGCTTAGTCGGTGAAAACTTTGCAGCCAAAGGGCGGGGCAAAGCAGCGGTTGCAGGAAATGCAGCGCGCGGGGGCGGTATCGCCCTTTTGCCAGCGGGCCACCAGGGCCGGCTCGCTGATGAGCGGGCGGCACATGGAGACGGCGGCGAAGGCGTTGTCGTTCAGCACGCGGTCGATCACGCTGGGGGTGCGGTAGCTGCCCACGCTGATGACGGGAATGCCCACCGCCTGAGCGATGGCGTGGCCCTGCGCGGCAAAGACGGCCTCGTCGGCCTCGCTTTTTACCGGGCGGCTGGGGCGGCTGGCAAGGTCCTTCACGCCCAGGCCGGCGCTTGCCTCAATGGCGTCAACGCCTGCGGCTTCCAGCTGCTTGCACACCCAGATGCAGTCTTCCAGCGTCAGGCCGTTTTCAACGAAATCCTCGCTGTTTATCTTCACCCACAGGGGATAGTCGGGGCCTACGGCGGCGCGCACGGCCCTGGCAGCCTCCAGCAGGAAGCGGGCGCGGTTTTCAATGGAACCGCCGTAGTTATCGGTGCGTTTGTTATAGTAGGGGCTAAGGAACTGGCTAAGCAGGTAGCCGTGCGCGCCGTGCAGCTGCACGCCGTCGGCCCCGGCCTTTTGGCACCACACGGCGGCGGCGGCAAAATCCTGCACGGTTTGGGCAATCTCTTCGGTGGTCATGGCGCGGCCGGGCATGTCGGGCACGGCCGCAAAGTCGGACGGGCCCAGCGGCGGGCCGCCGTTGTCGTGCTCGGTGGCCTTCAGGCCACAGTGGCTGATCTGCACCACCAGCTTGCAGCCGTGGGCGTGTACGGCATCCATGATTTTGGCAAAGGCGGCATCAAAGCCTGCCTCGCCATCGCCGTACAGCTTGGTCATGGGGGCGGCGGCACGGGCGTCGGCGTCAATGGCCATCATGCCGGTAATGATGGTGCCCACACCGCCCTCGGCCATCGCGCCGTAGCGCGCAACCAAAGCGGATTCACCCGCGCCGGGCAGCTCGGCCCCGGCGGCCTCAAAGGTGGCGCTGCGCACAATGCGGTTTTTCACGGGCAGGCGGCCCAGGGTGGTGGTGTCAAATAATGTTTTCATGGTCATCACTCACTCTCCAAAAGTAATGGGGGTTGCTCCTCTTGCTTAGAGCCTATCAGAAATAGTATATTTTTACAAGCAGATACTTTTTAGTAATTCAGTATATTTTAGATACTATTGTGATATCCAGTAGATGTGCAGCCTTGACTTTATTAAAAATTGGTATATAATAGTAACCATAAAGGAGGCGAAAGCCATGAAAACAGACCAAGCGCCCGCCCCCACGCTTACCTGCCCGATAGAGCTGGCCCTGCTGGTGATGGGCGACAAGTGGAAGGTGGTTATTCTGCGGGAGCTTTTCCGCACCACCCGCCGTTTTAATGAGCTGATGCGCCGCCTGAAGCCCATCAGCCAGAAGATGCTGGCCCAACAATTGCGCAGCATGGAGGAAGACGGCCTGGTGCTGCGCACCCAGTACCTCGAGATACCGCCCCGGGTGGAATATACGCTTACGCCCTTTGGCCGCAGCCTGGGCCCGGTGCTGGCCGCCATGGGCGAGTGGGGCATACAAAGCCAGGAAAAGCTGGCCCACCGGTACCCCTCGTCCGTCAACGCGCCCTACATGAAAGCGGCGATGGACGATTTGAGGAACCCGTAAAGGCGGTGCAAAAGCCCCGGGATGGGGCAGCCGCAGATGTGCAAAAGCAAAAGGTGCCCGGCTTGTTGTTTTTACAAGCCGGGCACCTTTTATCGCTGTTTGTCTTGCTTTAAAACCTACTGTAAGCGTGCCCCTCAGGTTGCCGTTTTATGGATAAAATCAATCTCATTTCGAGTGCCCTCGTGGGGGTTGTTCCACAGGCCCCTGGTAAGGCGGACGCGCAGCAGGCAGGTGTTGGGGTCTTCGTCGTTGTTGGCTTCATCATAACCACGCGGCAAATATGGTGCGCAGCTTGGCCATCATCTCCGCGTTTTTCTCATCACACACCCAGCCCAGGTTTTCGCCAATGCCGTCGGCTGTAAAGTTTTCCACAATCACGCAAACGGCAACCTCCGGGTTTTGGGCAATCTGCCGCATCTTGGCGGTGGTGGCATAGGTGACAATATAGAACGCGCCCTCCTCATAGTAAGCGTCCACAATGCGGGCGGCGGGGCGGGGTTTGCCGTCAGCCCCCGGCTCCAGCGCGACGGTGGACAGGGAGATCAGGCCGTCCTTGCCACCCACCTTGTCGTTCAGCAGCTTCATGGCGTCATCATACTTGCTCATCGGTTATCCTCCCGCGGTTGGGTTTCAGTTTCTTTTGCCTGAACACCGTTTGTGCCACGCGCCACCTGTACTTGCGGGGTGCTGATAATGCAAAAAAACCGTTGGTGGAAATCAGTATGGCGGAAATGACAGCCACAGGCAAGTTTTTGCCGGCCATTGCGGCTTGGGCATACTGGGGCGGGCCGGAATAAAACAGCCGGATATGTTATAATGGAAAAAAGTATTGTAAGCGTTACAGCAATGAAGCCACTATTGATAAAGCGAAAAGAAGGCAGGTGATGGTATGCAGTGGAGTGAATTGTATGGTAAAGAACAGGAGCCGACGGCGGATCAGATAAAGGCATTTGTCGATACCCCGCTGTGGGATGACTTGGCGGATTCCCTGCAGCGGGCACACAAGGTTGAGCCCAAGCTGTTTTACAGCGCTTGCTCTATGGAAAAGGGGTACTGGAAGGGCTGGAACGTCAAATACAAAAAAAGCGGCAGGGCACTGTGTACCCTTTACCCAAAGCAGGGGTATTTTGTTGCGCTTGTGCCTGTGTGTGCAAGGGAAGCCGCCGAAGCCGACTTACTGATGCCCCTTTGCGATGCGTACACGCAAAAGGTATACAGCCAAACGCGAGCCGGGGCAACCGGCAAGTCTTTGGCCATTGAAGTGACCAGCGGCAGCATACTGCAGGATATAAAGCAGCTGGCTGCGCTGCGGGCTGCCAAGCGATAAAACAGCAGGGCAGGCAGCCGCTTCCCCATGGCATTTTAAAGCAAGCCATCATAAAGCAACAGCTCCCCACAGAGAGGGAGCTGTTGCTTTTAAGCATTGCCGCAAAGCGCTTACAGCGTTTTATAGTAGTTCAGGATGATATCGGCCGCTTCCAGCGGCTTGTCCAGCGGGATCCAATGGCCACAGCCCTGGATGACCTGGTAGGTCCAGTTGTCCACATATTTGTGCGATTCTGTCATCTGCTTCTCGCTCAGGTACCAGTCGCCGTCGGAGTAGATGCCCAGCACGGGCACTGTCACGTTTGGCGGCAGGGGGCCCGGGGCGGCTTTCATGGCGCGGGTGATGTTGGCGCGGTACCAGTTGATGGCGGCGGTAAAGCGGCCGGGGCGCTCCATGTCGGGCTTCCAGTTAATGTCCATCTCGGGGTGGTTTTGGGTAAACAGGCGCAGGGCGGCCCAGTCGTTCTGGGAGAAGAGCTGTTCGGCAAAGTGGTTTTCCATCAGGAAGCAAAGGATGTACCACTTCTTTACCTCCTGCTCAAAGCCGCCCTCTTTGTTGTAGCTGATGGTATGGCCGGTGCTCATGGCCACATAGGAGGAGAAGTACTCGGGTTTTGAGATAACGGCGGCCCAGCCAAGGCCGGCGCCCCAGTCGTGCCCCACCAGCTTCACCTTCTCCTTCACGCCCAGGGCCGCCAGCAGGTGGATGATGTCGGCAATGAGGTTGGGCATGTCGTAGTCGGAGACGTTCTCGGGGGCGGTGGTCTCGCCAAAGCCGCGCTGGTCGGGCGCGATAACGCGGTAGCCGGCGTCCAGCAGGGGCGGAATCACATCACGCCATACCTGCATGGAGTCGGGGAAGCCGTGCAGCAGCAGGATGGGCTCGCCGCTGCCTTCGTCGAACACGTTGAACCGCATGCCGTTTGCCTCAACGAACTTGGTCTTCATTTCCATTCTGGAACCTCCTTGCGTTTTTGGTTTTATGGTGGTGAAGCCCCTTCACCGGGGGTGTGCCTTAAAACCCATTATACATCAGGCGGTGCAGAAAAAAAAGCAGTTACAGCATTTTTTGGCAGTTATGCCAGCGCAAGGGCCGCGTGGCTGGCGGTTTCTACCGCGGAGCTTATTTTGCCGGCGGCGGCGCTGTCGCCCACGGCCACCACCCGGGGCAGCTTGTCCTTCAGCGCGGTGTACAGGGCGCTATTGGGAACGATGCCAAAGGAGCGGACAATCAGGTCTGCCGGCAGGGTGATGGTGGCGCCGTCGGCGTTGTTGGTAACAATAACCTGGCCGTTCTCCACCGCTTGTACGGTGTGCCCAAACAGCAGTGTGATGCCCTCGGCCCGGCAGTCCCGCACGGCCAGGGTGGTTTCCTGGTTGGTGGCCGGCTTTTCCAGCATTTCCACCACGGTCACCGCATTGCCCTGCTGGCGCAGCAGGCGGGCGGTCTCCAGGCCTGTAAGGCCGCCGCCCAGCACGGCCACCGTTTTGCCGGTAATGCCGCCGGGGGCTTCCAGCACGGCGCGGGCATCGGTAACGCCGGCGGAAAACAGGCCGCTGATGGGCGGGGTGGCCTCCAGCGAGCCGGTGGCCACCACCACAGCCCAGGGGTTCATCCGCTCCACCTCCACGGCCGTCAGCGCCGCGTTCAGGTGCAGCGCAATGCCCAGGCGGTCTATCTGCTTTTGGTAGTAGTCCATCATCCAGCCCAGCTTTTGCTTGCCCGGGGGAACGGCCGCCAGCGCCACCTGCCCGCCAATGTGCGGGGCCTGGTCGTATAGGGAAACCGCAAAGCCGCGCTCCGCCAGCGTAACGGCGGCCTCCAGCCCGGCGGGGCCGGCGCCCACCACCACCACGCTGCGGCCGGCGCCGTCCTTTTTCAGCTCGGGCCGGTAGCGCTCGCGGCACAGGTAGGGGTTTATGCTGCAGCGGGAATGCCCAATGACGGTTTGGTCGAAGCAGAACATGCAGGAGATGCAGTGGCGCATTTCATCCTCGTGGCCCTCGATGACCTTTTTTACCCAGTAGGGTTCGGCCATCAGGCCGCGGCCTATGCCGGCAATGTCGAACTTGCCTGCCCGGATGGCCGCGTCGATAAACTCCGGGTGGCGCAGGCTGCCGTTGGCGGCCACCGGAATCTTCACCTTCTTTTTCATCACCTCGGCAAAGGGCACCTTCCAGCCCTCCGGCTGGCGGCCGTCGTCGCTCATGCCGTTGGTAATGGTGTTGCTGCCGCCACCGTTCACGGTAATCATCACAATGCCGGCCTTTTCCAGCTCTACACCCACCTCGGCGGCCCACTCGGGGGTCATGCCGCCGTCCACAAAGTCGCTGCCGTTTATCTTGGCGGTGGTGAAGAAGCGGTCGTCTACCAAATCGGCGCGGATGCGCTCCAAAATCTCGGTGCCGAAGCGGGCGGTATTTTCGGCGGTTTGCGTGCCGTAGTGGTCGGTGCGCTGGTTGAAGTAGGGGCTGATGAACTGGTTTATCAGGTAGGTGTGGGCGCAGTGCAGCTCCACGCCATCGGCGCCGGCGGCCTTGCAGCGGTGGGCGGCGGCCACAAATTTATCCTGCAGCGCGCGTATCTCCTCCAGCGTGAAGTCGTTCACCGTTTTGCTCAGCGCTTCGCCCTGGGGGCCCCGCACCCGCCCGTTCTGCCAAAGCTGGCACACAAACAGCGCGCCATATTCATGCACGGCGTCCACGGCTTTTTTCAGGCCGGGAATATACTTGTCGTCGGTAAGCCAGGGCTGTTTGGGAAAATTGTAGGGCCAGTCGCCGTCCACCACCATGGCGCCGGGCACAATCATGCCGGCGCCGCCCTTCGCGCGTTCGGCGTAGTAGGCGATATAGTCGTCGTTGATAAAGCCGTCCTCGCAGAAGTTGCGAATGATTGCGGTCATCGAGATGCGGTTTTTCATGGTGGCAGGGCCAATTTTGATGGGTTGCAGGAACGCGTAATCTGGCATGGGGCTTCCCCTCCTTGGTTTGGGCCGCATAGTGGCAGCCGGCTGGTATATATGCCGCCATTTTACACCACCGGCAGGCGAAAGTACAGGGGCCATTGCCTATGGATATAGGGGGAATAGGAATAAAAGGCAAAAAATATAGCATCCGCATGCCTCTTTAATTGAGCTGGCCTTGATACGTCTTAATTATTGCAAAGTGTGCTTGACATTTTATGCAAAGCAAGCTATACTAAAACTGCAAAGCAAACTTTGCAGATGGAGGGACGTGCATGAAAACACATATCCCGGAGCTGCGCCGCCAGCGCAAGCTGAGCCAGGAGGAGCTGGCCATGGCCGTGGGGGTTACCCGGCAGACCATCACCTCCATAGAGGTGGGCAAGTACACCGCTTCGCTGCCGCTGGCCTACAGGATTGCCCGGTATTTTGGCCTGAGCATTGAGGACGTTTTTGATTTTAGTGACGTGGAGGACATGGAGTAATGGAAAAATATCAAAGCCACCTGAAGAAAACCGCTGTTTTGTATGGCGCGCTGTTTATCATTTGCCTGGGGCTGCTGGTGTGGCAGGTGGTGCTTTTGGGCGCGGTGCTACAGGGCAGCTATGCCGAAGGGTTTGTGGCGGGGTTCCGCCTGTCGCTCACTTTCTTGTTCTGTTTATTTTCCGCCATCAATTTCATCAATATCATGAAAGCCATCCGGAACGCGGAATACCGCAAAAAGATGTATATCAGCGACACCGATGAGCGCAAGCGTGTCATTGAGGAAAAAACCAGCGCGGCTTACCGCAACCTTTCCCTTCCGATGCTGGGGGTGGCCACGGTGGTGGCGGGGTCTTTCAACCATACGGTGTTCTTCTGCCTGGTGGCGGTGCTGCTGGTGCAGGCCCTGATTCTGATGGGCTGCAAGCTGTACTACCAAAAGAAGTATTAGCAGGGGGGGTCTTATGAAAAGAATGGACCGCGTTTATTTTTCTGCCGGCGCGTTGCTTTGGGCGGTGTCCCTGATACTGTCATGCTTCGGCAACCAGCATTTCCTCTGCGGCTTCTGCATGGCGCTGGGCGTGTGCCTGCTGCTTTGCGGCCGGGGCCGGCCGGGGTGGCTGCTGGCCATGAAAAACAGGTTGTTCCGCCGCGCGCGGTGATGGCTGGCGCTGCGGGGTTATCGCGCATCACCGCAAAAGCCCGGAGGCACTCGAAATATCGAGGTGTCTCCGGGCTTAATATGCTATCATTATGCGCAGGGAAAAGATTATGGGGTGTTGTCTCCGGTGGTGGAGGCGGCCAGCTTGTAGGCGGGCGCGCCGGCGGCATCGGTATCCTCCGGGCGGTAGAGCCAGGCGGGCACGAAGAAGGTGAGCATGAAGTCCAAAAGGTCACTGAGGGAACCGTTGTGAAAGCGGATGGCCTTCGGGCTGCCGGCGGCGATGCCGGCGGGGGTGGGCACCACCTCGGCTTTGAAGATGCGGGTGGCCTCGGGTACGGTGCGGGCGCAGTCGGCGGCGGTTTCAAACGCCAGCACAAAGTGGGCCGGGGGCATGGGCATAGGGGCCTCCTTCAGGCTTTATCCTCATTTAACAGCCATTTGGCATGGGGCGTGCGGCGGCGCTTTTTGCCGCAGCCTTGCGATAGAAAAAGTTACGGTTCTATCGCGAATGGGCATCAGTCAAACAGCGGGGTGCTGAAATAGCGCTCGGCGGTGTCGGGCAAAATGGTGACCACCGTTTTGCCCGGGCCCAGTTTTTGGGCCATTTTCAGCGCGGCGGCCACGTTGGTGCCGCCCGATATGCCGCACAGCAGCCCCTCCTGCCGGGCCAGGTCTTTGGCGGTCTGTATGGCCTCGTCGTCGGTAACAATGTAGATATCATCGTAGATATCGGTGTTCAGGTTGTCGGGAATCAGGCCGTCGCCAATGCCCATTTGCAGGTGGGTGCCAATGGTGCCGCCGGCCAGAATGGCGGCGTTCTCCGGCTCCACCGCCCAGATGAGCAGCCCCGGGTACTGTGCGCGCAGCACCTCGCCAATGCCCGAGATGCTGCCGCCGGTGCCCACGCCCGAGCAAAAGCCGTGAATGGGTTTGGCCGCCTGCTCCATGATCTCCAGCGCGGTGTGGTGCTTGTGCACCAGCGGGTTGTTGGGGTTTACAAACTGCTGCGGAATGTACACGTTGGGGTCGTCCTCGGCCATTTTCAGCGCGGTGTTCAGGCAGTCCTCAATGCACTTGCCAATGTTGCCCTCGTCTTTTACCAAAATAACCTCGGCGCCGTAGTGCTGCACCAGCTTGCGGCGCTCCTCGCTCACCGAGTCGGGCATGATGATGACGACGCGGTAGCCTTTTACGGCCCCCACCAGCGCCAGGCCAATGCCCTGGTTGCCGCTGGTGGGCTCCACAATAATGGTGTCGGGCGTGATATGGCCATCGGCTTCGGCGGTGCGCAGCATGTTCCAGGCCGTGCGGGTCTTGATAGAGCCGCCGATGTTCACAGCCTCGAACTTGACCAGAATCTCGGCGCTGTTTGGGCCGGGCATGCGGTTCAGGCGCACCAGCGGCGTGTGGCCAATGGCCTCCAGGATGTTGTTGCAAATCATGGCAATGTTCTCCCCTCTGTTTCAAGGACATATTGTACAGCAGCCGCCCCCAAAAGGCAACTGCCAGCCAGGCCGGCAGGGGCGGCTGTTTTGCCAAAAACCGCGTAAAAATAGCAAATGAGCATGCTTTGGAATAGACAAAATGCACAAAGTGTGAAGATGGAAACTGGGCAATGTTCCCGTTTGGCCTTATGGGCCTTATATAAGAGAAAAGTAGATTGAATTATGGGGAAAGGTGTGATATAATTCTGAACGTTGGTAACTTGGGGCAGAATGGCCCGTGTATTCCCATATTCCGGGAGGAATCGGCACGGCACCGAGAGAAAGGGAACAGGAGTATAGGGATCGTCTGCCTTGAAGCCGAATAATGCGCCAGATCGTTATTCTTTTAGCAATGTCCCGCCGCCAAGGCGGGAACAATTCAGTTAGGAGGACGCAGTTTGAACATTCTATTGTGTATGAAGCAAGTACCCGATACCACCGAGATCAAGATTGATCCGGAGACCAACACGCTGATTCGCGCCGGCGTGCCCAGCATTGTGAACACCTTTGACGCCTACGCCCTGGAAGTGGCCGCCCGTATGAAGGACGCCGACCCCGAGGGCACCAAGGTGACCGTGATTTCCATGGGCCCCGACCAGGCCAAGGAAGCGCTGAAAAGCTGCCTGGCCGTAGGCGCAGACGAAGCGTACCTGGTGAGCGACCGTGTGTTTGGCGGCAGCGACACCCTGGCCACCAGCTATATCCTGAGCTGTGCCATACAGAAGCTGGAAGCCGACAACGGCGTGTTTGACGTGATTTTCTGCGGCAAGCAGGCCATTGACGGCGACACCGCGCAGGTGGGCCCGGAGATTGCCGAGCATCTGGACCGCCCGCAGATCACCTACGCCTCGAACGTGGAAGTGGAGAACGGCGAGCTGCGCATCAAGCGCGAGAGCGACCTGGGCTACGATATCATGACCTGCAAGACCCCTTGCGTCATCACCGTGGTGAAAACCCCGTTCGAGCCCCGCTACCCCACCATGAAAACCCGTATGGCCGCCACCCGCGCCCAGATCCCCGTGATTACCAGCGCCGACCTGAACGGCATCGACACCACCCGCTGCGGCCTGAAGGGCTCGCCCACCAAGGTGAAGAAAACCTTTACCCCCGAGCGCAACAAGACCTGCCGCTTTATCCAGGAAGACGTGAGCAAGGACTCTGCCCGCGTGCTGCTGGGCCTTTTGGTGGACGCGAAGCTGTTCTGATTGGTCAAGGCCGCAGGGCATGCGGCGCAGGCCACCCTATAGATGAAGACGAAAGGAAAATAGATATATGAGTGATCTTGCAAGCTATAAAGGCCTATGGGTATATATCGAGACCGAATACGGCCTGGCAAAGTCTGTTGGCTACGAGCTTTTGAACCCCGGCCGCCTGCTGGCGGACGAGCTGGGCGAAGAGCTGGTGGCGGTAATTATTGGCAAGGACGTGCAGGGCGTGGCCGAGAAAGCCATTGCCTACGGCGCCGATAAAGCCATTGTGGTAGACAGCGACGCCTTTGAAGTATACACCACCGACGGTTTCAGCAAAGCGCTGACCGAGCTGATTGGCAAATACAAGCCCTCCACCATACTGATTGGCGCCACCAACAACGGCCGCGACCTTGGCCCCCGTGTGGCCTGCCGCATCGAAACCGGCCTGACCGCCGACTGCACCGCCATCTCGGTGGAAGAGGGCAGCAAAAACATTGTGTGGACCCGCCCGGCGTTTGGCGGCAACCTGATGGCCAACATCCTCTGCCCGGACACCCGCCCCCAGATGGGCACCGTACGCCCCGGCGTGTTCAAGCGCACCGAGCTGGACGAGAGCCGCAAGGGTGAGATCATCAAGGAAACCATCGAGATTGGCAAGGATGATATCCGCACCATCCTGCTGGAGCGCATCAAGGAAGTGGCCGAGCTGGTGAACCTGGAAGAGGCCGAGATCATTGTGAGCGGCGGCCGCGGCATGGGCGGCCCCGAGAACTTCAAGATCATCGACGAGCTGGTGGACGCCCTGGGCGGCGCCAAGGGCGCGTCCCGCGCGGCGGTAGACAGCGGCTGGATCCCCCACGCCCACCAGGTGGGCCAAACCGGTAAAACCGTCGGCCCGCGCATCTACATTGCCTGCGGCATCTCGGGCGCCATCCAGCACCTGGCCGGCATGTCCGGCTCCGACATCATCGTCGCCATCAACAAGGACCCCGAGGCCCCCATTTTTGAAGTGGCCGACTATGGCGTTATCGGCGATTTGTTCGAGGTGGTGCCGGCCCTCACCGAGCAGGTGAACGCGCTGAAAGCCGAGCGCAGCTGATTGTTTTGAGATGAAGCAAAAGAAGCTTTGCAATAAACACATAAAACAAAACCACAGCGGCGCCCGGCCGGGCGCCATAAGACCAGAAAAAAGAAAGGGATGTAAACATGCTGGAAAGATATCTGATGACCGATGAACAGCGCGACATCGTAAACATGGTGCGCGAGTTTGCCGACAAAGAAGTTATTCCCATGGCCAAAGAGTTCGACGTGCCGGGCACCTACCCCGAAGCCCTGGTGAAAAAGGCCATTGACATGGGCCTGACCACCATGAGCCTGCCCGAAGAGTACGGCGGCATGGGCCTGGACTATGTGACCTACGCAATGGTTAAAGAAGAACTGTCCCGTGGCGACCCGGGCTTTGGCACCACCATTGGCGCTTCGGGCTTGGGCTTTACCCCGGTGAAGCTGGCCGGCAGCAAAGAGCAGATGCAGCAGGTGGCCGACGTGCTGACCAATGGCGGCCTGACCGCTTTCGGCCTCACCGAAGCCGACTCCGGCTCCGACGCGGCGTCCCTGAAAACCACCTACGTGAAGGACGGCGACAGCTACATCCTGAACGGCGTGAAGACCTTCATCACCAACGGCGGCGTGGCCTCGCTGTACACCATCTTCGCCACCAAAGACCGCACCCTGGGCCCCAAGGGCATTTCCGCTTTCATTGTGGAAGCCGGCACCCCCGGCCTGTCCGCCGGCAACCACGAGGACAAGATGGGCATCCGTACCTCCAACACCACCGAAGTGATTTTGCAGGACGTGCGCGTGCCTGCCAAGAACATGATTGGTGAAGAGGGCACGGGCTTCCGTACCGCCATGCTTACCCTGAACAACACCCGCCCCACCGCCGGCGCCGGTGCGCTGGGCAACGCCATGTTTGCCTACGAGTACGCCCTGAACTACGCCCAGGAGCGCAAGACCTTTGGCAAGTTCATTGGCCAGCACCAGGCCGTTGGCTTCATGCTGTCCGACATGGCCATCCAGCTGGAGGCCGCCCGCCAGCTGCTGTACTATGCTGCTTCCCTGCAGAACGCCGGCATCATGGCCCCGCGCGTGTTCTCCAGCAGCAAAGCTTTCTGCAGCGACGTGGGCATGAAGGTGTGTACCGACGCTGTGCAGGTGGTGGGTGGCTTCGGCTACAGCCGCGAGTACCCGCTGGAAAAACGCATGCGTGACGCCAAGATCTACCAGATCTACGAAGGCACCAACCAGATTCAGCGCGTCATCATCTCGGGCGAGATTCTGGACCAGCTGAAGAAGAAAAAGAAATAAGCACCAGCCTGTTATACATAGCTGCTGCCCGCCGGGGAACCGGCGGGCAGCGTTTTTGCGTGATAGCACGGGGGCGCGGCCAAATAGAAAAAGCCCTTTTGGCAAAGGGCTTTTCTATGAGGTGCTTTTACTAGGTCGTGTTGACACTACCGCAACGAATCAAAGACAAGGGCGAAACAAATGAAAGTGATGAAAACGCAATCGAGTTTATCGTAACGGGTGAAAACCCTACGAAAAGCTTTCAGTCTGCGAAAG
>JAAYCI010000032.1 GCA_012729855.1 Oscillospiraceae bacterium
CTTTCGCAGACTGAAAGCTTTTCGTAGGGTTTTCACCCGTTACGATAAACTCGATTGCGTTTTCATCACTTTCATTTGTTTCGCCCTTGTCTTTGATTCGTTGCGGTAGTGTCAACACGACCTAGCTGAACCGTAACCGAAACCTGCCCGCACCGCGTGAGACTTGTTTTATCGACGTACCGGTGGCCCATTGGCCACGATTGAGGACACTTAAAACCCCAATCCGCCGAGAAAAAACAACGCACCCGCTTTGCGCGGGCAGGTTTCGGCTTTTTTATCTTTTCTTTTGGAAGCAGCAGGTCACGTACCACGCGGCTTGAGCATCGAAGCCGGCATTCTGCACCCGTCTCGCATTTTAAGGGGTTTTCCACACCATGTGTGGTTAATTGTAAGTATACGCCAGACACATATCAGGAAAGGAGTAGCAAATGAAGAAAAGAGTATTCGCATTGGCAGTTGTGCTGGTTATGGCCCTGGGCATTGTGCTTACCGGCTGCGGCGGGGGCACCAGCAGCAGCGGCGGCACATCCACCCCTGGCGGCGATGCCGGCACCAGCACCGGCGGTGACGCCAGCACGGGCGGCGATGCCAGCACCGGCGACGCCGGCGGCTCCAACATCGTTACCAAGGACTCGATTATTGTGAACGTAGGCGCCATTGTAACCAAGCTGGACCCGCAGTACGGCGTTTCCACCTGGGAATGGACCATCAACACCAACATCTATGACACCCTGTGGCGCAACATCAAGGCCGATTACAACGACCTGCAAAACTGGATGGTGGAGGACTATACCGTCTCAGACGACGGCCTGACCTGGAACGTGAAGCTGCGCGAGGGCATCCTGTTCCACGACGGCACCCCCCTTACCGCCGAGGACGTGAAGTTCACCGCCGACCGCGCCAAGGTTTCGCCCTACACCGCCCCCGCCACCGAGTGGCTGGAGAGCACCGAAGTGGTGGACGACCTGAACTTCATCTTCCACTTGGCTTTCCCGTTTCCCATGGTGCGCGAGGTATTCGCCGACTACCAGTGGGGCATCTGCAGCAAGAACGCCATTGAGACCTACGGCGAAGGCGCCCAGGAAGCCGTTGTGGGCACCGGCCCGTACAAGCTGGGCGAATGGGGCGCCGACAACAACATCACCATTGAATACTTTGAAGACTTCTGGAGCGAGGATGTGCCCCAGATCAAGACCGTGACCTACCGCGCCATCACCGACCCCAGCGCCGCCGGCATCGCCATGCGTTCGGGCGAGCTGGACGTGCTGCACTTCACCTATCTGGTTTCAGACGCACTGGGCTTTGTGGAAGACCCCGAGAACTTCGACGTGCTGCAGTTCGAGCGCGACCACGCCCAGGGCATCACCTTCAACAACCAGGTGGCCCCGTTCGACGACATCAACGTGCGCCGCGCCATCAACCACGCCATTGACAAGCAGGCCGTGAACCTGATTGTGGAAGAGGGCGTGAACAACCCCGAACACGCGATGGTGAAGACCTCCTTCCGCATGGAGGGCTACGAAAAAGCCCAGAGCGAGGGCCGCATCACCAAATATGAGTATGATGTGGAGAAAGCCAGGGCATTGCTGGCTGAGGCCGGCTACGACGAGAGCAACCCGCTGAACGTGAACTATATCACCCCGTCCAGCGGCACCTGCCTGCCCCTGGCCTCCGCCGTGCAGGCGCAGCTGGCCATGGTCAATGTCAACCTCGACGTGGAATCCATGGAGCCCTCCGCCTGGGTGCAGCAGGTTGGCGCGGCCGACTTTGTCACCTCTTACAACGACACCGGCTGCTGGGCCAACCGCTCGCCGCTTACCTACTACTTCCAGCTGCACACCGGCCTGATGTACAACCGCGAGAACACCAACATCGACCGTGTGAACGAGATTACCGAGCTGGGCATGCGCACCACCGACCCCGCCGAGCGCGAGGAACTCTATGCAGAACTGCTGGAGATCATCTCCGAGCAGGCCATCAACTGCCCGCTCTTCCAGCGCCAGACCTTCGTGACCACCACCAAGGGCCTGGTGGTGTACCCCGAGCAGATGATGCTGCCCATCTACATGTTTGACACCGAGTGGGTCGCCTGATTGCCCCACGAACGGAAAACAAACAGGCGCGGCAAAGCCCCCATGGGAAATCCATGGGGGCTTTTTCTGGTTTTTCAGCCTGTGTAGCCACTGGCAATGCGTATCTCCTGTATGGAATACATCTGCAGCAGGCAATAGGCAGCAAACACCACCCCAAACACCCATTTCTGCGCCCGGCGGCTTTTGGCCGCCCGGGTGGCGCCTGCCCCCGGCAGGGCGGCCACCGGCGCCAGCGCCGCCTGGCGGTACAGCAGGGCGCACAGCACCAGCAGCGTCAGGCTGAAGAAAAAGCCGGTGCGCACCCCGCTGGTCCATATGGTGGGCGAAAAGCCCAGGGCCAGGCGGGAGGCAAACCCACAGCAGAGTGCCCAAACGGCCGCCAGCGCCAGCGGGGTATGCCCCAGCGCCAGGTAGAGGTTCACCAGGCAAAGGGCAAACACCAGGTAAAGCAGCACCAGCGGTATATACGCCGTCAGGCTGTTTGCGTTGGCCAGCGTGATCATCCCCTCGCCGTCCAGCGCGCCAGTGAAAAAGGCCAGCTGCGGGAATACGGCCAGCGTATACCGCTGATACATACCCAGCGCCATGCACACCAGCAGCGGCGCCAGTGCCAGCACCCGGTAAAACACGGCTTTATACCGGATGAAGATACACCAGGCCAGCAGCAGGCAGAAAAAGAAGAAGATGAGGTCGCGCTGGTACACCAGCGGGTCCAGCGCGGCGCTGGCGCCCAGCTCCAGCTTGGCCAGCAGCGATTTCATGCCGAAGTTGGCATACCAGGAGCTCACCTCGCCCTCAAAGCGCAGGCGGGTGCCGGGGCAAAGCAGTATCCACACCGCGTTGGCAGCCGCTGCGCCCAGCTGCGCCCACAGCACCCAGTGCACCCGCTTTTGGGTGGCCAAAAACCACACCACCAGCCCGGCCAGCAGCGGCAGCAGCAGAATGGCAAGCTGCTCCATGTTGGTGGCATACAGCATGCCCGGCACCGACAGCGCCGCCACCCACCAGCGCGGCTTGCGCCCGCGGCACAGCGCCGCCAGCGGCACCAGCGCGCCCAGCGCGGCGGCGGCCGGCCACAGGAACACCCCGTGGTGGTGCTCACCCAGCCGGCGCTGTCCATCACCTGCCAGGGGTACAGCAGCATCAGGCCACACACCACCCAGTTGGTGGCGGCCTCGCCCTTAAGGCCCCGCGCCCCCACAATGTGCGAAATGGCCAGCGCACAGCCCGTGATGACAAGCGGGTTCACCAGCCGCCAGAACAGGTGCGGCAGATAGTTGATGAGACACAAAAAGATATCAATGAGGCTGCGGGCCGACCAGTTGCCGTAGGCCCAGGTCAGGTAGTCCCACAGGCCGCGGGTGGGGATAACCAGCGCGTACTGGGCGTCGTCGCCGGTGCCCATTTTGAACAGCAGGTGGCAGATGGCCATAAACAGCCACAGCACCACAAAGGGCAGCCAGGGCGCGCGCAGCACCCGTTTCAGTGGGGCTAGCAGGGTGGCCTGCTTCATAATATCCCCTCCCCTGCCAAAAACTCCCCGGTATGAATAAGCGCGTTGTGCCCGTTGGAGGCATAGGCAAAGCACAGCTCGTACCGGCTCAGCGGCACCTCCAGCTGGCTTACCGGCACAATGGCCGTCAGGCCGGCGCGGCCATACACCAGGCCGTCGTTTATCAGGGCGGTGGGCGCCTCGTTCACCTCGGCGGTGGTGGGCAGCCGCAGGTAGGTGTCACGCGCTGGGTCATACAGCACCACCCAGTTGTCCACCGTCAGCATGCGTTCGCCCTCTATGCAGGCCCAGCCGGTTACCGTCAGCGCGCCCCCGGCTGCCGACGCCGTGACCGCGTAATGGAAGCCCTCGGGCGTTTCCTCGGTGTAGGCGGCGGGGTTCAGCCCGGTGGCCGAGCGGGTGGTGGTGCGCAGCGCCATGGCAAACAGCAGCACCGCCGCCACCAGCGCCGCCAGGCCTATCCACACCCATTTTTTGCGCGCCGGAACAAACCCGTTGGCTGTCATGCGTTGTCCTCCGGCGCATCGTCCTCGGCTGGCGCGTCACGCTCGTCCCCCACCAGCAGCAGGCGCAGCGCGCGGCGGCTGGGCGTCTGCGTCTTGTCCAATATCGCGCGTACCTGGGCTTTGGCCCCTTCGGGTGTTAGTTGCAGCATAGTGGCAATCTCCTTAATGTCCATGGGCCCAATGGCATAGGGCAGTATCGTTTCCTCCTGCGGGGTAAGGGCATACCGCCGCAGGTCGGCGGTCTTTGCCGGGGTGGTCTGCTCCGGCAAGCCCTCGCCGTCCAGGGCGTCCTCCTCGTGCTCCTCTTTAAAGCGCTGCAGCTGCACAAAGAAGATGGTTGCCAGCGGCAGCGCCACAAAATACACCACCAGGTAGATGATGAAGGCGATGTCCTCGCCCGCAAAGCGCATCAGCGCCGAAAGCGGCAGGCCCAGCAGCTGCATCAGCGCTGCCAGCGCAAAGCCCAGCACCCCGGTTACGCCGGGGCCGCGGGCGTAGTGGGCAATGTCGGTGAACATAACCACCAGCGGCACCAAAAACAGCGCACCTCCTATGGCGCCGGCTATGCTGAAGCCCACACCCCACGCCCCGCTGTGGGGGAAGAAGTAAGACACCAAACCGATGCCCATGACCGCCACACCCAAAAACAGGGTGGTGTTGCGCCCAAATTTTATGCTGAGCAGCCCTGCCAGCAGTGGCGAAACCGCCCGCACCACACTTAGGGCAAACTGTTGCGCGTTGGTAAAATAGACCGTGGCAAAGCTGCTGTTCCAAATTACGGGCAGCACCAGCAGCAGCACCGCGCAAATGCCACCCAGCAACAGCAGGCCCGGCCAGTGCCTTTTATCGGCGGGCGAAAGCTCGGCCGCCACCCGCCGGGCGCGGGGCTTCCACAGCAGCACCAGCACAGCCAGCGCGGCCATGGCCACCACTGCCGATATGCTGTAGAACCAGTCGGCGTCCCAGCCAAAGGCCAGCTGGTAGTCACTGGGCAGGCGCAACAGCAGGCCAAGGCCCATGGCCAGGCCCATCACCACGGGCTTCAGCTCAAATGGGATATGCCGGAACACCCGGTACAGCAGCGGCGACAGCGCCGCAAAGCCGCACAGGCCGCCCACCACCAGCAGCACGGCCAGCACCGGCAGGTTGGGCGAAAACCGCACAGCCACCGTGCATACCGCCGCCACGCCGGCCAACATGGCCGTCAGCCGCCGCCAGGTGTGGGCGATGTGCGCCTTGTCCACCAGCAGGCCGCCCAAAAGCAGCCCCACAAGGCCGGCCAGATAATAAATGACCTGCCCCGTTCCGGCAAAAGCCGCCAGTGCCGGGGTATTGGCCACCCCCTGCCACGCCGCGCCCTGCCATAGAAAAAACAATGCGCCCAAAACCAAAAACACCGTGCAAGAGCCGTCCCATTTCTTCATCACTGTCATCGCTGTGCCTCGCTGTATTCGTATTGGTTGGTATCCGCGCTACTTACGAGCGCCCACCGGGGCTGCCTGAGACACCGACACTGCCGACGACGACCCGCCGCCACCCGCTGCCGGCGGCTGAATGGCCCGCTGCACCAGCAATAGCACCACCGACACCACAAACAGTGCAATGGCCAGGATGAACAGCACAAACATGCGGTTGGGCCGCCGCCGGCCAGCTGGCGCCGCCGGCGGGGCTTCGCTGGTTTCCTGCGCTTCTTCTTCCATCACATCGGTGTTTCTCTCGTCGTCCATCGGTGTGCCTTCCTCTCTTGGGTGCCGCTGTGCTAGCTGGGTGCGAACTGGCTGTGGTACAGCTTTGCATAAAAGCCGCCCTGCTCCAGCAGCTGGGCGTGGGTGCCGCGCTCCACAATGCGGCCGGCGTCCATCACCAGAATGCTGTCGGCGCTCTCTATGGTAGACAGCCGGTGCGCCACAATAAAGCTGGTGTGCCCCTGCATCAGCTTTTCCAGCGCGCGCTGTATCAGCATCTCGGTGCGGGTGTCTATGCTGCTGGTCGCCTCGTCCAGTATCAGCATGTCGGGCTTTTCCAGCATCACCCGGGCAATGCACAGCAGCTGGCGCTGGCCGGCGCTCAGGTTTTCGCCGCCGCTGTCCAGCACGGTATCGTAGCCATTGGGCAGCCGCTTGATGAAGCTGTGCGCGTGGGCCGCCCGCGCCGCTTCCATCACGTCTTCCAGCGTGGCGTCCGGTCGGGCATAGGCAATGTTCTCCCGCACGGTGGCCTGCTTCAGCCAGGTATCCTGCAGCACCATGCCGTACAGCCCGCGCAGGGCATTGCGCTTTATCTTGCGGGCGTCGGCCCCGTCCACGGTTATCTCACCGCCGTCAATCTCATAAAAGCGCATCAGCAGGTTGATCACCGTGGTTTTGCCGCAGCCGGTGGGGCCTACCAGCGCCACCCGCTGGCCGGGCTTGGCCTCAAAGGACAAGTCGCGTATCAACGGCGTTACGCCGTCGTATGAAAACTGCACGTTTTGCGCCTGCACGTGGCCGGCGCTGTGGGCAGGGGCCGCGGCGTCATCCGCGTCGGGGGCTTCGGGCTGCCAGTCGGCCAGCTCGAACAGCCGCTCGGCGCTGGCAAAGGCGCTTTGCATTTGTGCCAGCACGGCGCTCACCTCGTTGAAGGGCTTGGTGTACTGGTTGGCGTAGGCCAAAAAGGCCGACACCCCGCCCACCGTGATGGCCCCGTTCAGCGCCAGCACCGCGCCCACAATGCCCACCGCCGCGTACACCAGCGCGTTGATGAACCGCGTGCCGGGGTTGGCCACACTGGCGTAAAAGGTGGCTTTGAAGTTGGCATTAAAATAGTCTTCGCTCAAAGCGCCGTATTCCGCCGCACTATGCGCCTCGGCGCCAAAGGCCCGCAGCAGGGCCTGCTCGCGCACATGCTCGTTCACATAGGCGCTCATGGCCCCCTGCGCGCGGGTTTGCGCACGGAACATGCGGGTGGTGCGCCTGGCGATGAACCGCGCAAACAGGATGGACAGCGGTGTGAGCACGATGACGATGACCGCGATGAGGGCGTTCAGCCAGAACATAAGCACCACGGTGGCAACAATGGTGATCACCCCGGGCAGCAGCTGGCTCAGCGCCTGCAAAAGCCCCTCGGCCACGGCGTCGGCGTCGTTCACCAGCCGGCTCACAATGTCGCCATGGGGGTGGCCGTCTATCCTTTGCAGGGGCGCGGCGTTCACGGCGGCAAACGCCTGCCGGCGCATGCGCTGGGCGGCCTGGGCGCTCAGCTTGCGGGTGCACACCAGCATCAGCCATTGCAGGGCGGCACTGGCAAGCGCCGTGATGCCCAGCAGCACCAGCCCCCGCAGGATGGCCGCAAAATCCACCTGCCCGGGCCCTATGATGCCGTCGATGGCCTGCCCGATGAACACCGGCCCCAAAAGCCCCAGCGGCACGCTGGTAACGGCGCCAAGAATGGCCCCCGCCAGCAGGCGCTTGTGCCCGCCCAGCTGGGCAATGAGGCGGGCAAGTGTGGTGTTTTTTACGATGTCGCCACCCCCACTCCCTGAGAGACGCAAATTTCCCGATAGACCGGGTTGGTTTGCAGCAACTCGTCGTGCGTGCCCTGGCCGGCCAGGCAGCCGTCGTCCAGCACCAGAATGCTGTCGGCGTGGCGTATGCTGGCCACCCGCTGGCTGATGATGAGCGTGGTACGCTTGTGGCCGTCAGCGTCCACATCGGCGGCCAGTGCGCGGCGCAGCGCGGCGTCGGTGGCATAGTCCAGCGCCGAGGCCGCGTCGTCCAGTATCAGTATGGCGGGCCGGCGCACCAGCGCCCGCGCGATAGACAAACGCTGCTTCTGCCCGCCCGAGAGGTTCTTGCCCCCTTCGGCTATCAGTGTGTCCAGCCCGTCGGGCAGCCGCTCCACAAAATCATAAGCCTGTGCGGTGTGCAGGGCTTTCCACAGGTCGGTGTCGGTGGCGCCGGGCGCGCCCAGGCGCAGGTTGTACCCCACCGTGCCGGTGAACAGCGCCGCCCGCTGGGGCACCACAGCCATCTGCCCGCGCAGCTGCGCCAGCGTGTAGTCTTTCACCGGCACACCACCCACCAGCACAGTGCCGGCGGTAACGTCCTGCTGGCGCAGCAGCAGGGTGGCCAGCGTGCTTTTGCCGCTGCCCGTGCCGCCAATGACGCCCACCGTGCTGCCGGCCGGCACCGTGAAGCTCAGGCCGCTCAACGCCGGGGCCGCGCCGGAATAATAGGCGAAGCTTACGTCGCGGAACGCCACAGCGGACGCGCCGGGCTGCGGTGCAGCCCCGGGGCCGTCCACCACGGCCGGCTGCACAGCCAGAAAAGCGTTCAGCCGCTGGCCGCTGGCCAGCGCGCGGGTAAGCAGCACAATAAGCTGCGCCGCCACCACCATGGCCAGCAAAATCTGGTTCATGTAGCTTACCAGCGCGATGATCTCGCCCGGGCTGCTGCTGCCCCCAAACGAGAACACGCCCCCCAGCCAAACGATGGCCACAATGGCCGCGCTGACAATGGCCCCGGTGACTGGCGACAGCGCCGCCGACAACCGGCCCACCCGCACCAGCTGGCGGGTCAGCTGGCCGGCCGCGGCGTCAAAATCCGCTTCTTCACTTTTCTGGCGGGAGAACGCCCGGATGACCCGCGCCCCGGCCAGGTTTTCGCCGCCCTGGCGGGCCAGTTCGTCCTGCTGGGCCTGAATGCTGGCATAGCCGGGCAGCGTGCGCCGCATGATGAGCAGCAGCACCACCCCAATGAGCGGCGTGGCCACCAAAAACACCAGCCCCAGCCGCCAGTTCACCACAAAGGCCATCACCAGCCCGCCGATGACCAGATAGGGCGCGCGGGTGCCCAGCCGAATGGTCATGTTCAGCCCGTGCTGCACCTGCACGGCGTCGTTGGTCAGGCGGGTAATCAGGCTGCCGGTGCCAATTTCAGCCACCTCTTTGCCGGAGAGCTTCATCACATGCGCATACAGGCGGCTGCGCAGCCTGCGGCCAAAATGCCCGCCCGCCACCGCGGCAAAATACTGGCAGGTGATGGCCGCCGCCACCCCGGCCACCGCCAGCACCACCAGCAAAATGCCGCCGCGCCAAAGGGCATCGGTGTTCCGCTCGCGCACGCCAACGTCTATCATGTTGGCCATTACCAGCGGCACAAAAAGTTCCAGCACCGCTTCAATCAGCTTGAAGACCGGCCCCAGAACCACCTGCATCGTATGCCCTTTGATGTTTTGGGTGATGAGTTTCATGCGCACCCCGCTATTTGTTATACCGCGTTCCAGCGCGAATCATAAACGCCCGGTAAATCTGCTCTGTAAGCACCAGCCGCGCCAGCTGGTGGGGCAGCGTCATGCCGGAGAGGGAGATGCGTTTGGCCGCCCTTGCCTTCACCGCCGGCGCCAGGCCGTGGGAGGAACCAATGGCAAAGGCCACCGCCCCGCCGCCATAGGTGGCCTGCTGCTCCAGCCAGCCGGCAAAAGCCTTGGTGGAGAGGGCCTTGCCCTCCACACACAGCGCCGCCAGTGTGGCGCCTTTGGGCAGGGCGGCCAGAATGCGTCCACCCTCCTTCTCAAGCGCGGCAGCCACCTGCGCGGGCGAGGCGTTCTTTTCGTCTATCGCTTCCTCAGCCAGCTCAATGACCTCCAGCCGGCAAAGCCGCTGCAGCCGCTTTTGGTACTCGGCCACCCCATCGGCGTAAAAGCCGGCGGGCTTGCCCACCACTATCAGGCTGATCTGCTGCACCGGCGTCCCTCCCTTGTGTACGCTAAAACTCTATCCACTCCCCCGGCTCGTAGCGGGGGGCCACCCGCACGGCGCCGGCCTCCTGCAGGCGCAGGCCGCATTCCAGCAGGGCATCCTCCACCGCTTTCAGCGCCAAGTGCGGGTAATTGTTTTCTTCGCTTAGGTGGCACAGCACAATGCGCTGGCACCCGCCGCCTATCAGCTGCGCCACGGCGGCGGCAGAGTCCCGGTTGGACAGGTGCCCCCGCACCGAGGCCACCCGCTTTTTCAGGCTGGGCGGGTAGCGCCCCAGGCGCAGCATCTCGGGGTCGTAGTTGGCCTCCAGCGCCACCACGCCCGCGCCCTCCATCATGCAGAAGACATCGGCGGTCATCTTGCCCAGGTCGGTGGCCAGGGCCATCACCCCGCCGCCGGGCGTCTCGATGCGGTAGCCGCAGCTGCCGGCGGCGTCGTGGCTGGTGGGGAACGCCGTTACCCCAAAGCCCTCCACCACGTGGCTGCGGCCCTCCACCTCCACCATGTGGGCGCCATCGGGCACGGCATCGGCCTCCCACAGGGCGTCCAGCGTGGGGGCGGTGGCGTACAGCGGCACGGGCAGCTGCTTCAGCAGCACCCGCAGCCCGCGTATATGGTCGATGTGTTCGTGGGTGATAAGCACCCCGGCCAGGCCCTGCGGCCGCAGCCCCAGCCCGGCCAGCGCCGCCAGTGTGGGCCGGCCGTTCAGCCCGATATCCACCAGCAGGTAGCGGCCGTCGTGCTCCACCACGGCGCTGTTGCCGGAAGAGCCGCTGCAAAGGGTGATAAAACGTGACATATGCCTGCTTTCCGCGCCATGCCTTGGGCAAGGCGGCTTTTGGTCTCATTCAAAATATTATACGCCAATAAGCATGCCAAACGCAACCGGCAAAAGAAAACGAGGCACATGGCTCGCCATGTGCCTCGCCTTACATACGCTCTTGTGGCAAAATGCTTAAAACGCCTTGGCCCGTGTTTCCGCCGGGCGGGAGACACGGCGGATATCGGCGCCCAGCGCCACCAGCTTCTCCACCATGCACTCGTAGCCGCGCTCAATGTGCTCTATCTCGTCTATCTCGCTGGTGCCGTCGGCGGCCAGGGCCGCCACCACCAGGGCCGCGCCGGCGCGCAGGTCGCTGGCGCGCATGGGGGCGGGCTGCAGGCCGCCTACGCCCTCCACCACGGCCACCCGGCCATCCACCTGAATGTTGGCGCCCATGCGGTGCAGCTCTTCCACATAGCGGAAACGGTTCTCAAAAATGCCCTCAGTCACAATGGACGTGCCCTCCGCCAGGCACAGCAGCACCGTGATGAGCGGCTGCATGTCGGTGGGGAAACCGGGGTGGGGCATGGTTTTCACATTCACCGACATGATGGGCCCCGGGCGGCTTACCCGCACGGCCTCGTCATATTCTTCAATAAAGGCGCCGGCCCGCTCCAGCTTGGCGCTGATGGGCTCCAGGTGCTTGGGAATGATATTCTTCACCAGCACGTTGCCGCCGGTGATGGCCGCCGCCACCATGTAGGTGCCGGCCTCTATCTGGTCGGGGATGATGGAATAATCGCCGCCGTGCATCTTTTCCACGCCGCGAATTTTGATGACATCGGTGCCGGCGCCGCGCACGTCGGCTCCCATGGTGTTCAAAAAGTTGGCCACATCTACAATATGCGGCTCCTTGGCCACGTTCTCCAGCACGGTCATGCCCTCGGCCATCACGCTGGCCAGCATGGCGTTCACGGTGGCGCCCACGCTTACGGTGTCGAAGAAGATGTGCGCGCCCACCAGCGGCTCGCCCTTCACGCTCACCATGCCATACTCCACCGAGTCCGTCGCGCCCAGGCTGGTGAAGGCCTTAAGGTGCTGGTCGATGGGCCGGGGGCCAAGGTCGCAGCCGCCGGGCATGGACACAGTGCCCTCGCCAAAGCGGCCCAGCAGGCTGCCCAAAAAGTAATAGCTGGCCCGCATCTGCCGGCACAGGTGGTCGGGCACCACGGTGGTGTCCACCCGGGTGGTGTCTATCTCCAGGGTGGTGCGGTCCAGCATGCGCACGGCAGCGCCCATCTCGTGCAAAATACGCACGCTGGCCGCCACGTCGCTTATGTCGGGCAGGTTTTCGATCACACACTTACCGCCGGCCAAAATGGTGGCCGGCAGTATGGCCACCGCCGCGTTTTTAGCGCCGCTGATGGTCACTTCACCCGTCAAGGGCCGGCCGCCACCAATGATGAATTTATCCAATATAGAAACTCCCCTGGCACCGTACGGGCAGCCGCCGCCCGGCCGTGCATGTTTTTCTTTATTGATTATAGCCCCCGCGGGGCCGCAAAGCCTGTCACAAAAATGCGCAGTACTTTTATGAAACGATGCGCCCGCCACACGCGCCTGCACCAAAATATTGCGCAACGCGCGGCAGCACGGCTTAACGCCGTGCTAAGCTGGGGTTATTATACCATAGCGTTTTCGCCACAGGCGAAAACAGTGGCGAAGCCACAGCGCGAAGCGCCTCTATGGAACAATGTTCCCAGCCGGATGCGACAGCATCCAATGCCGCGCAACGCGC
>JAAYCI010000033.1 GCA_012729855.1 Oscillospiraceae bacterium
ATCACCATAAAGCCCGCGTTGATCCAGGCGCCATGTTCTTTCGCTTTCTCGCGGAACCCGGTGATGGTCCCCTCCCGTTCGTTGATGTCCAGCACGCCAAACCGGCCGCCCGGCTGAATGGCCGACAGCGTAACGGTTTTACCGGACCTTTCATGAACTTCCATCAGCTTCGGCAAATCGATGTTGCTTACACCGTCGCCATAGGTCACATGGAAACGTTCCCCGTCCACAAACTGGCGTATACGCTTGAGCCGCCCGCCGGTTTGTGTGTGCAGGCCGGTGTCTATAATCGTCACTTTCCATGGCTCCGCCACATTGTTGTGAACAATTATTTTGTTTCCCGACGTAAAATCAAACGTAATATCAGAACGGTGCAGGTAATAATCCGCAAAGTATTCTTTGATGACATATCCCATATAACCGCAACAGATAATAAATTCATTAACCCCATAATACGAATAAAAGCGCAAAATATGCCAAAGTATCGGCGCGCCGCCAATTTCAATCATCGGCTTGGGTCGCAGATGGGACTCCTCGCTGATACGGGTACCAAAGCCGCCCGCAAGTATGACTGCTTTCACTTTTCACAACCTTCTTACTTTATATGTAAATATATGCAGCAGCGGTCAGCCATCGCCGCCACGCTTCCGTGAAACTACTGTAAATAATTCAGATTCTTGCCCTGATACAAAGCATGCCTCAGGTTGATATTTCGGCTTTCACGTTGCCGCGTGTGCCACCGTCCCCGCTGGCTTCGGCCACTTGTGCGGTTTTTCCCTCAAAAACAACTGCACAACATTTTTTTGAATGTGAAACTGCGGAGCAGCAGAATGCTTTGCATAATAAATATCTTAGCATATCTGGGGATATTATGATATCCGCCCATATTAATAGTATCGTTTCATCCGCTGATTTCTTTAGACCAACTATCATGAGTTTGCAGCGGTAAAGGGCATACAATATTATAGCGCGGTTCCTTTCTTCGGCACGAACATCCCGGACATGTCCACGCCCTCAAGCTCAAGCAGCGCCATTTTCATTTGAACCCCACCCGCAAAGCCTGTCAAACTGCCATTTGAGCCAACCACCCGGTGGCAGGGAATGATGATTGAAATGGGGTTATGGCCAACGGCACCGCCCACCGCCTGGCTGGACATGGTTTGCCTGCCCATCTTTCCGCCATCTTTTTTGCAATACCGCCGTAAGTCATCACTTCCCCATAGGGAATTTCACGCAGGATGCGCCATACCCCTTGCCGGAATTCGCCGCCTATGGGCGCAAGCGGCAACTCCGAAATCGCGGGCTTCTCCCCGGCAAAATATCTGTCCAGCCATTCCTTCGTTTTATCAAACAATGGAATGTTGTTTTTTTCCGCCATCGCTTCAGGTATGGTAGCCCCGTGGTACTTTTGCCCCTCCGTCCACAAGCCTACAAGGTTTTCCCCGTTGCCGTCGCAGGCCAGCGTGATGGCTCCGATGGGTGACTGATATATGGTTGAATAATACATCTGGTGTCCCTCCTTACAGTGTGTTCCAAAGGTTGACGGTAGCGTAACTGCGCCACGGCCGCCACGCCTCGGCCATTTGTAACATTTCTTTTGTGGTGTGGGGTGCAAGCGCCCTTTTTACCCCTGCGTCTGTTTCCAAAAATGCGTCCGGCCACTCCATAGCGCGCATGGCAATATACTGTGCCGTCCAGTTTCCAATGCCCTGTATGGACAGCAGCTTCTTTATTTCCTTTTCCGGCTGGGCGCACAAGTCAAAATCCAGCTCACCATCTGCCAGCAACCGCGCCAATGCGTGAATTGTTTTGGCCCGCGCCGCAATAACGCCAAGGGGGCCAAGGTGGTTTTCTATCGGCCCCTCCAGGGCAAGGATATCGGCGGGTGTTGGAAAAGCATGGGTCAATCCCTCTACCCCGGTTTGAACCGGTTCGCCGAAAGCCTTTACCACCCGTGCCGCCAGGGTGCCTGCCGCCTTAACTGTAATTTGCTGGCCCAGCACCGCCCGCGCCGCCATTTCAAAGGCATCAAAGCACCCCGGCACGCGCGTTCCCAAAGTGCAAAGGCCGGGTCTTATATCGTTCATGGTTTGCAGCACTTCATAGATTGCGCCGGGCTCACAACACAAATCAAAAAGGTGGCGCACTCTTGCCAAAACCTGCGGAAGCACCGGTAAAAGCGTTTCGCTTACCGTAACGGAGAGCGCGTTCTTTCCCGGTTTATGGCCCACCCGTATCCAGCCGAAAATATACCTGCCTTTGGCATCTGTCAAACGCACAGTGCGGATATACTCGCCGTCTTTTATAACCTCAACTCCGGCAATTGCCCGCCCGGCAAGGAAGGCCAGCATATCGTCCCAATGGTAGGGAGGGCGATAGCCCAATGCCAGTGTAATATGGCTGCTCTGCCTTTTTTCCTGTGACATTCTTTTACGCAGCGCCGTGGGAGCAAGACTATAATGCTTTTTGAACAGGTCGTTGAAACGGCGCAGGCTGCCGAAGCCCGAAGCCATCGCCACATCCAAAACAGACAGGTTGGTATCTGTCAGCAGGTTTTTTGCAAGAAGCAAACGGCAGGTTTGCAGATACTGAACCGGCGACACATTGTACTCCGTTGTAAAAACCCGCCGCAAATGCCGGCCAGTACATCCAAGCCGCCCGGCAATTTCTTCTAAGCTCTGGCCACTGCCACAGTTTTCTTCCAGCATTCGTGCTGCACGATATACCAAGCTGGCGGTTGCGTCAGTGGCAGAAGTGCCGGGAGCAAGCTCTGGCCTGCACAAAAGGCATGGGCGGTATCCGGCCTGCTCTGCTTCTGCGGCCGTCGGATAAAATGTACAGTTTTCAGGTTTGGGCCGCCTTGCCCTGCACACCGGGCGGCAATAGATGCCGGTTGATGATATTCCCACAAAAAAACGTCCATCAAACCGCGTGTCCTTTGCCATAAAAGCGGCGTATAAGCCGCTGCTATTTTCAATCACTCTTCACGCCCCCCTTGCTTGATGCCGCCTTAATTATACCATAGCCGGAATATAGTTCTCGCTATTTTCGGACATGCTTTTTATAATACACAAGAGCGCACTGAAAACAATGCGCTCTCACATGACTTGCGGTATAGTTGTGCTTCATGTCTTCTAGCTGCCGGGCATCAATTTAAAGAAATCCAAGTCCGGCTGAACCACAGCGACATATCTGTCACCGCAGATATTTACACCCAACGGTTATCGGGTTTTACTTTGGCACGCAGAAGCAGGAAGATATTGAGGGAAAAAAGTAGAGCAGACATTTTGAGCCACACCAAATGCGCCCAAACGCACCGAAAACGGCTTAAATCGAGTGCCATATATCAAATAAAATATCCCGCGACTTGCGCATTTTATGCGTTTCGTCGCGAGATTTTCTTGGTCCGAGTGGAATTATAGGACTTGGCAAAACAACGGCACATCAAGTAAAAAAGACCGCTTGCGGGTAGTATTTCGCCCAAAATTAAACTTGGGAACTCAAACACAGCCTTTCAGGACAAAGGGCTGTGTTTTTGTAATAGATACAGTATAGCAAAGGAGGAATAATGCTACAACCCCCGCCGGGCCTGCTGTAAAGCAAGGCCCTTTCTTTATGCCCATTTTTAAGGAGTATCGCATATGAATGTGCTGATTGTAGAACCCGGTGTGGAACCATACGAGGCCGAAATTGACGGTAGCCTTGCGTCCATGCAGGCCATCGTCGGCGGGCGGATTGAAGCCGCCTACCCTTACGATGACCCCGTTGCCATTGTGTGCAACGACGAGGGCATGATGAACGGCATGGAGCTGAACCGCAAAATCAGCTCCCATTCCGTTATCGCCGGGCCGTTCTTTGTGTGCGGGCTGGGCAAGGAAGATTTTGTTTCCCTGCCGCCTGACCTAATGGAAAAGTACAAGGCAAAATTCCACGACGCGCACCAGTTTGCCATCATCAACGACAAGGTGATGGCGTTCCCCGTGCCGCCCCGCCCGCATGGGCCGGAGGGCGATTTGGGGCAGAAGCCCAAACCGACTAAAGGCCACGATGACCGATAAAGGAGGACGCGCCGAATGGCAGAAACAGATGTGAAATCCCCCAAAACGCCGGAAATGAAACAGGCCCCGGCTGTGGACACCCAGGACAAGCCTACTTCGGGCCAAGTTGGCCCGGCTCCGGAAGTGGCCGATAAAAGCAAGACCCCGCCCATTGCGGACAATGCGGTGCCGTTTGAAAAGGCCAAAAGGCTGCCCGTTTTATGCGCAGTGCGTGAGCAAAAAGCACAGCAAGCGTTGCCTGCGGGTGAACATTTTTGAAAAGGCCATGCGGCAGAACCACGAAAAGGACGGCAGCCCACGGCACAAATACATCCTGAAGCTCCGCCAGATCTGGTGCGAGGGCAGTTTTGCCGCGCAAAAGCGAGGGCACAATCTCAAATACCTGTTCCGGCGCGGACTGGAGGCGGCGAGCGACCACTGCCTGCTATCCGCCACCGCCCTCAACCTCAAACGTATGGTCAAGTGCCTGGGATAGCTCCCGGGCGCTTGCTTTTTTGTGGCTGTTTTCTGAAAATCCCCTGCCATGAGCTTCCTTCGCTTAAAAACATGGGGCTTTGTCAACAGTTCCATGTTGGCCCGATGTGGCGATTTGAACGCGCTTTTCACCAAAACCTATGAGGACAACGCCAGCGGCAAGCTCTCGGACGAGCGGTTTATGATGCTTTCCAAGCGGTACGATGATGAACAGCTTGCCCTCAAAAAGAAAGTCTCCGCCCTGCAAGCGGAGATTGACGAGGAAGAAAAGCACAAGCGCACAGCGGCCAGCTTCCTTCGGACGGTGCGGCGGTACACAGACATACAGGAGCTTACCCCGACCATCCTCAACGAGTTTGTGGAAAAAATTGTTGTGCACCAAGCGCAGGGTGTGGGCAAGGGCAGAAGCCAACAGCTTGACATCTACTACAATTTCATCGGCAAACTTGACATGCCGGAGGTTGCCTGTCTGCCACAAAGCGTAACGGTAGACACCCGACAGGGCGTTGCGGTTGAGTACATCACACGCAAGGCCGGATAAAACGAAAATAGGAGCAACCCAAAGGTTACTCCTATAAACGGAATGTTCAGTATCGTTATGAACATTCGTCATGGTCCGAGTGACAGGACTTGAACCTGCGGCCTCTTGACCCCCAGTCAAGCACGCTACCAACTGCGCCACACCCGGATATGTTGTTTTGCCGGCACGGCTGAGCGCCGGCAACCATTAGTATATTAAAATACTGCCTGCTTGTCAATGCTTTTACCTGGTAAAAGTGTTGGCACCACCATGGCCGGCTGTGCCCGCTGCGGCCACTACAACCAACGGCCGCATACCTGGCGCACCCGGTATCACGTCCTGCCCGGCGTTTTGTAGAAATCGCAACTTACCAAATGGTCGTTCACCAGCCCGGCCGCCTGCATGAACGCGTAGCAGATGGTGGGCCCCACAAAGCGGAAGCCCCGCTTTTTCAGCGCCTTGCTCATCTGGGCGGCCGTCTCGTCAAACGCCGGCACGTCCTCTATCGTCTGCCAGGCGTTCTGCACCGGTGCGCCATCTACAAACTCCCATATGTACGCGTCAAAGCTGCCATATTCCCGCTGCACTTCCAAAAAAGCGCGCGCGTTGTCTACCAGCGCGTTTATTTTCGCCCGGTTGCGAATGACCCCAGGGTCCCCCAGCAGGGCGGCTTTTTTTGCGTCGTCATACTGCGCCACCTGCACCGGGTCAAACCCGCTGAACACTTCGCGCATATGCTCCCGCCGCTTCAAAATCAGGCTCCACGTCAGCCCCGCCTGCATCCCTTCCAATATCAGCAGTTCAAACAGCTTTTGGTCGTCGTGCTGGGGCACGCCCCACTCGTGGTCGTGGTACGTCTGGTCCAGCTCCCCCTTTGCCCAGGGGCAACGCCGTACGTCGGCCATCGCCGTTCGCCTCCCTGCTTTTCTGCGCTGTGGCGTTGCCCATTCGGCAGCATTTGCCACAGCGCCTTGTTTATAATGAACCCTGCTTACCCATTCTACCACGCCGGCCGGCCTGCGCACAAGCAATGGGCTGGTGTGCTGCACCTGCGTTACATTTCAATAAAGTCTAAGCTGTTCCTCATCCGCTCCTCACATTGGCGGGCTAAGATAAAGGTGCGCCACCACACCCGCACACCCCACCTGGCCGGCGCCATTCCCCCGCAGAGGAGCTGACCTGCATGGCCCAAACCGTGTTTGAACGGCACGAGAAGAAATTCGCGCTCTCCACCGGGCAGTTCCACGCCCTGAAAGCGCAGCTTGCCCCCCATATGCAGCCGGACGCCTACGGGCGCCACACCATTTGCTCGCTGTATTTTGACACCGAGGACTTTTGCGCCGCCCGCCGCCAGCTGGACAAACCCCGCTTCCGCGAAAAGCTTCGGCTGCGCAGCTACGGCGTGCCCACCACGGGCAGCACCGTCTATGTGGAGCTGAAAAAGAAGCTGAGCGGCGTCACCTACAAGCGCCGCGCCCCGCTGCCCTATGGCGAGGCCATCGGCTGGCTGGTGCATGGCGCCGCCCCGTCTGCCACCGGCCAGGTGATAGGCGAGGTAGACTGGTTCATGAAAACCAATCAGCCCAAGCCCAAAGCCGTCATTAGCTACGACCGCATCGCCCTGCTGGGCCGCGAAGACGCCGAGCTGCGCGTCACCTTTGACGAAAACGTGCGCTGGCGCGATACCGGCCTTGACCTTGCCAAGGGCGTTTGGGGCAACCGCCTCATACCGCACGGCACCTTCCTCATGGAAATAAAAACGCTGGGCGCCATCCCCTGCTGGTTGGCACATTTATTGTCCGGGCAGGACATCTACACCCAGTCCTTTTCCAAATACGGGAACGTTTACCAAAACATTGCCTGTCAGGAGGGCATGCTTCATGCTGGATAGTATCCTCGCTTCCACCACCGGCAGCATCACCTTTTTGGAGGTGCTGTGGTGCACCCTCGCCTCGCTGGTGCTGGGCGTCATCATCGCACTGGTGTACATGTTCCGCAACAGCCACAACAAAAGCTTCGTCATCACACTGGCGCTGCTGCCCGTGCTGGTGCAGTCGGTCATCCTGGTGGTAAACGGCAACCTGGGCGCCGGCGTGGCGGTGATGGGCGCGTTCAGCCTGGTGCGGTTCCGCTCGGTGCCGGGCAGCGCGCGCGAAATTGCCAGCATCTTCTTCGCCATGGCCATTGGCCTGGCCACCGGCATGGGCTACATCTTTTACGCGGTGCTGTTCGCCGTCATTGTCAGCGTCATCATGCTGGCGTACGTGCTGTTTAACTTTGGCGGCAGCGAGGACGCGCTTAAAAACCTGCGCGTCACCATTCCCGAAGACCTGGACTACGGCAGCCTGTTCGACGACCCGTTTGAGCAGTACACCAAAAAAGCCGAGCTGGAACGCGTGAAAACCACCAACCTTGGCAGCCTGTTCGAGTTGCAGTATACCATCCAGCTGAAGGACGCCACTCAGGAGAAAGCTTTTCTGGACGAAGTGCGCAAGCGCAACGGCAACCTGACCATCAGCCTGGGCAAAAAAGCCCTGGAACGCGGCGACAGCCTGTGATTGCCGCCGCAACACAAACAGAAAAGCCCGGCCGTGCACGCCGTGCTCTATAAAACCAACCCACACAGAAACCCCACGAAGGAGACCCCATGAACGTGAAGAAATTCCTGCTGCCGGCCTGCAGCCTGCTTTTGGCCGCCGGCCTGCTGGCCGGCTGCACCACCGCCACCGGCGGCAGCAGTACCCCCATCAATAGTAACAGCAGCGCCACCGCACAAGGCAGCACCAACGCCACCAACACCAGCGCCGGCAACGTAACCGACAAAGACCTTGACGCCAGCTGGGATGCCGCCACCGCCACCACCATCACACTGAACGGCGCCACCGCCACCGTAGAAGGCAGCGGCGCGGCCGCCGACGGCAGCACCGTCACCATCTCGGCCGCCGGCACCTACGTGGTAAGCGGCACCCTGGCCGACGGCCGCATCGTTATAAACGCCCCCACCGAGGCCGACGTGCGCCTGGTGCTGAACGGGGTGGACATCACCTGCACCACCACCAGCCCCATTGAGTGCCAGCAGGCCGACAAGCTCATTGTCATTCTGGCCGACGGCACCGAAAATACCCTCACCGACACCGCCAATTATGTCTTCCCCGACAGCAGCACCGACGAGCCCAACGCCACGCTGTTCAGCCAAGAGGATCTCACCCTCAACGGCACGGGCGCGCTCACCATCAACGCGAACTACAACAACGGCATCGGCACCAAGGACGACCTCGTCATCGTCTCGGGCACCCTCACCGTAACCGCGCCGGGCCACGCCATTCGCGGCCGCGACAGCGTTACCGTGCTGGACGGCACCCTGAACCTGACCGCCGCGGGCGACGGCATCCAGAGCAACAACAATTCGGGCGAGGCCGATAAGGGCTGGATCGATCTGCTGGGCGGCAATTATACCATCACCGCCGGGCACGACGGCATCCAGGCCGAGACCGACCTCACCCTCTCGGGCGGCAGCTACACCATCACCGCCGGGGGCGGCAGCAGCAGCGAAAACGTGGCAGAGCATGCCGAAAAAGGCTTTGGCGGTGGGTTTGGCGGGCAGCGGCCCGATAACGCCGACGGCACCATGCCCGACATATCCGGCTTCAACCCCGAAGATTTTGACGGCACCTTCCCCGAGGGCATGACGCCCCCCGAAGGCTGGGACGGCAGCATGCCCGAGGGCATGGCCCCGCCCGAAGGCTTTGACGGCACCATGCCCGGCGGCAACCGCCCCGACGCGCAAGCCGGCGCTTCGTCCGACAGCCAAAGCAGTGGTACCGACACCATAGCCGCCGACAATGTTGCCGACACCACCGCCACCACGCTGTCTGCCGGCGGCACCGACAGCAGCGCCGCGGATGACACCACCACCGAGGACAGCGACGACACGGCCACCTCCACCAGCTTCAAGGGCGTCAAGGCCGGCGGTAACCTTGCCATCACCGGCGGCACCCTGGCCATAGACAGCGCAGACGACAGCGTCCATTCCAACGGCAACGTCACCGTCAGCGGCGGCACGCTCACCCTGGCCACCGGCGACGACGGCATCCACGCCGACGCCGATGTCGCCATCAGCGGCAGCCCGGTCATCGACATCACCCAAAGCTACGAGGGCATCGAGGGCGCCACCGTCACCCTCTCGGGCGGCACCATCACCGTGGTGGCCAGCGACGACGGCGTGAACGCGGCCGGCGGCAGCGACGGCGACACAACCGGCGGCTTTGGCGGCGACCGCTTTACCGCCAACGACAACTACTGGGTCACCATCGAGGGCGGCACGCTGAACATCACCGCCGGCGCCGATGGCATAGACAGCAACGGCGCGCTGAACCTCAGCGGCGGCGACATCACCATCAACATGACGAACCTGAACGCTGTGGGCGGCGACGGCATGTTCGACAGTGACGGCGCCACCACCGTGAACGGCGCCACCATTACCGGCGCGGGCGGCAACGGGTTTGCCACCATGGGCAGCGCCCCCACCGCCCATCAGCCCACGCTGCAGCTGAGCTACAGCAGCACCCAGTCCGCCGGCACCACGGTGGAGCTGAAAGACGCCAGCGGCACCACGCAGCTCAGCTTCACCCCCACCCAAGCCTTCAGCTGCCTGGTGCTCACCGCGCCCAGCCTGGCAGACGGCGAAACCTACACCGTGTACACCGGCGGCGAAAAAACGGTGGACGTAGCCATCAGCGGCGTCACCGGCATCACCGACACCGGCGCCAGCGCCACGGTGGGCATGCAGGGCGGCCCGGGCGGCGGCTTTGGCGGCCGCGGGCAGTAACGCAGCACCCGACCACGCCTTTCTCCTTCAGGCACATACCCTGCCTGAACATATCCCCCTGTAAAACACCCCGGCTCCACACAGCCGGGGTGTTTTCATTATGCTTTTTTCCACAGGGTTACGAATAATCCAGGTCAATATGCATCAGCACGGTGGCGCCGGGGGAGTGCTGCCTCATAGCCTCCGCCATACCCACCAGCAGCTTAACGGCCGCAAAAGCCACGTTGGCCACAATACCGGCCACCCCGGCCAGGCGTATCAGCCCGGCGCGGCCATCTGGCTGCGCGGCGCGTTTGGCCAGCCGCCGGGAAAACCACTTTTCAAGCACTATTTCACCCCATATATGCGGCAACCTTACACTTTTCCTCCATCTTATGCTTTCCGCACCGGGTTTTCCCGTCGAAAAAGCGCCCGGCGGGCACACGGCCACATGGGCTTTAAGGGCGCTGTGCCACAGCATTTTCACACCGGCAAAGCGCACGGCGGCACGGGCAACGCCTTACCGGGCCGGGGTTATTATGTCACGGGCGCTATTTTTTTGCTTTTTACCCCTTCCAAAGCCGTTCTGCGCTGTTGAATTGTTTTGAGCAAAATGTTACAATAATACTGCTCTGAAAAAATACAGGGATCACCTATTTCAGGAGGATGTAACTATGGCGTTTTTTGAGTACAAGACCAATCCCATGTACGTACAAGGCCCCAATGCACTGCTGGAACTGAAACGCTACACCTATCATTTGGGCAGCCGTTTTCTCATCATCACCGGCTGCGGTCCCATCACAGACGTGGTGGTGGGCAAAGTAAAACAAAGCTTTGACAACCCCATGTCCGACAACCTCCAAACCAGCAACCTCCGCTATATCCCCGCCAAAATGCAGGCCGAGGCCTACGACAAGGCGAAAAAGGACATCACCTACGAAATTCACGACTTTGAGGGCAAGCAGGTTACCTACGAGAACATCGACGTTTGCGTAGAGCTGGCCAAGAAAATGAAGGCCGACTGCATCATTGCCATTGGCGGCGGCAAAGCGCTGGACCTGGCCCGCGCCGCGCACATCAAGTACCCCTGCGAAGTGGTGCTGTGCCCCACCGCGGCGGCCACCAACGCGCCGGCCAGCACGCTGGCGGTCATCTACACCGAAGAGGGCGAGCTGGTTGAGGCCCAGCGTATGGCCATGCACCCGGCCATCGTCATCAGCGACACCGCCGAGACCATCAAGGCGCCCGCCATCACCCTGGCCGCCGGCATGGGCGACTGCATGGGCACCTACTACGAGTCTCGCCTGATGATACGGGCAACCAACCGCCAAAAAGACCTGGTCACCGTGGTAGACCGCGCGGTGCACCTGCCGCGCGAAGTTTTCTACGAAAGCGGCTACCAGGCCGTAATGGCCAACAAAAATGGCCTCATCACCCTGGCCTATGAGTCGGTTCTGGCGCAGATCGTGCACTCGCCCGGCCCCATGAGCGTGAACCAAACCGTACACATGCCCCACCTGATAGACGATTTGCTGCTGCACTTTGACCAGTGCAAGAAGACGCTGCACGGCCTGCTGGTGGGCTTTGGTGTCCTCGCGGCCATGGTGTGGGGCGGCGAAGACATTGAAGATATCTACGAGTATATCGACTTTGCCCGCTCCATTGGCATTCCGGTAACCCTGGCCGAGTGCGGCGTGGCCAAAGAGCCGCGCGAGAAGTTCTACGAGTACGCCCGCAAAATTGTGAACACACCGGGCGGCACCATGGCGCTGGTGGCCGATAAAATTGACGGAGACGAAATGGTGAACGCCATGTTCGCCGCCGAAGACATTGTGCAGGACTACCTAGGCTGCGATTGCCAGGACTAAGCGCCCTTTTGGCTTTAAACGGCCCCATGAGATAACCCATGGGGCCGTTTTCTATCGGTTCTTCACACAGATGAAGCCACCCGCACAACCAACCACACAGGGAAAAAGGAGGCACCATGGCTAAGAAAATTGTTTACAAGCAAATTGTGCACACCTGGATGTACCAGGGCATGGACCTGGAAAAGGTGATGCAAAGCCTGCAAAAGATAGGCGCCGACGGCATGGACCTGACCATGCGGCCAGACTCCAACACCGCGCCGGAATCGCTGCTGGCATGGGACGTGCAGGCCAAACTGAAAGCATACGGCCTTACCGTACCCTGCGGCACCATCAGCTGCGGCGCCCCGCGGGACTTCAGCACCAACGACCCCGCGGTGGCCGCCAGCGTTATTGAATTTGGCAAGCGCTGCGTAGACGCCGCCGCCCACGTGGGCTGCGACCGCCTGCTGATCGTGCCCAGCGGCATCTACCCCGGCGCCCAGTACAACGTAAACCGCAAGGAGGACTGGGCCCGCGCGGTGGAGAACATCCGCACGGTGGCCGAGTACGCCCAGCAGCACGGCCAGATGATATTGCTGGAGCCGGTGAACCGCTACGGCGTTACCCTGGTGCACACCATTGGCGAAGCGCTGCAGATGGCCAAAGACATCGGCCTGCCCAAGGTGCACGTGGTGCCCGACACCTTCCACATGCACTTCGAGGAGGAAAAAGGCATGGTGCGGGCCCTCTTCGAGGGCGGCAGCCACATCAAGTGCCTGCACATTGGCGACAACACCCGCCGCTCGGCCGGCCATGGCACCATGGACTGGAATGCCATCATCGGCACGCTGCACGACATCGGCTTCGAGGGCCCGCTTTCCTTCGAGCCCGTTTACAACGGCTTTGGCGAGACCCCCTTCTCCCAAAGCAGCGAGGCCTTTGCTGTGTTTGAGGACGAGCTGCGCCAGGGCATTGCCTACCTTGCCATGGTGATGGAAAACCTGAGCCACGACCCCCAAACGCTTTACGCCGGCGCGGAATAGCTTAAAGCAGCGGCCAAACGGGCCAATCTATCGCTATTCCAGAATTATTTACTCCAAAAGCGCCCTGGCTTTGGCCGGGGCACTTGCTATTCATTCCAATTTGTGATAGCTTTTTCATTGACATTGATATGCTGGATTGATAAAATGTACAGAACTTAACTTTATTGCGTCAAACTATTTTATGTTGA
Organism: Oscillospiraceae bacterium; assembly: GCA_012729855.1. GTDB lineage: Bacteria > Bacillota > Clostridia > Oscillospirales > Ruminococcaceae > JAAYCI01. The sequence continues at coordinate 12,938 of JAAYCI010000033.1, forward strand.
ACAACATCCGCCGCGCGCACAAGGCGTGCGGCACAGCGATGAAATGATATGCGAAATGAGAGGGAGAAAATTTTGATGAAGTACCCAAAGCTGTTCTCGCCCTGCCACATTGGCAATGTGGAAATACCCAACCGCGTGGTGGTTACCCCCATGGGCACCGGCCTGTCCGACGCCATTGGCAACCCCACACCTGAGTACATCGCCTATGTGCAGGAGCGCGCCAAGGGCGGGCTGGGCCTGTTTATTACCGAGGTGGTGGGCATTGACGAGGACTACGGCCGCTCGGCCCCGCGCCAGCTGATGGCCACCCGCTACGAGCACGTGAACCCCTGGCGCCGCCTGGCCGACGCCGTGCACATGTACGGCGGCAAGTTGTTTGCCCAGCTGCAGCACCCCGGCCGCCACACCAACCCCGACTTCAACCCCACCGGCATTGCCGTGGCCCCCAGCGCCATCACCGGCTTTAAAGTAGACATTGCGCCCCGCGTGCTCACCGAAGAGGAAATCAAGGGCCTGGTGAAGAAGTTTGCCTTTGGCGCCAAGCTGCTGCAAATGGCCGGCGTGGACGGCGTGGACCTGCACGGCGCCCACCGCTACCTCATCCACCAGTTCTTCTCCCCCATGATCAACGACCGCACCGACGCCTACGGCGGCAGCTTTGAAAACCGCATGCGCTTTGTTGCCGAGATCATCGCGGAAATCCGCGAGACCTGCGGCCCCGCCTTCCCCATCTCGGTGCGCATCAGCGCCACCGAGGACTACCCCGGCGGCTACGAGCTGGACGAGGGCGTGCGCATTGCCCAGTACCTGGAGGGCCTGGGTGTAGACGCCATCAACGTGAGCAACGGCATCCCCGAGGTCGGCTACAAGATCCAGGAGCCCCCCACCTACCCCGAGGGCTGGAAGATTGGCAACGCGCGCGAAATTCGCAAGCATGTGAAGATCCCGGTCATCGCGGTCAGCCAGATACGTACCCCGTCCTATGCCGAGTCCCTGGTGGCCGACGGCAGCACCGACTTTGTGGGCATCACACGCGGCCACCTGGCCGACCCCGCCTGGTGCAACAAGGCCAAGTCCGGCAACGAGATGGACATCCGGCCCTGCGTGTCGTGCCTCTACTGCTTTGCCGAAATCGTGGAGTTCAAGGGCATCCGCTGCGCCACCAACCCGCAGGCCGGGCGCGAGCTGGAGCTGGCCAGCCCCGCCCCCACCGGCGGCGGCCGCAACGTGGCCATTATTGGCGCCGGCCCCGCCGGGCTGGAGGCCGCCCGCCTGTTTGCCCAGCGCGGCTTCAAGCCCGTGGTGTTCGAGCGCACCGGCGTGCTGGGCGGCATGCTGCACGCGGCCAACAAGCTGCTGGACAAATACCGCATCGACTGGCTGGTGGCCAACCTCATCTACCAAACCCAAAAAGCCGGGGTGGAGTTCCGCATGAACACCACGCCCAGCCTGGCCGAGCTGAAAGCCCTGGACCCCGCCATGGTGGTGGTGGCCACCGGCTCCAAGCCCATTGAGGTGCCCTTCCCCGGCAGTAACGGCGCCAACGTGCACACCGTTACCGAGTACCTGGAGGGCAACCTGCAGTTCAGCGGCAAGAAGATTGCCGTTATTGGCGGCGGCACCACCGGCTGCGAGGTGGCCGAAAAGCTGGCCATTGAGGGCAAGAACGACGTGACCGTGGTGGAGATGCGCGAGGACGTAGGCCTGGACATGTTCCCCATCCCCCGCCGCGACTTCATGTTCCGCATGGACGAGCTGAAGATTCACCGCATGGTGAACACCAAGTTGGAAACCATCACCGCCAAGGGCATCACCTGCGAAGACCTGCCCACCGGCAAGAAGGCGGAGGTCCCGTTCGACGCCGTGATCATGTCGCTGGGCTACCAGCCCGACAACAACATCACCCAGATGGTGAAGGACAACTTCGACAACGTGCGCGTTATTGGCGACGCCGTGAAGGTACGCAAAATTGCCGAAGCGCTGTATGAAGGGCACGCCGCGGCGTATTCGCTGGCGTAAAGCGTCCCCTATCCACACAACACAAAAGCACCTGCGGCGCCAGCCAGAATGGCTGGAACGCAGGTGCTTGTCTGGTTTCTGTGCGCTTGCTTCCTGTCCGCGCTCACATCCCCGTCCCCGGGCAGTTCATTTCAAACGCGTCGTCTATCATGCGGTGCACAAACCGCGCTTCTTTGGTGTCGGCCAGTGTGTAGTGCACCTCTTTGCCCAGCCGGCGGCTGCTGGCCAGGCCCGCCTTCTTTAAAATGCGCAGGTGATGGGAGGTAGCCGGGTCGCTCATGCCAATGGCGGCGGCAAGGTTGGTCACACATTCCTCGCTGTGGCACAGTATCCAAAAAATACGCAGGCGGGTGGGGTCGCTCAGGTGGCGAAAGCTGTCGGCCACCGTGGCGAACGCCCCTTCGCCCGGCATGCGCTGCAAAATGGTTTTCAGCGCGTCGCCATGGTCGTGAGGCAGGCTTGCTGCCGCCATTGCCGTGGCCCCCTTCATCCTTTTTTCTTCTTTTTCTTTTTCTTCTTGTCGGCGTCGTCTCCCTGCGGGGTCATCAGCTCAAACAGGTTGTCGTGGTAGGCGGCCTTCAGGCAGGCAAAGGTCTCGGCACTAATGGCATGCTCCACGTTGCAGGCATCCTCCACGGCGGTCTTGCCGCTCACGCCCAGCGCGGTAAACAGCGCCGTCAGTATGGTGTGGCGCTCGTATACGTCCCTGGCAGCGGCGGCGCCCTTGTCGGTCAGCACCAGCTCGCCGTCCTCCATCATTTCCAGGTAGCCGTCGTTCTTCAGGTTGCCCACCGCCCGGCTCACGCTGGGCTTGGAGTAGTCCAAGTGATGCGCAACGTCGATGGAGCGCACGGCGCCGTGCTTTTGCTTCAGCACATAAATGGCTTCCAGATAGTCCTCGGCCGATTTTCTTAAAACCATGGGGGCCTCCCTTGGCGCATGGCGCGGGCCATAGCGCGTTATTCAAATAATTATACCATGAACCCGGGCCGCTATCAAGAAAAAAGCCGCCTTACATCAGCGTGGAGCCGTTTATCTTCAGCTGGAAGCGCAGCTCAAAATACTCTGCCGCCCGGCGGCACAGCAGCATGCGCTCCATAAAAATCTCAAAGTAATCCATCACCGCGCAAATGGTGGTGTCAATCTCCAGCGCCAGGGTGAGGATACGGTTCTCCAGGTCCAGCTGGGTCACGGCCTTTTCCACCGCGTAGTTCACGCGGTCGTGTATGTCCAGGTGGATGGTTTCGGTGTTGCGCACCCGGCTGCGGCGCACGTCGGTTTTGTCGGCCAGTATCAGCGCGGCGGCAATGGCGTTCACGGGGAAGCCGGTTTTCTCGTCATGGTTGCCAATGGCCGTTACCACCGGGGCCACGTCGGCCGGGGGCATGCCCATGCGTATCAGTATGTCGTAGGCGATGATGGCCCCGCTCTGGGCATGGTCGGCCCGGTTCACCAGGTTGCCAATGTCGTGCATATAAGCGGCAATGCGGGCCAACTCGGCCTCGCGCTCGGTGTAGCCCAGCTGCAGCAGCCAGCGGCTGGCCAAATCGGCGCAGCGCATCACATGGGCAAAGGCGTGCTCGGTATAGCCCAGTGCCAAAAGCGAGGCGTCCGCCTGCCGGATATAGGTTTTGATCTCTTCCGAGTTCTTGATATCGTCGAATGTAATGGTTTTCATCTATTAAATTATAGCTCCTTCATGCGCTCTTGTTGGGCTGGGTGTCCCTCTCAGTTAGTATAGCACAACGCTTTGCACTATGGAAATGCCTGCTTGCTTCAAGCGCAAAACCTTACCCGGGCTTTACAACCGGCGGCAAGCCCTGCCGCAAAACACACATAAAGCCTTGCCCGTGCGCGCCAAAACTGCGCAAACCTGCCAACGCTGCCGCCACGCCACCCAAAAAACTGGACGCCATCCCCACGCTTGGGGTATACTTGTAAATATTATTTGCACCACACGCCGGCAAAGTGTGTGCTGGCCGGGCGTATGGCAGCCAAAAGCGACAGCGGGGGGTTATTATGCCAAAATACACATCCAAACTGGGCCTCATCGAAACCGAGAAAGCCATCAAGTATATCAAGGACACCTTCGAGGCGCGCCTGGCCGAAGCGCTGGGCCTCACGCGCGTGTCCGCGCCGCTGTTTGTGCCCACCACCAGCGGTTTGAACGACGATTTGAACGGTGTGGAGCGCTCGGTCAGCTTCGATATTCTGGAAACCGGCGAGGTGGCCGAGGTGGTGCACAGCCTGGCCAAATGGAAGCGCCACGCGCTGGGCCAATATGGCTTTGAGGCGGGCACCGGCCTTTACACCGACATGAACGCCATCCGCCGCGACGAAGTGTGCGATGCGCTGCACTCCCTCTATGTGGACCAGTGGGACTGGGAACTGGTGCTCACGCCCGAGCAGCGCACCATCCCCATGCTGAAAAGCATCGTGCAAAAAATATACGCCGTTATCCGCGAGGTGGCCGCCGGCGTGCAAAAGCGCTACCCGGCCATCCACGTAGCCCTGCCGGAGGAAATCACCTTCCTCACCACCCAGGAGCTGGAGGATCGCTGGCCTGCCCTGACGTCCCAACAGCGGGAAAACGAAGCCGCCAAAGCATATGGCGCGGTGTTCCTCATTGGCATTGGCGGCGCGCTGAAAAGCGGTGACCGCCACGACGGCCGCGCGCCCGACTACGACGACTGGGCCCTCAACGGCGACATCCTCATCTGGTACCCGCTGCTGGGCCGCGCCATGGAGCTTTCCAGCATGGGCATCCGGGTGGATAAAGAAAGCCTGGCCCGCCAGCTGAAGATAGCCGGCAAAGAGGACCGCCTGACCCTGCCCTTCCACAAAGCGCTGATGGAAGACCGCCTGCCCCTCACAGCCGGCGGCGGCATAGGGCAGTCGCGGTTGTGCATGTTCATGCTGGAAAAGGCCCACATTGGCGAGGTACAGGCCTCGCTGTGGCCCCAGCCCATGATTGCCGCCTGCGAGGCTGAGGGCATTTTCCTGCTGTAAAAATACCCCTGTGCCGGGCTTCCCATATGCCCCCCGGGTATGGTATACTAATGGTTGAAGATAATTTACCACTTTAATTCCACCTAGGAGGGAACAATCGACCGATGGACATTTTAACAATGGGTGTGGACGTAGGCTCCACCGCGTCCAAATGTGTGGTCCTAAAAAACGGGGAAACCGTTGTTGCCAGCGCGGTAATTCCCGTGGGCACCGGCACCACCGGGCCTGCCCGCGCCATGGCGCAGGCGCTTGAGAACGCCGGCGCCACCATAGACGACATCAGCTGCGTGTTCGCCACCGGCTACGGGCGCAACTCCCTGCCCGAGGCCGACAGCGAAATGAGCGAGCTGAGCTGCCACGCCAAAGGCGCCCATTTCCTTTTTCCGGCCGTGCGCACCGTTATTGATATTGGCGGGCAGGACAGCAAGGCCCTGCAGATAGCCCCCAACGGCCGCCTTTTGAACTTTGCCATGAACGACAAATGCGCCGCCGGCACCGGCCGCTTTCTGGATGTAATGGCCCGGGTGCTGGAGGTAAACGTGGAAGACCTGGGCCGCCTGTCGGCCGAGTCCACCGAGCGCATCAACATCAGCTCCACTTGCACGGTGTTCGCCGAGTCGGAGGTCATCTCCCACCTGGCGGCCAATACCAAAACCAGCGACATCATCGCCGGCATCCACCGCTCGGTGGCGTCTCGCAGCGCGGGCCTGGCCAAGCGCGTGGGCGTAACACCCATGGTGGTGATGACCGGCGGCGTGGCCCTGAACAGCGGCGTGGTGGCCGCGCTGGAGGAAGAGCTGGACTGCCCCATCGCCATCTCGTCCGAGTCTCAGTTTGCCGGCGCCATTGGCGCGGCGCTGTACGGCTACGAAAGCGTGGTGCAGGCCGCTGAAACCGGCTGAGTACCCGATTAAGGCGCGCCCGCCCGCCCTTTTCCCCGCAACCCTGCCCACAGGAGGGCCCTTTCCATGAAAACCTTTTTGAAAGTGATACTGTGGATCGTCGTCATCGTTGTGGTTATTTTTGTGGTGCTGTTCCTGGCCGCCTGGCTATCGGGCCTGGGCACCATCCCCAACCTCATCAGCTACCTGCTGGCGCAATTGTAGCGCAGGCCGGGCGCACAAGCCGGCCACCCCAAACCCCATCTGTACAACAACGGCCCGCCTTTTGGCGGGCCGTTTGCTTATGGTTATTGGGTCATTCCGGCAGCTTCTCCAGCGCTTCGGCCAGGCACAGGGAAATCTGGTGCGGGCAAGAGGTGGGTTTGTCATCGCAGCGGATGCCCTGAAGCCGGGACACGGCGTCGCGGGCGCTGCAGCCCTGCAGCAGGGTGCATATCCCCTGCAGGTTGCCGTCGCAGCCGTCGTCCACCACAATGCTTTGGATCATCCCGTGTTCGTCCAGCGTCACGGTTGTTTTTTCAGAGCAGGTGCCCCGGTTGGCGCGTGAATGGGTCATGGGTATTGTCTGCCTTCCTTCATTGGTTGATGTGGTTATCCGGTTCAATCAGCGCCGCAGTAAAGCTTTGCGGCGCACCGCAGCAGCTCGGCGGCCTGTTCCACCTCCAGCCGGCCGGTGCCCAGCGCCAGGTGGTAGTTGTCTATGCCGCCCCAGTCGCGGTCGGTGTAAAAGCTGTAGTAGTTGGCGCGGCTGCGGTCGGTTTTGCGTATCAGCGCGCGGGCGTCGTCCTCGGGCAGGTTGTGCAGCCTTGCCACCCGTTTTATGCGCACCTCCAGCGGGGCGTGCACGAACACACTCAGCATGCGCGGGTGGCCGCGCAGCACATAGTCCGCGCAGCGGCCAATGATGACGCAGGGCCCCTCGGCCGCCGCGGCGCGTATGGCGTCGGCAATGGCGTTCTGTACGGCGTCGTCGGGCTGGTAGGTGATGTAATCGGAAAAGCTGCTGGCCTTGCCAATGCTCTCGCCGCCGGCCAGCACATTTTTCAGGCCGCTGGCGGCGCGCTCGTCGTTCCGCTCTATCAGCTCGGGTAAAATACCACTCTTTTCGGCTGCCACTGCCAGCAGCTCTTTGTCAAAAAAGTTCAGGTTCATGGCCTTGGCGGCCGCCAGGCCCACGGTGCGCCCACCGCTGCCAAACTGGCGCGCCAGGCAGATGACCAAATGTTCAGACATGCCAATCCCTCCTTTGCCAAGGCAAAACCCAAGGTGTCTTCCACTGCCTCAAGTATAGCAGAAAAGGGCCGGCCTTTACATCAAATTTCTATAAACAAACAAGCCCGTCAGACCCCTATTTTCCGACAAAGCCCCTCCAGCACACACCGCTCGCAGTAGGCTTTGCGGGCAGTGCACACGGCACGGCCATGCAGCACACAGCGGTGGCAAAAGTTGTTCGATTCCGCCGGCGGCAGCACCTTGCGCAGGGCCATTTCCACCTTGGCAGGGTCTTTGCCGGCCACAAAGCCAATGCGGTTCGCAATGCGTATGCAGTGGGTATCGGCAATAACCACGCCCGGCACATTGAAGATGTCGCCCAGAATCAGGTTGGCGCTTTTGCGGCCCACACCGGGCAGCTTGAGCAGCGCCTCCATGGTGCCGGGCAGGTGGCCGCCATACTGCTGCAGCACCACATTGGCCGCGGCGTGGATATCCCGCGCCTTGCTGTGGTAAAACCCGCAGGACTTCACAATGGCCTCAATGTCGGCCACATCGGCCGCGGCCAGCGCCGCCAGCGTGGGGTACTTTTCAAACAGCACGGGCGTCACCTTGTTCACCCGCTCGTCCGTGCACTGGGCGCTCAAGCGCACAGCCACCATCAGCTGCCAGGCGTTGTCGTAATCCAGCGAGCATATATCCACCGGGTAGGCGGCTTTCAGCGCCTCCACTATTTTTACCGCATCCGCTTTGGTGCGCATGGCCTCACTCCTTTGGTAGTCACCCATTTATTCCGTTCACGCATATTTCGCCAGTTTTGCACGATGGCCCGGCTTTGCCTCTGCGGTAAAATGCTCGGCAATACACCACGTGTTACCTGCGCTTTCACCTCCACCCCTGTACAAAACTGCCTTCATCCGCGGCCAATTCCATACCATCAGTGGTCACTTTGTTTTCCAGGGCTTTTTGGCCACCGCCGCCCCCAGCACCTTGCCCCAGCCGCCCTGGCCGTTGCACACGGCCAGCAGCGCATCGGCCACCCGCGGGCTGATGATGCCCATCGAGTTGCTGGACAGGTTCTTGTAGGGCAGCTCGTCCGCAATTTTGCAGGCGGCTTTTTTGTTGGTGTCCTTGTCGGCCGAGAAGATGACCGCCTGGCGGGAAACCAGCCGCGTAACCCCGGCAATCAGCCGCCCGGTGGCGCTGTCCCGCATCAGGCTCAGCGGGGTGGTGTGGTCGTAGCTGCCCTTGCGTGGCGGCTCGTTACTCAGCGGCAGCCTGCCGCACAGCGCCAGGAAGTTTTCCTCGGGGAAGCTGTTGTCCACCGGCTTGGCGTAGGGCCCGTCCGCGGCCGATACCGGCGCAGGCGCCAGCGTCACGCCGTCCACCGCAACTGCTGCCTGCAGCGGCAGCTCCCGGCTGGAGGGGCCCGCCAGCAGTTGATAGCGCCCCTGCTCCACCACCGGGCCATGGCTGGCGGCGTCATAAAAGGCCAGTGCCGTGTAAGGCACTTCAAAACGCAGCTCTTTCTCCTCGCCGGCAGCCAGCGCCACCCGGCGGAAGGCCAGCAGCTCTTTCTCCGGCTGGAACACCGCCGAGCCCTGCCGCGCCAAGTACACCTGCGCGATCTCCTCGCCAGCCACCCCGCCCACGTTCTTCACCCGGAAACGCAGTTTAAGCGGCTGGTCGGGCGCCAGATGCTCGTCCTCCACCACCAGCCCGCTATAGCGGTATTGGGTATAGCTCAGGCCGTAGCCAAACGGGAACAGCACATCCTTTTTTGCGGTGTCGTAGTAGCGGTAGCCCACGTAGATGCTCTCCCGGTAACGCACCTCATGCGGGCCCATGGGGAAGCTGTGGTGGGCGGGGCTGTCGGCCAGCGCCAGTGGCCAGCTTTCGGCCAGTTTGCCGCCGGGGTTGGCCTGCCCGTACAGCAGCCGCACGGCGGCGTCGCCCAGCGCCTGCCCGCCCAAGTGCAGGCACAATAGCGCGCGCACCTTGCCCAGCCAGGGGGCCTCCACCGGCCCGCCGCAGCACAGCACCGCCACCACGTTGGGGTTGGCGGCGGCCACGGCGTCTATCAGGCGCAGCTGGTCGGGCGGCAGGGAAAGGTGCTCCCGGTCGAAGCTTTCACACTCGTAGTTGTCCGGCAGGCCCAAAAACAGCACCACCCTTTCGGCCTGCTTTGCCGCCTGTACGGCGGTGTCCAGCAGCAGCGGGTTGGTGGCGTCGCCCCTGTAGCCCGGCGCGTATACGAACGGCTGGCCGGCGGCTTTCATTGCCGCCAAAAAGCTGGTTACCCGTGTGGGGTTGATGACCGACGAGCCGCCCCCCTGGTAGCGGGGCTTCTCGGCCAGCTCCCCAATAATGGCCACCCGGCCGGTATTCTTGCCCAAGGGCAGTATGCCGTCATTTTTCAGCAGCACCGCGCTTTTGCACAGCACGTCGGCGGCCAGCCTGTGGTGGGCGGCGGCGTCATACGCCGGTGCGGCCTTGCCCGCGCGGCTGCGCCGGAAAATGAGCCGCAGCAGGTTCAGGCAGGCGGTGTCCAGCGCCTGTTCGGTTAAAAAGCCGCTTTCTACCGCGCGTTCTATCGCCCAGTCGTTCATGCCGCCGCTGCCGGGCATCTCCAAGTCCAGCCCGGCGGCCAGGGCGGCGGCGCGGTCGTTCACGGCGCCCCAGTCGCTCACCACCACGCCGGTAAAGCCGAAATGCAAGCGCAGTATCTCGGTAAGCAGGCGGCGGTTTTCGGTGGCGAAGGTGCCGTTCAGGCGGTTGTAGCTGGCCATGATGGTATCGGGCCTGGCCCTGCGCACGGCAATCTGGAAGGCTTTCAGGTAGATATCAAACAGCGCGCGGTCGTCCACCGCCACGTTGATAGACATGCGGTGGGTCTCCTGGCTGTTCACGGCGTAGTGCTTCAGGCTGGTGCCCACGCCCCGGCCCTGCACGCCGCGTATGAACCCGGCCGCCAACTCGCCGGCCAGCAACGGGTCCTCCGAGAAGTATTCAAAATTGCGCCCGCCCAGCGGCGAGCGCTTGATGTTGACCCCCGGCCCCAGCACCAGGCCCACCCCTTCGGCCAGGCATTCCTCGGCCAGGGCAGCGCCCACTTGGCCGGCCAGTTCCTCGCTCCAGGCGCAGGCCAGCGTTACCGCCGGCGGGAAGCAGGTGGCCCTGCGCGACGGCCCGCCGTTCTGGCGGCGGTGCTTCATGTCCACCACCCGCAGGCCGTGGGGGCCGTCGGCCATGCGCAGCACCGGGATGCCCCGCTTTGCGTTGCCCTTGGTGTGCCAGGCGTCGCTGCCGCTGCACAGGGCGGCTTTCTCCTTCAGCGTCATGCTGGAAATCAGTTCCCAAAGCTTTTGATCGTCCATTTACCCTCCTGCAGCAAGTACCAATACTATCTTCCCAAAAGCTTTTTCTTTATTGCCATAATATTCACATTTGTGTGTATTTTCCCATTTTCAACCAGTTTTAAAAACCGCATGGCTTTTGACCTGAGTTCCCGGCACATTTTCTGATCTCTTGATACATAATGAATCTCTTTAATTGTATAGGGAGAATCAATATAATCTGCTGTAATGGGAATGGAATCGCCAATAGAAAATGCCCTCTCTGCACCTGCAATCACACCAATGTGGTAAAAAATGCAGTTCCCTTTTCCGCGTTTTGCTTCTTCTTTGGCAATTTTAGGACGATACGTATCAACTTGTTTACTCATAGGAATCATCCAGTAGATGCCATCTGAATCCAGTAGCGTGAAAAAATAGGGCCGATTGCCCTTCTTGTTGTCCATGAAGTATTTGTTTGGGAAATCTTCAAAGTAAGAATCTTTCACTGTATACAATCCGTTTTCAACAACGCCCATTACGCTCCCTCAAGGAAAAGTGGGTTTCCAAACAAAGGAAACCCACCCTTTCAAGCTCACATCTTATACCCCGCACATGAGCAGGCGGCTGTCATTAGCAAGTCACACGCTTATATGCCGCTGGTGACAGGCGGCAGGTTGGTGATGATAGTAATTATCATCTTTGCAGAGTCTCCTCTGCATCTATAGTATATAACATTTACTATAAAATTTCAATCCACTTTATATCGTGCACTGAACAAATCAAAGAGGATGTCTTTACTGCCCTTTTTTTATCTTGTCCCAATAATCCTTAAACGCCTGCTCGTTTTTGTTGTCGCCCGGCTTGTAATACACCGTATCCCTCAGCACATCGGGCAGGTACTGCTGCTGCACCCAGTTATGCTTGAAGTTATGGGCATACTTGTAGTGTTGCCCCTTCACCTCGGCGTCCTCGCCGTCGAAGTGCTTATTCTGCAGCTGGCGGGGTATGGGGCCGCTTTTGCCGTTCTGCACGTCGGCCATGGCGGCAAAAATGGCGTTGGCGCCCGAGTTGCTTTTGGGCGCGGTGGCCACCAGCACCACAGCGTCGCCCAGCGGGATGGCCGCCTCGGGCAGGCCCACCTGCAGGGCCATGTCCACCGCCGCCTGCACAATGGGCAGTATCTGCGGCCAGGCCAGGCCCACGTCCTCGGCCGCGGTCACAATCAAACGGCGGCAGGCGCTGGGCAAATCGCCCGCCACCAGCAGCCGCGCCAGGTAGTGCAGCGCGGCGTCGGGGTCGCTGCCGCGCATGGATTTCTGGTAGGCCGACAGGATATCGTAGTGCTCGTCGCCCGCGCGGTCGTACCGCATGCTGCTGCGCTGGGCCACTTGGGCTACGGCGTCCACCTGTAGGCGCAGCGGGCCGGCGTCGTCGTCGGCTGTGGCCATACGCGCGGCGGCCACAGCAAACTCCAGGCCGTTCAGCGCCTTGCGCATGTCGCCGCCGCTGGCCGTGGCCAGCTTGCGCAGCGCGCCGTCCTCCACCTCCAGCTGCGCGCCGTCCAGTGCTTCTATCTTGCGCACGGCGTTTTCCAGCCCCTGCTCCACGTCGTCCGGCTCCAAAGGCTTAAACTCAAACACCGTGCAGCGGGAAAGCAGCGCGTTGTATATATAGAAGTACGGGTTCTCGGTGGTGGAGGCAATCAGCGTGATGCTGCCGTCCTCGATGTACTCCAGCAGGCTTTGCTGCTGCTTTTTGTTCAGGTACTGTATCTCGTCCAGGTACAGCAGCACGCCGTTCTGGCTGCCAAAGCTGCCCACGTCGCGCATCACATCGCGAATATCCCCGGTGCTGGCCGAGGTACCGTTCAGCTTGTGCAGCAGCATGCCGCTGTTTTGCGCAATGATGCGCGCCACGGTGGTTTTGCCACAGCCCGACGGGCCGTAAAACACCATGTTGGGGATACGCCCGCCGTCTATCGTGCGGCGGAAGACCTTGTCGGGGCCCAGCAAATGCTGCTGGCCCACCACCTCGTCCAGCGTGGCAGGGCGCAGGCGGTCGGCCAGGGGTGCGGTGGAACGTTCATTTTTCATAGTTACTTTGAATTTTGATAGGTGGTGATGGGATGTTCCCAGCCGGCGGCCACACGCGCGCCGGCGCCGTCGTTTTGAATAAAGCCGATAAACTCGGCCAGGCTGCGGTCCCAAAAGGTCCAGTTGTGCAGGCCGTCCCACATTTCCAGGGTATAGTCCAGCGGCAGACCGGACACGGCCTGCCGGAAATGCTGGTTCTGCTGTACCACGTCGGCCACCTTGTCCTGGTGGCCCACGGTGCAAAAGATGCGCGGGCGCTGGGCTTCCGGGCGTTTGGCCACCTCGGCGGCCAGGTGCACAAGATCCATCCGGGGCGGCACGGTGTTGCCGGGGCCCAGTATGGCCGTGCGGCCATTGCGGGCCATCTCGTCACGGTCCAGCTCGTCCATCATGCGGTAAAAATCCAGCGAGCCGGAAAAGCTGCCCACCGCGGCGTATAAATCGGGCCGTGACAGCGCGGCCAGCATGGCGCCGTAGCCACCCATAGATGCCCCGGCGATGAAATTCTTCTCGCGCTGGGCCGGCAGGTTGAAGATGCGCCGCAGCTGGGCGGGCAGCCCCTCGGTGATGGCGGTGAGGAAGGGCAGGCTGTAGGCGCCGTCGGTATAAAAGTAGTTGTCGCCAAAGGGCGCCACCAAAATGTAGCCGTTGTCGGCGGCATAGCGGCAGGCGGCGCTGGCGTTCATCCAGGCCGCCCCGCTGTGCCCCATACCGTGCAGCAGGGTAATAACGCCCCTGATCTCCGGCCGCAGGTGCTCGGGCTGGTCGGTTGGGTAGTATATATAGGTGGTGAAGGTGCGGTAAATTTCGGGCACCGCCACCTCGGCGGTGATAAAGGCCATGGAGGTCGTCCTTCCGGTAAAATGTACGGCCGCGGCCAGTGGTTTCGCCCTGTATCGGGCTGCCGCAGGCCGGGCCGGGCATTTCTTATTTTACCCAATTATCGGTCCAATTGGTTTAACTGGCCGTAAACAAACGGCTAAAAAACATAGATTGGGTACGGTGCACTCGCACCGCAAGGTTTTACTCGTAGATGGGGAAGCGCTTCACCATGGCGTCCACGGCGGCAATGCTCTGCGCTTTTGTCTCCTCAAAGCAGAACACGCAGTTGGCAATGCATTTGGCAATCTCTTTCATCTCGTCGGGGCCAAAGCCGCGGGTGGTCACCGCCGGGGTGCCAATGCGCACGCCGCTGGTCACAAAGGGCTTTTCGGGGTCGCTGGGCACGGTGTTTTTGTTGGCGGTAATGCGCACGGCGTCCAGCCGGGCTTCCAGCTCCTTGCCGGTCACGCCGGTGCCGCGCAGGTCCACCGTCATCAGGTGGTTGTCGGTGCCGCCGCTCACCAGCTTCAGCCCCTCGGCCAGCAGCGCGGCGGCCAGGGCCTTCGCGTTGTCGATGATGCGCTGCTGGTAGGCTTTAAAATCGTCGCTCAGCGCCTCGCCAAAAGCCACGGCCTTGGCGGCGATCACATGCTCCAGCGGGCCGCCCTGGGTGCCGGGGAAGATGCCCTTGTCTATCGCCTTGGCGTGGGCTTCCTTGCACAAAATCATGCCGCCGCGGGGCCCGCGCAGGGTTTTGTGGGTGGTGGTGGTCACAATATCGGCGGCCGGGAAGGGCGACGGATGCAGCCCGGCGGCAATCAGCCCGGCAATGTGGGCCATGTCCACCATCATCAGCGCGCCCACTTCGTCGCACACGGCGCGTATCTTGTCAAACTCGATGATGCGGGAGTAGTTGGAAGCCCCGCACACAATCATCCTGGGCTTTTCACGCAACGCGATCTCGCGCAGGGCGGCGTAGTCCAGGTAGCCGGCTTCGTCCACGCCGTATTCCACAAAGTTGAAGTATTTGCCGCTGATGTTCACGGGCGAACCATGGGTGAGGTGGCCGCCGTGGGAGAGGTTCATGCCCAGCACGGTGTCTCCCACGTTCAGCAGCGCAAAGTACACCGCAAAGTTGGCCTGCGCGCCCGAGTGGGGCTGCACGTTGGCGTGCTCGGCGCCAAACAGCTGGCAGGCGCGCTCAATGGCAATGTTCTCTACAATGTCCACATACTCGCAGCCGCCGTAGTAGCGGTGCCCGGGGTAGCCCTCGGCGTATTTGTTGGTCAGCACGCTGCCCATGGCGGCCAGCACCGCCGGAGACACCAAATTCTCCGAGGCGATCAGCTCGATGTTGTCCCGCTGGCGGCCCAGCTCCTGCGCCATGGCCTTGCCCACGGCGTCGTCGTGCCGGCTCACAAACCCAATCGTATCCATCATATCCTTGAACATTTGCACCCTCCCACGTTTTACAGCCTTGTTGTTGCCCAGGGCCCAGCCCCAAATAGCACCCTATTATTATACAGCGAAAGCCCGGCCAGCACAAGGGCGCCCGCGGGCGCCCTTGTGCTGTACATATATCCGCTATCATACGGCCGGCCCAACGCCCTTTCAAACACTACTTCTTGGTGTTGGCTACCCCGGCAAAGGAGCGGGTGCGCGGGCTCATGGCCTCGCGGTCCACGTCACAGTTCACAATGCCTGCCTGCCCCGACGCCGCCACCTTCTCCAGCGCGGGGACCACGTCCTCCCAGCGGCTGATTTTCACACCCACGCCGCCCCATACCTCGGGCAGTTTTTCGTAGGCGCGCTCTGCCAGCAGGTTGGCCGGGTGGTGGCCATGCTGCGCAATAAAGTC
The DNA here is from genome assembly GCA_012729855.1 of Oscillospiraceae bacterium. Taxonomy (GTDB): domain Bacteria; phylum Bacillota; class Clostridia; order Oscillospirales; family Ruminococcaceae; genus JAAYCI01. Next base: position 28,188 of record JAAYCI010000033.1, read on the forward strand.
CGGCGCGCCCACCTGCTGCGACAGCTTGATCATCCCCCAGGCGGCGTCGTTCGATATCACACACAGCACCGGCATGTTGTGCCGCACAAAGGTGTCAAACTCCATGCTGTAAAAGCCAAAGCTGCCGTCGCCGCTGAAATACAGCACCGGCTTGCCCGTGGCGGCAAAGGCGCCAATGCTGAAGCCCGCACCCGTGCCGATGGTGCCCAGAATGCCAAACTTCAGCACCTGCCCCGGGCGGCGCGCCGTGGCGTTGTACAGCATCCATTGCGCGGCGTCTCCGCCGTCGCACACCACGGTCCAGTCGGGCCCGTTCTTCTCAAGAAACTTCGCCACCTCGCCCGCCAGGCGCCCCGGCACGGGCGGCTGTGTGGTATCGGTGCGCGCTTCAATAAAGGGCGCGCGCACCGCATTGTTTAGTTCCCGCGCGCGCTGCACCCAGGCGGTGTCTGTTACCGGGCCGCGCAGTTTTTTCACCTGCTCCAGCAGCTGCATGGCCGCACCGCCCGCACCGGCCACAATACCCACATCCGCGGGGGCGTTGTAGCCAATCTTCGTGCGGTCGGGGTGCACCTGGATGATCTTGGCCCCGGCGCAGAACAGCGGCGGCCGGCCGCGGTTGATGGTTTGGTGGTTGGTGGCGCACAGCTCCAGTATCACGTCGGCCTCGGCCGCCGCCCCCTCGCCCATGTCAAACAGCTCGTCCTCAGCCTCGTTGGCAAACAAGCCGCGGCTTATGGTAAGGGGCGTGGTCATCACCGGCATTTGCAGGTAATGCACCAGCTCGCGCACATACGCGCCATATTCGGCGCTGTAGCGCGCCTGCTCGCCCAGCACCAGCACCGGGCGCTTTGCTTCGCTCAGCAGCTTTGCCGCTGCTTCAATATAACGCGGCTCGCCAAAGGCCATGGCCTGCGCGCGGGTGTTCTGCGGCCAAACCACGTCGTCCTCATCGTAGCTTGCTTTTAGTATCTCGGCCGGTATTTCCAAATATACCGGGCCGGGCGTGTCATCCAGCGCGTAGCGGTAAGCCATGGCAATGTACTCCGGGATGCGCAGGCCCTGCCGGCACTTTTTGGCAAAGCGGCAAAAGGCGGCCATGGCCTTCACCGTCTCAATGTCCTGCGAGGTGCCTGTGTCGTTGAATACCTCGGGCGTGGCGCCGCCAATGTGCAGCACCGGGCTGCCGGCGTCGGCCGCCTCGGCCATGGCCGTCAGCGTGTTGGTCACGCCCGGGCCGGCCGTGGTCATCAATACCCCGGGCACGCCTGTGATGCGCGCATAGGCGTCGGCCGCATAGCCCGCCGCGCTTTCGTGCCGCGTGTCATACAGCTGTATGCCCTCTTCCCGCAGCCCGTAAAAAATGGGCATCAAGTGCCCGCCCGTCAGGCCGAACGCGCATTTCACGCCCTCGCGCTTCAGCGCCCTTGCCACCAGCTGCCCGCCTGTTACCTGTCCCATTGCCATGCCTCCCTCAGTTGTCACGGTTATTTGTCGGCAAACGTCACCCCAAGTATAGCATGCAGGGCCGGCAGCTACAACGCACATCATCAAATCATCTGCCACAGAACTGCCTTGAGCTTGTGGGCATGCCTGCCCGGCGCCGGGGGCAACGGCGCCGGCCACGTGCCATGGGGAAGCGGGGCACACTTACGTTGCCTGCCTAGTGAAGTAGCTTGTGTCTGGCGCCGCTACCCCCAGCACCAGGCAGGCATGCCCACAAGCTCACGTCGCGCCCCCAGCACCCTGCACCGGCAGCGAAAACCAGAACTGGCTGCCCTGCCCCACGCCCGAGTCCACCCCGTACTGGATGTCCGGGTGCTGCTCCAGGATATGCTTCACGATGGACAGCCCCAGCCCTGTGCCGGTGGCGGCGCGGCGGTGTACTTTATCCACCTTGTAGTAGCGGTCCCATATGTAGGGCAGCTGGTCGGGCGCAATGCCCGCGCCGGTGTCAATAACGCGCACAAACACCCGGCCATCCGCCACCTGTTGCCGCACGGTGATGCGTTTGTCGTCGCCGCCGTGGGTCATGGCGTTTATCAAAAAGTTGTAGATAACCTGCACGATGCGGGCGCGGTCGGCCTGCACCACCACGCCGTCCGCGTCGTGTTCAAAGGCCACGGTAACGCCCTCGGGCGCACTGAACTTGGAGAACCGGGCAATCACCTCCGCTATCTCCTGCGTCAAATCAAAGCGCTCGGGGTTGGCCGCGCTGGTGCCCGACTGCAGGCGGGACAAATCCAGCAAATCGTTCACCAGGCTCGTCAGGCGCTTGGCCTCATCAATGATGACCTGCATATTTTCAGGCGTGCCCTCGCCGGGCAGGTCGCGCACCATCTCGGCATAGCCGGTAATCAGCGTCAGCGGGGTGCGCAGGTCGTGGCTTACGTTGGCTATCAGCTCCCGCTGCAGCTCCTCCGTTTTGCCCAGCTCCACCGCCGCGTGGTTCAGCGTGGCCGAAAGCTCGCTCACCTCGCGGTAGCCCGTTCCGTCAAACCGCACGGCGTAGTGGCCGCGGGCCAGCTGCTTGGCGGCGGTGTTCAGTTTTTCTATGGGCTTGGCCACCCGGCGGGCAATCAGCAGCGCAATCACTATGGCCAGCGCCACCACAATCACGCTAATCCACACCAGCTGCACCCGCAGCGTGGCCACCGTGGCGTTCACCGGGGTAATGGCCGCGCTCACCAGCAGCATCTGCTCCTCGCCGGCGGCGGTGTTCAGCAGCTTTACATGCACAATCATCTCACTCTGCCGGCCAAACATGTCGGGCGGGCCGTCGTTGTAGCGCCCGCCACCCGGCTTGCCCTCGCCAGCGCCCATGTCCGGCGGGGCGTCCGGCTGCAGCAGCTCCCGCATGGTGTCCTGGTTCATGCGCAGGGTGTAGGCGCCGCCATTGGCCGCCGCCTGGTCGTACAGGGTGGTTTTCAGGGTGTCCGGCAGCGGGCCTATGCCCCCCTCGGAGAACAGGCCCTGCACCGTTTGGCTGTCGCCGTCCATATCCACCAGTTCCACAAAAATGTCGCCCCGGTTGCGCACGCTGGTTTCCAGGCCCTCCCAGTCATCGGCTTCTATCATGCCGGCCAGCGTGGCGGCTTCCTTTTCCACCTCGCCCAGCTTGATGGCCGTATAAAAGCTGTCCAGAAAAACCGTTTGGAACAGCCACAGTATCACCAGCAGCAGCAGGCAAAAGCCCAGCAAAAAGGCGAATATCTTCCACTTGATGCTGGCCGGTTTTTTGCCGCCCTCGGCCGCCACCCAGCTAACCATCAAACCGGTACCCCGTGCCGCGCAGCGTTACCACCAGGCCGCTGTAGGGGCCCAGCGCCCGCCGCAGCATCTTGATATGGGTGTCCAGCGTGCGGTCGTCGCCATAAAAGTCGTAGCCCCACACGCCCGTCAGCAGCTTTTCGCGGGTAAGCGCAATGCCCTTGTTGCGCACCAAGTAAAACAGCAGGTCGGTCTCCTTGGGCGAAAGCTCGGCCTCGGCGCCGTCCACCGTTACGCGGCGGGCGGTAAAGTCAACTATCAGGCCCTCGTGGGTGTAACACTCGTGGCCGTCCGCGCCGGCGGCGGGCGGCTGCACACGGGCCAGCACCGCCGCCACCCGCATCATCAGCTCCCTGGGCGAAAAGGGCTTCACCACATAGTCGTCCACCCCCACCTCAAAGCCGTGGATGCGGTCGTATTCCTCACCCCGCGCGCTCAGCATGATTACCGGCACACGGCTGGTTTTGCGTATCTCCTTCACGGTGGAAAAGCCGTCCAGCTCGGGCATCATCACATCCATCACCACCAGGTCTGCCATGGTGCGTTTCAGCTGCTCAATGGCCTCTAGGCCGCTGCCGGCCTCCACCACCTCGTACCCCTCAAAGGACGCATACTTTTTCACCAACGAACGGATTTTCTCCTCGTCGTCTACCACCATGATCCTGGCCATTCAAACCTCCTGCCGGGCATATGCCCACAGTGCTTCCAATATATTGTGGTTATTATTCCATGGCGGTTTCGCCCAGGCGAAACCAGCGGCGAAGCCGCAGCGCAAAGCGCCGCTATGAAACAATGTTCCCAGCCGGATGCGGCAGCATCCATGCCGCGCAACGCGCGGTGGCGCGGCCCCCGCCGTGCCAGGCTGAGATTATTATACCACAGCCCCATCGCGCCGGGTGTCGCAGGCTGGAAATCTGCCTGAACACTGCGCGAACACTTTGTGAGGAAACGGTGAAATATTGACTTATCTCCCCTTTTTTACTATAATTTTTTGGATAAACCAAAGGGCGTTGCCCGCCGCTTGGCAGGCGGCAATTTTTGACTGCACCCATTGGGGGAGGAGTGAAACCGCGCGATAAAACGCGCAATTGCCATGTATCACAAACTGCTGAACTACACCGCAGCCCATCTGGTGAAAAAGGGCATCCACGAAGACGATGCCATCCATCAGTATCTGATCTCCTTCATAGCCACCCTGTTTTGCCTGTTTGCCCACCTGTACTTCCTGGTGGTCTTTATAGCCACACGAAGCCTGCCGTTCATCTGCATTAATACGGTTAGCATTGCTTGCTACGCTGTGGCGCTTTTTTTGCACCGCAAACGCCGCTTTACAGCCACCACGCTGGTGGCTACCGCCGAGGTAACCATTTACGCCACCCTGTTTACCATGCTGGACGGCGTCTCCACCTATATCATCGGCTACTACCTGCTGGTGGCGGTGCTGCAGGTGGTTCTGCCTTATAGTACGCTTAGAAGGCGTACCGGCGTGCTGGTCGGCATCTTTGTTATTGCCAGCTGCAGCCTCATTCTGGGGCTGGTAAACATGCCCTCGGCCGGCTTCAGCCCCGGCCTGCATACCCTGCTGCTGGTCTCCAACATCTACCTGTTGTTCATCGGCACGGTGGTGCAGCTGTATATCGGCAATGTGGTGCGCCGCATCATCGAGCGCTCCAACGACCTTAAAATGCTGGAGCTTTCCGCCCTGGCCAACACCGACCCATTGACCGGCCTGTACAACCGCCGCTACGCCGACAGCCACATTGCCCGCCTGGCCAAGGAAAACAGCCCCCAGCCCTACTGCGTGGCCATGCTGGATATTGACGATTTCAAGCTGGTGAACGACACCTGGGGCCACCCGGTGGGCGACGAGGTACTGGTGTGGCTGGCCGGCTTTTTGCGCGAACGTCTGCGCAAAAGCGATGAGATTTTCCGCTGGGGCGGCGAGGAGATTTTGGTGGTGCTGGAAAACGTGACATCGCCCACCGCCCACAGCATACTGGACAAGTTGCGCCAGCAGCTGGAAGAGAGTACCATAGAAACTGAGGCCGGGCCGCTGAAAATCACCGTCACCATTGGCGTGGCCCCGCTGGACCCCACCGCCCCGGCCAGCAGCATCCGCTACTGCGACGAACAGCTTTACCTGGGCAAGCAGCAGGGCAAAAACCGGGTGGTTTCCATCTAGAGTCTGTTTGCAAATGGGAGAAATGACCAAAGCCAAGCGGAATTGGTGGCCCTGCAAGGGCGCTTTTCCGCCGCAAACCCTGGTGGTTTGCAAGGGAAAGCAGCGCGGCAGGGGCGCCGAAAACGCTGGATTTGGGCGCTTTGGAGATTTGAAAACAGACTCTGGGGCGTGTCCCTAAGCAACCCTATAAAATGCGCCTGAGAGGGCCTCTATATGCCAGAAAAAAAGCGTCCGTTCCATCTGGCCCCGCCGCAAACCATTGCCGTGGGCTTCGCCGTCATTATTTTGCTGGGCGCCTGCCTGCTGTGCCTGCCCATTGCCAGCCGCAGCGGCCACAGCATTGGCTTTTTAAACGCCCTGTTCACGGCCACCTCGGCCACCTGTGTAACGGGGCTTGTTGTGGTAAACACCCTGCAGCACTGGACACTCTTCGGCCACATCGTCATCCTGGCGCTCATTCAGCTGGGCGGGCTCAGCTTTATCTCCATCCTTACACTGAATATGGTCATCCTGCGGCGGCGCATCCCGCTGCGCAACCGCACGGTCATCCAGGCGTCTTTTAACCAGGACAGCACCGCCGGCATGGTACGGCTGGTAAAAAAGGTGGTGCAGGTTACCCTGCTGGCCGAGGGCCTGGGCGCCGCGCTGCTGTTTGCCAGCTTCTTTTTCGGCGACGGCATGCCGCTATGGCAGGCGCTGGGCAAGGGTGTGTTCCACGCCATATCGGCCTTCTGCAACGCCGGGTTCGACACCCTCAGCGCCGAAAGCCTGGTGCCCTGGCAGGGCAGCCTGCCCATCAACCTCATCATCATGGCGCTCATCATCGCCGGGGGCCTGGGTTTCACCGTGTGGGGCGATATCGGCGATGCCGCCAAACGGGGCAAAAGGCGTTCGCTGCGCATCCGTTTCATCCACCTGAAGCTGCACACCAAAATCGCGCTGATCATGACCGCCGCCCTTATTCTGCTGGGCGTGGGGCTGTTTTTGGCGCTGGAGTGGAACAACCCCGAAACATTGGGCCCGCTTTCCGTGCCGGGCAAGGTGCTGGCGGCCTTCTTCCAGTCGGTCACCCTGCGCACCGCGGGGTTCAATTCCATCAGCCAGGCCGGCCTCACAGACTTCTCCAAGATCATCTCCAGCTTTCTGATGATTATTGGCGGCTCCCCGGCCGGCACCGCGGGCGGTTTCAAAACCGTCACGCTGGGGGTGGTGCTTCTGGCCATGCTGTCGGCCCTGCGCGGGCACGACCGCGTGCAGGCCCTGGGCCGCACCCTGCCGCTTGCGCTGCTGCAAAAGGCGCTGGCCGTCATCTGCACGCTGCTGGGGGTGGTGTTCACCGCCACGCTCATCCTGCATTTCAGTGAGATGAACAGCCCCTTCCCGCACGATATCCTTGACCTGTTTTTTGAAACCTCTTCCGCCGCCGGCACCGTGGGCGTTACCACCGGCATCACGCCACATCTTTCGCTCACCGGCAAAATCGTCATCATCCTGTGCATGTATATCGGGCGGCTGGGGCCCGTTACCGTGGCCATGGCGCTGAATATGCGGCGCCACGCCACCGCCGGCAGCCTCAGCTACCCGGACGAGCGGGTCATCATTGGCTAAACGCCTTAGGGAAAGGACTATCTTATGCCTAAAAAGGAACAAAACCGGCAGTTTGCCGTTTTGGGGGTGGGGCGCTTCGGCCTCAGCATTATAAAAACCCTGGCCAACTACGATGTGGATATCCTGGCCTGCGACCGCAGCCCCGCCCGCCTGCACGAGGTGACCGACTGCGCCACCCAGGTGGTGCAGCTGAACGCCGCGGACGAAGAGGCCATAAGCCACCTGGGCCTGGGTAACTACGACGTGGTGGTGATTGCCATGGGCGAGGACTTTGAAGCCACCCTGCTGGCCGCCATGGTGGCCAAGGAGCAGGGCGCGCGCATGGTGGTGGCCAAAGCCTCGGGCATGCGGCAGAAAAAGATACTGGAGCGCATAGGGGTAGACCAGGTGGTGCTGCCCGAGCACGAGATGGGCGCAAAGCTGGCCCGCGCCCTGATAAACCCCAACGTGCAGGACATTTTGGAGCGCTCGGGCAAGTCCATTGTGGAGATGGCCCCCCTGCCGCAATGGGTGGGCAAAACCATCATCCACGCCGATATCCGCAACCAGGACAATATCCTGATTTTGGCCGTGATACGCGCCGGCAAGACCATCCTGCCTGTGCCGCCCGATTTGGAAATACAGCAGGATGATATCCTCATCACCCTGGGCGGGCCGGAATAGCCGGCGCCGCCGCATCGCAACCAACCGAAACACAACGAGGTGAAACTATGTCCATCACAATCGGCCAATCCTTTAGTTGCTCTGTCACGGTATCCGCCCAAAACACCGCGCGTACGGTGGGCAGTGGCAACCTGGACGTTTTTGCCACCCCCATGATGATCGCCCTGATGGAGCAGGCCGCCGCCGGCTGCATTGCGCCGCAGCTGGACGCCGGGCAGACTTCGGTGGGCGTGCACATCGACGTACAGCACAGCGCCGCCACACCCGTGGGTATGGCCGTGCAGGCCACAGCCACCGTTACCGCAGTGGCCGGCCGCCAGGTCACCTTTGCCGTAACCGCCGGCGACGACGCCGGTGAGATAGGCAGCGGCCGCCACACCCGCGCCATTGTGGACGCCGGGCGCTTCCTTGCCAAAACACAGCAGAAGCTGGGCGGCAAGTAAGCCCGTATCAGGGCTGCCATTCATGAATACACGGCAAAAAGCATCCGCCTGTCATCACCAACTGGGCGGATGCTTTTAGGTCGTGTTGACACTACCGCAACGAATCAAAGACAAGGGCGAAACAAATGAAAGTGATGAAAACGCAATCGAGTTTATCGTAACGGGTGAAAACCCTACGAAAAGCTTTCAGTCTGCGAAAG
>JAAYCI010000034.1 GCA_012729855.1 Oscillospiraceae bacterium
CTCTTTCGCAGACTGAAAGCTTTTCGTAGGGTTTTCACCCGTTACGATAAACTCGATTGCGTTTTCATCACTTTCATTTGTTTCGCCCTTGTCTTTGATTCGTTGCGGTAGTGTCAACACGACCTAGGCAGATTGGCAGCAATTTTTGCCCTTTGGGGTTGCCAGTGGCAAAGGCGCAAGCGACAATCGTGATGGAGAAAAACAGAGCGCTCAGGCCCAGCCGGTGAGCAGCTGGGCGTAAAACCCCACGCCCCGGGCCAGCGACGGGATGTCGATGTATTCGTTCAGCCCGTGCATGCCGGCGTGCTGGGTGTGGGAGACAAAAAACGGCCCAAACCGCAGCGTGACCGGGCAGAGGGTGGAAAAATGGCGGGAGTCGGTGCCGCCCAGCATGATGTAGGGCGCCACGACGGCCTCGGGGAAAAGCGCGGCGGCCAGCTGCGCCAGGTAAGCGTAGGCGGGGGCCTCTATGTTCGACAGGGGGCTGACGCCCCGCGCGTACAGCACCTCCGTTTCCAGCCCGTAGCGGGCGGCCATGGCGCGCATGGCGGCAATGGAGGCCTCGGCGTCCTGGTGCATGATGGGCCGCAGGTTGGCGGTAACGCTGGCGGTGGCGGGTATCACGTTGGGCGCCGGCGAGGCCGTGCCCATGGTGAACACGCAGGTGGTGCGCAGCAGCGCGGCCATGTGGGGCGAGGTGCGGGGGTAGTGCCACAGGATGTACGGTGTGAACAGCCAGCGGTTGGCCAGCAGCAGCCGTGTGGGGAAGCGCATGTAGGGCACCAGCGCGTCGAAGCATTCCTTCACCGGGCTGCTGATGCGGCTTGTGAAGGGCGGCTTTTTCTCCACCGCGCAGATAAACCGGGCCAGGCGGGCCATGGGGTTGCCCTTGTAGGGGGTGCTGGCGTGCCCGCCGTGGCTGTTGGCGGTGAAGCGCAGGTTGACATAGCCCTTCTCGGTAAGCCCCAGCATGGCATACCAGCCGGGGGCCAGCCCGGGCATGGGCTGGTCCGTCACAAAGCCGCCCTCGTCGCTCACAATGTCCAGCGGGATGTTATTTTCCACAAACCAGTCCCGCGCGCCAATGGCCCCGGGGCCCATGCTCTCCTCGTTGAAGGAGCTCTCGATGTACACGTCGCAGGCGGGCACAAACCCCTGGCCCAGCAGGGCCTCGGCGCTCTCCAGTATGGCGCACAGCCCGTTTTTAATGTCGATGGTGCCGCGGCCCCACACCTTGTTATCGGCGATGGTGCCCGAAAAGGGCGGGTATTGCCATGCGCCGGTGGCAGGTACCACGTCGCTGTGGGCCATCAGCAATATGGCCCCGCGCGTGCTGTCTTTCCCGCGCCAGCGCAGCAGCAGCGCCTCGGGCAGCTCAATACGCTCCAGCTGGTTAAACACCCGCGGGTAGCACCCGGCCAGCACCGCGATAAAACCCTCAAACCGCGCGCGCAGCACCTCGGGCCCTTCGCCCGGCGTGTTTACCGTCTCGTACTGGATCATCCGGCTCAGCCGCTGAGCGTAACCCGCCGCGGCGGCTTCATCCAGCGGGGGCGGCGTGGCATTGGGCAGGGGGCGCTTCGCCGCCAGGGCCCGCACCACCGCCACCAGCAACAGCAAAACAACCACGCCCAGCAGGCAGAGGATGATGATCAGGGCTGTCATGGGAAGTTCCCCCTTTGTGTGTTTGGCCAACAGGCGCACCGGAATACATGGTGGCAAACCGCATTGCTACCATTGTACCGCGATGTGCCGGTGTGGGCAAGCGGCAATTATGCGGCAGGCCCGGGGCTGCTGCCGCCGGCTTTGACAGCCCTGCCCCGGTGTGGTAAAATCTCCTGAATACGGCAATTGTCAAAACCCCACACAGACATACCCCGAACATATGGAGGAGAGAAGCATGAAAACGAAAGTATCCGTCGCGCTTGCAATGCTGCTGGCGGTTGTGCTGCTGGCCGGCTGCGGGCCCAAGGTGCCGGAATCGGCCCTGGTGGCGTACACCAGCGCCAATGCCAAGATGAAAGAAACCACCGCGCTGGCCGCCGATATCACGATCAATATCGCGATGACGGCCATGGGCCAGGAGGCCGATGTGGGCATAACCGCGCATGTCGCACAGGCCCCCGACGCGGCGGGCAACGTGCAGATGGCCACCGAGATGTCCATGGGCTTTATGGGCATGAGCCTGGACATGAATATGTATTATACCGATGGCATGATGTATATGGACGCAATGAGCAGCAAGGTGAAGTCGCCCATGAGCTTTGAGGATGCCCGGCAGCAGGGCAGCCCCCAGGTGAATGTGGATATTACGGAAAATGCCATCAAGGAGCAGCACATGGAAACAACGGACGACGGCTATGTGCTTACCTTTGTGCTGGATGGCGAAGCCATGGCCGACGCCCTGAAAAGCCAGCTGGGCAGCGCGTTGGGGGATGCCGACGCCAACCTGAACATCGGCGACATCAACACGAAAGCGGTGGTGGGCAAGGACGGCCAGATGAAATCCATGGAGATGGACTTTACCTTCGCCATGGACACCCAGGGCCAGATGATAGAAGCCGCTTGTACCATGTCGATGACCAATATCCAAACCAAAGACGTTACGGTCACGCTGCCCGATGATTTGGACAGCTACACTGAGACAGAGGATATTGGGGCGGTTTCCCCGCTGTAATCCCGCAAATAATCCCGTTCAGCACGCCGCCCCGAAAGCAAGGGCGGCGTTTACTTTTCTGCTGGGGGAATGTATGGACAAACCCCGCCGGGTTTGGCATAATGCCAGTGTGTGGCATGCCCACGCATTTTGTGAGAGAGGAAGAAGCAGTATGGAGGTTATTCCTGCAAGGACACTGAACATGTTGTCTGTCTGGCTGGACATCGGTTTTCTGGTCATCTTTTTAGGTCGTGTTGACACTACCGCAACGAATCAAAGACAAGGGCGAAACAAATGAAAGTGATGAAAACGCAATCGAGTTTATCGTAACGGGTGAAAACCCTACGAAAAGCTTTCAGTCTGCGAAAG